>NZ_JBSFNO010000026.1:0-118153 GCF_053981095.1 Nocardia sp. NPDC003693
GGCCCGCCCGGTTCTGGACTGACGGAGCGGGGGAGCGAAGCGGAGGAGCGGAGGAGGGAAGAACCGGGTTACGAGGGCCGCGAACAGCCGGAGCGCAGCGGAGGCAGATCAAATACAGCTGGACCGGCATGGAAAGATCGGAACCATGTCGAGTCCTGCACCCTCCGCCGACCGCAAGCAGCGGGTCCTCTCCGGGATCCAGCCGACCAGCGATTCGTTCCACTTCGGGAACTACCTCGGCGCGGTGCAGTACTGGGTGCGCCTGCAGGACGACTACGACGCCTTCTATTTCATCCCGGACCTGCACGCCATCACCGTGCCGCAGGATCCCAAGGAACTGCGCCGGCGGACCAAGATCTCGGCCGCGCAGCTGCTGGCCCTGGGCGTCGACCCCAAGAAGTCGACGCTGTTCGTGCAGAGCCAGGTGCCCGAGCACGCCGAGCTGGCCTGGGTCCTGAACTGCCTCACCGGTTTCGGCGAGGCCAGCCGCATGACCCAGTTCAAGGACAAGTCGGTCAAGCAGGGTGCGGAGAACGCCACCGTGGGCCTGTTCACCTACCCGGTGCTCATGGCCGCGGACATCCTGCTGTACCGCCCGCAGCTGGTTCCGGTCGGCGAGGATCAGCGCCAGCACCTGGAGCTGACCCGAAACCTGGCCCAGCGCTTCAACACCCGGTACAAGAAGACCTTCGTGGTGCCCGAGCCGCACATCGTCACCGGCACCGCCAAGATCTACGACCTGCAGGATCCCACCGCCAAGATGAGCAAGTCCGCCTCCTCGGACGCGGGCCTGCTCAACCTGCTCGACGATCCCAAGGTCTCGGCCAAGAAGATCCGCTCGGCCGTCACCGACACCGAACGCGAGATCCGCTACGACCCGGAGCACAAGGCGGGCGTCAGCAACCTGCTGGTCATCCTGAGCTCGCTGATCGAGACCCCGATCGTCACCCTGGAACAGGACTTCGCGGGCAAGGGCTACGGCGACCTCAAGGCCGCCACCGCCGACGCCCTGGTGGAGTTCGTTACGCCGTTGCAGGCCAAGGTGAACGAGTTCATGTCCGATCAGACCGAGCTGGACCGCATCCTCGCCGCCGGCGCGGACCGGGCCCGCGAGGTCGCGAGCAAGACCCTGGCCCAGGTGTACGACCGGATCGGCCTGCTGGCCCGCTGATCGGCGCCTACCCGAACGCCCGCGGAAGAGTCCGCGGGCGTTCGCCGTTCGGAACGGCCGGAGTCGAACGCCGAGGCCGGTTCACCAGACATCGACCGGGTCGTCCGCGCGCCGGCGGCGGCCGGACCACGCCTCCTGTAACGAGATACCGCGCCATCGAGCACCGCGTCTGACTACCGGAACCGGATCACTTCCAGGAGCGGTTGTGGCGTAGTGCCTGCGGGCGCGCGACGAACCCGCCACTCGCCGCGGGCCGCTCAGGGGTTGGTCGGCGCCCGCGATCGAATGCCGGCCGGCCGTCAGCGCGCCGGGTAGCGCGGCGGCAGCGGCGCGCCCCGGTCGCTCAGCACCTCGCGCAGGCGGTCCGGATAGTCGGTGATGATGCCGTCCACGCCCGTGTCCAGCAGCGAGCGCATCGCGCCGGGCTCGTTGACCGTCCACGGCACGACCAGGATTCCCGCGGCGTGCGCCTCGGCGACCGAATCACGGGTTACCAGAGGCAGACTCGCCGAACCGCTGGGCGGCAGCGCGTACAGCGGCGAGAGCGCGGCCGCGCCGAAGGACTTCGCGGCGCGGGCCAGGCTGCCGCCGAATCGGGCGATGTCCAGGCCGCCCAGCCACGGGGAGAAGGGGTACACCTTCGTGGGCTCGGTGAGCGCGTAGAGCCGCAGGCCGGGATCGGCCGCGTGCACCTGGATCAGCGTGCCCCAGTCGAAGCTCTGGATCGCGGCGCGCTCGCGCATGCCCGCCCGGTCGATCTCGGCGACGGCGCGGGCGACGAACACCTCGCGCGGCGCGGTCTCGCGGGCCGCCGGATCGTTCTTCAACTCGATGCTGAACCGCACGGTGTCGGCCCCGCGGTCGGCGGCGAGGGCGAACACCTCGTCCAGGGTGGGCATCCGCGCGCCGGGCGCGGTGCGCTGGCCGGGGTAGTCCGCCTGGGCCTTCGATCCGCAGTCGAGGGTGCGGACCTGGTCGAAAGTCAGGTCCTTGATGAACTTGCCGACGTAGGGGAATTGCGGATCGCCGGGCGTCACGGGTCCGGTGTCGGCGCACTTGCCGCCGTCGACGGCGGCGTCGTGCGTGATGACCTCGCGCCCGTCGGCGGTGATCCCGATATCGAGTTCGAGGGTCGATACCCCCAGTTCCAGGGCGTGCGCGAACGCGGGCAGCGTGTTCTCCACGACCAGCCCGCGCCCGCCGCGATGCGCCTGCAGGTCGAAGGCGCTCGCCGGGGCGGCGGCCGCGCCGGGCATGGCGAGCACGGCGCTCGCGGTCAGGGCCAAGGTCAGCAGTGCGGTTTTCACGCGGGCGGTCTCCGGTCGTCGGGGCGGGCGGACCAAGGTCATCACGCTAACCCGCGGGGCGCGAACCCGTCCCGGAACCCGGACATTCCACGCGTCGGCGGAACGCGGGCGGCGAGCGCGGCCGCCGTTCCGCTGACCACGCCGTCGCCGAAGTCGGTCAGGGTCGATCCGCCCGTCGGCCGCGCCCGATGCTGCCGCGCCCGGCTGTGTCACGCCCGGCGGTGTCGCTACCCGCCGCGTGGGTATTCCACGAGGGCGCCCGGGGCCGGGCACGCGTCACAATCGCCGCGCCGGAGCACCTGGCGGCGACCCGGCCGGGGGGATGGAAGAGTGATCGATCTGACCTGGTGTTCGGTGGAGGTGAGCGGTGTTCGACAAGACGAGGGCGCGCATCGAGCGGGAGATCCGCAGGCGCCACTGGCTGGACCACCTGGTGCGGGCGGCCGGGCGGTACCAGCGGCAGCGCGGCGACTACTACGCCGCGGGCATCACCTACTTCACGGTGCTCTCGCTGTTCCCGTTGCTCATGGTGGGATTCGCGGTGGCCGGCTTCGTACTGGCGCGAGATCCGGAGCTGCTCAACGAGATTCAGGCCAAGATCGTCGAGAACATTCCCGGCGCGGCCGGTGATCAGATCAACGACCTGATCACCCAGGCGGTCGACTCGCGCGCGGGCGTGGGCATCGTCGGCCTGCTGGCGGGCGCGTACGCGGGTCTGGGCTGGATCGCGAACCTGCGGGCCGCGCTCACCGAACAGTGGGAACAGCCTGTCCAGGACCGCAATTGGGCGCTGACCAAACTCTCGGATCTGCTGGCCATGGTGGGCCTGTTCCTGGCCATCGGCGTCTCGCTCGGCCTGTCGGTGCTGGCCTCGAGCGGCCTCATCCGCACGCTGCTGCGCAGGTTCGAGATCTCCGAGGCGCCGGGCATCACGGCGTTGCTGACCGTGCTGTCCCTGATCCTGGCCGTGCTCGCGAACTGGGCCGTGTTCGTGTGGGTCATCGCCCGCATGCCCCGGCACCCGGTGACGCTGCGCAGCGCGGCCCGCGCGGCGCTGATCGCGGCGGTGGTGTTCGAACTGCTCAAACAACTCTCGTCGCTGGTGCTGCGGTCGGTCGTCAACGGCCCCGCCGGGGTGACCTTCGGCCCGATCATCGGCCTCATGGTGTTCAGCTACTTCACCGCGCGGATCATCCTGTTCGCCACCGCGTGGGCGGCCACCGCGTCGGAGAACGATCTGCCGGCCGACATCCCGCCGCCCGCCCCGGCCGTGATCGAGCCCCGGGTGTCGATCTCCGGGCTCACGGCCGGCGCGGGCGCGGCGCTGTTCGGTGCGGGCGCCGTTGCGGGAGCACTGGTTTCGGTGCTGCGGCGGCGCTGACCCGCGCCGCTAGTAGCGGCGCTGGTGGATCTGGCGCGCTCCCGCGAGCAGGAACAGCACCAGGATGATCCCGCCGACCATGAGGGTCACGCGCAGATCGTCGTGCCGCCCACCGGCGTCGTCGACATCGGCCGCGACCGGCTTGGGCGGGGTCGCCAGCGCCGCCGTCGAGGTCGCGACCTCGGGGGTGTTCACCTCCGGCAGCTCACCGACGCTCGCGCCCGACGGCAGCGCGAAACCGTAGTCGAGCAGCTTGGCGGCCTGCTCGAACGGACGGTACGGCCGCACATCGGCTTTGAGCAGGGTGACCACCAGCCTGCGGCCGTTGCGCTGGGCCGCGGCCACGAAGGTCTGGCGCGCGTCGTCGGTGAATCCGGTCTTGCCGCCGATCGCGCCGTCGTAGTTGAACAGCAGGAGATTGTCGTTCGCGATGGGGTAGCCCGGGTGCTCGGTCGCGGCCGGATTCTTCGGATCCGCGCCGTAGCCCGGGAAGCCGACCTCCTCGGTGTGGATCAGTTCGGCGAACAGCGGGATCGACATGGCCTCGCGGAACACCACCGACAGGTCGTAGGCCGAGGTGCTCATGCCCGGCCCGTCCAGGCCCGAGGGCGTGGCCGCGCGAGTGTCCTTGGCCTGCAATCGCTCCGCGAGATCGTTCATCTTGGCCACCGCCGCGTCGTCGCCGCCGAGCTGGGCGGCGATGGCGTGCGCGGCGTCGTTGCCCGAGGCCATGATGAGCGCCTGGAACAGCTGCCGGTTGGTGTACCGGCCGCCGGGGCCGATACCCACCCGGGTCCCGTCCACGTCGGCGTCCTCCTGGGTGCCGATCACCACCTTGTTCAGGTCCAGGGTGCGCAGCGCGACCGCGGCCAGCAGCACCTTGATGGTGGACGCCGGACGGTAGCGGCCGTGCGGGTCCTTGGCGATCAGCACCTCGCCGGTGTCGAGATCGGACACCTGGTACGCGGTCGCCGAAATCCCCTCCGGCGGTTGCGGTGCGCCCGCGGGCCGGATCACCCCGCACGAACCCAGACTCTTGCCGCCGATGGGCGGGGACGGGATCGGCAGCGGCGCGGGCGATGTCCGGCCGGGGCGCGGTACCTCCGACAGGTCGATCGGCGGCGGGGGTGTGGTCCGGTTCGGGCAGTCGTCGGTATCGGGCGTGGTGAACGGCGTTGTGGTGGTGGGAGGTTGGGCTCTGGCCGCCGGTAGCGGCGCGGAAGCGACGGTCAGGGTGGCCGTTGTCAGCGCCACGGCGAGCAGGGCGGTGCCGCCGGAAGCGGAGCGATGCCGACGTGGTCGGCGATGGGCCGGACTCTGGTCATGGCGCGAATGCCTGCGGATGCTCATCGCGGACGAGCTTAGAGCCGAGCGGTCCGCGCGGTGCGTGCACCTCGGCGCATCCCGCACGGTGACTGCGACCGATGCGTTCCGCACGGGAAGTGCGAGTCGCCCCGCCGCGGGCTGTGCGGCGGGGCGACCGGTGCGAACGGCCCCGGGAACGCGGGACCGTGGGGCGGCGCGCCCGGGGCTGTGGGCACGCGCGAAAGTTCGACGGGTCAGGAGGTCTTGGTCACCGGGCAGCCGTGGGCCAGCGGGCCGAGCAACCGGTTGTTGTCGTAGAAGTGCTCGAGCTCGAGAATGCGCAGGTCATCGCTGACCTTGGCAATGGTGATGCCGGTCATCTCGATCATCTCGCCGGTGGGCTCGTGGCCCTTGTACTCGCCGGTGTACCGGCCCCAGTGCCGCCACTTGAAGGTGACGGTCGGCGGCCCGGACAGGACCTCGAGCACCTCCCAGAAGAAGCCGCCCGGGAAGGCGGTGTGGAAGATGTGGTGCGAGGACTCGAAGGTCTCGCCGCCGGGGTAGTACGGGTTCTCGCCGATCAGGATGTTGTACGAGCCGATGCGCGCGAACTCCTCGGAGTCCTGCCATTCGCCGCCGTTGACCCGCCCGCGGTAGTGCTCGGCGACCAGCGAGACCCACGTCGCGGGGTCCTTCTTGTGCGAGACCTCCATCTCGAAGACCTTCACGAGTTCTTCGACGATGAACTCCAGCGAGTCCGGCGCGTGGTCGGTGGTTCGCTCGACCGGCATGACGACCGAGCTCAGGTGATAGTCGGGAACCCCGTCGCGCCACTCTTCCGGTGCGGCAGCGGCGATTACGGCGTCACGACCCTGCAGGTGCAGCGGTGTCGCCACGGGTTCTGTTGCGTTTTCAGTCATTTAGAGCCTCAAAGATCCAGACCTGTTGTGCGGTAGTCGCGTTGAAAACGGACCGGATGACGGTAACAGCGGCTCGTTGAAACGTCATGCCGGGCGGGCATCAGCCGCCCGGGCGCGGCGACTCGGTGACGCGTCAAGTTTTGACAGTCTCTCTAATTTGAAAGACTCTCTCATTATCTAGTTGTTTTCAACTGATAGGGACTGTCATGAATGATTCGGCTTCGAAGCGCTGGCTGGCACTCGGCGCGCTCGCCGTGGCCATGCTCACCATCGGGCTCGACGTCACCGTGCTCACCGTCGCGCTGCCCACGCTCGCCGTCGATCTGCACGCGGGCACCGGCGCGCTGCAGTGGTTCAGCAGCGCGTATACCCTCGCGCTGGCCGCGGTCATGCTCCCGGCGGGCGCGCTCGGCGATCGCTACGGGCGCAAGAAACTGCTGCTGGCCGCGCTGCTGCTGTTCGGGGCGGCCTCGCTGGCCTGCGCCTTCGCCGGCACGTCCGGTCAGCTCATCGCCGCCCGCGCGGTCCTCGGACTCGCCGCCGCGGCCATGATGCCGCTGTCCATGGCGATTCTGCCGGGCCTGTTCCCCGACCCCGCCGATCGCCAACGCGCCCTGACCATCTGGATCACCTCGACCGCCATCGGCCTGCCGCTCGGCCCGATCGTGGGCGGGTGGCTGCTCCAGAACTTCTGGTGGGGTTCGGTGTTCCTGATCAACGTGCCCATGGTGGCGATCGGCGCGACCGCCGTCGCGCTGCTGGTGCCGGAATCACGCAGCGCCACCGCGATTCGGGTGGATCTGCCCGGTGTCGTGCTGTCCGTGCTCGGAATGCTCGGTCTCACCTACGGATTCATCCGGTTCGGCGAGCAGGGCTGGAGCGACGGACCGGCCTGGGCCGCGGTGGCCGGCGGCGCCGCGCTGCTGACCGCGTTCGTGCTGTGGCAGCGTCGCGCGGCGCATCCGCTGATCGACCTCGGACTCTTCGCCGCACCCGGATTCCGCTGGGGCACCGTCTATATGATCGTCGTCAACTTCGCCATGTTCGGCCTCTTCTTCACCATGCCGCAGTACTTCCAGGCCGTGCTGGGCGCCGACGCGCTCGGCAGCGGCCTGCGTCTGCTGCCGCTCATCGGCGGTCTCATCGTCGGCAGCCGGGTGGTCGACGCGCTGCTGCCCCGGGCGGGGCTGCGCGTGGTGCTCACCGGCGGATTCGCGCTGCTCGCGGGCGGTCTCGCGCTGGCCGCGCTGCTCACCGCCGACAGCGGGTACGGGGTCGCCGCCACCGCGCTCACCCTGCTCGGCGCGGGCATGGGCCTGGTCATGCCCGCCGCCATGGGCCTGGCCATGGGCGAACTCGCCGCCGAACGCGCCGGGTCCGGATCCGCGCTGCTGCAGGCGCTGCGCCAGGCGGCGGGCACCATCGGCGTCGCGGTACTGGGCACGGTGCTGTCCACCCGGTACCGCGCCGAACTCGGCGCGGCGAACCGGCCGCCCGTCGACGACGGCGTCAATGCCGGTGTGGGCGTTGCCCATCGGCTCGGCGACGCGGAGCTGCTGGCCCACGTGCAGTCGGCCTTCATGAGCGGGATGAGCGCCATGCTGTGGGTGTGCGCCGCGGTCTGCCTGGGCGCGACGGTCCTGGCCGCCCTGCTCACCCGGGCACCGGCCGGGCCGGCGGCCACGCCCGATGCTGCACAATCGGTACATGTCGGCTGAGTCCATCCACGCGGAGTCCACCCGGTCCCGGTCGGTCCCCGAACCGGCCGGGGAACCCGCGGTCCGGGCCCGGCCCGGGCTGCGCGAACGCAAGAAGGAGCGCACCCGCTCGGCCATCCGGCTCGAGGCTTTCCGGCTCTTCCGTGAGCAGGGCTACGCGGCCACCACCGTGGAACAGATCGCCGACGCCGCCGACATCTCCCCGAGCACCTTCTTCCGCTACTTCCCGTCCAAGGAACAGGTGGTCCTGGCCGACGACCTGGACCCGATCATGATGGAGCGGTTCCGGGCCCAGCCGCCCGAACTCTCCGCCCTCGAGGCGTTCCGGCGCGCCACCGTGGAGTCGTTCGGGTCCCTTGATCCCGCGCAGTTCGCCTTCGAACGCGAGCGCGCGAGCTTCGTCAGCACCGTCCCGGAACTGCGGGGCGTGCTGGCGCTGGAGATGGATCGCAACGTCGACATGGTCGCGGAACTGGTGGCCGAGCGGGCCGGGCGCACGCCCGCGGACTTCGAGGTGCGAGCCCTGGCCGGGGCGCTGATCGGGGCCGCCAAGGCCGTGCTGATGGACAGCGATCCGTTCGATCCCGCGTCCATCGCCCGAGTCATAGCCTTCCTGGAATCCGGGATGCGGCTCTGAGCGGTGCGTCGTCGTCCATCGTGGCGAAGAAGCCGCCGACGGTGTCCTCTATCTCGGCGATCGACTCCGCGCAGTACAGCACCGGCTGGTAGCGGGTGATGTCGTACACCGCGTTCCCCATCTCCGCGATGTCCAGGGGGCGCAGCTCGGCGTGCCGGAACTCCTCGATCTCCCCGTACGAGGACAGCAGTCCCGCACCGTAGCAACGGATCTCACCGTTCTCGCGAACCACGCCGAACTCCATCGAGAACCAGAACACGTCGGCCAGGAACTTGAGCGCCCGCTCGGTCTCCAGGCGGGCCACCGCCGCGCCGACGGCCGCGTAGACCGCGGCGAACCGCGGGCTCGCCAATTGTGTTGCGTGACCGAGGATCTCGTGCACGGCATCGGGCTCGGGGGTGTACAGCGGCGCGGAGTGGTGCCGAATGTACTGCGTGGAGTGGAAGATTCGATCCGCGAAGGATCCGAAGAACTCGCGCAGCGGGACCAGGCCGGCGGCCGGGACGTAACGGAATCCGCTGAGCGGGAACAACTTCTCCGAGACCTCGGCGAGCTGGGGGATGTGATCGGCGGGCAGGCCGAGGCGTGCGGCCGCGGTGTTCACCTCCGTGCACGCGTAGCGCTCCCGCTTGCGGGCGAGCTCGGCGGCGACGATCCGCCAAACCCCCTGCTCGGCATCGGTGTAGGCGATCGGGGGCACGGGGGAGCCCGGGCGGTAGTCCAGGGCCAGCGCGGCGATCGCGTTGCGGCGCTCGCGATACGCGCGATCGTGCACGCCGGGGTGCGCGTCGCTCAGGTGCACGGTGACATCGCCGTCGACGTCCTTGGTCACCGGCGAGTACAGCTGGGCCTCGGTGAACATACGTCGATGCAAGCACCCGTACGGCAAACCGACAACAAACACCCGCACAGCTGCGCAGATTGCCAAGCCGAGCAGGAGAAGTCGCCGGTTGAACGCGGAGTGGCGGGGGTACTGATAGGCAGCGAGCGCACCTTCGGGCAACGCCCGCCGCCGCCCGCCCGGCGTGTGCGCACCGGCGTGGCGATCGGAACGCCCGCGTGCCGGGTAGCTCGCTGCGGGGGCGCGCGGGCATCCGCATAGGCTGCTCGGGCCTGGCTCTTCCGTGTTCGATCGAACGAGGGGATTCGTTGGTGTCAAGACTGCTTGTCCTGGTCACGGTGCTGCTGTGCACCGCCGTCGCGTGCGGGGACGACGCGAAGTCGGGTGCGAAGGCCGATGCCGCCGCGCCGCCGGGGGATTCACGCCCGGAGACGATCGGCTGGGCGCGCGAGGTGGACCCCTGCGCCCTGCTCGACGCGGGCCGGCTGCGCACGCTCGGGCCCGAGGTCGTCCTGGGCACCTCGTCCATGACCACGAACTGTTCCGCCGTCGTGACCGGCGGGCCGGACGGGCGGATCGACCTCGACGTGCGCATCGGCTTCGCCCCGCAGGTGGAGACCTTCAAGTACGGGAACGTGGTGGAGATCGAGGACCGGCAGGTGCACCGGGTCGACATCCGCGAGACCGTGCCCGCCGCGCAGCGCGATCAGCTCGTGCAGACCGAGTGCGACTACCGCATCCCGCTGGACGGCGGTCTCGGCGTGACGGTTTCGGTGGAGATGGACCGGGCCGCGGACCCCTGCGCCACCGGTGACGAGCTGGTGCCCGGGATCATCCAGCGGTGGAACGAGCATCCGGCACAGGGCAGTTCGCCGGCCACCACGGTCACCGTGCTGTCGAGCCTGCGGTCGCCGTGCGTCGGGCTGGACGAGTTGCGGGCGAGTCGCAAGGTCGAGTTCGACTGGCAGGAACAGACTCTGGACAGCTGCTACCTGACCGTCGACGGCGCCTCCACCCTCATCTCGCTGGAGAATCGCGAACGCGACCTGATCACCCTGGACAAGCAGGAGATCCGCCTGGGCGACTACGTGGGCTACCGCTCCGAGCACCAGGGCGACACCTTCATCGACGTGATCGTCGGCGACGAGTTCCCCGGTGTCTGGGGCAACCGCGCGATCACCCAGCTCCCGATCATCGGCGTCATGAGCAACGACCCCGCGGTGGCGCAGGCCGTCGCGGAGAACGCGCTGGCACGCCTGCCGAAGTAGGCACGGCCGCCGACACGACGGGCCGCCCGGATCGAAAGATCCGGGCGGCCCGGGTGTTCCGCTTCGCGACGGCGATCAGGCGGACTTGCAGACGAGCCCGTCGGCCGGGGCGGTGAGAGTGATCAGGTACTCGATCGCCGGTGTGTCCACGCAGGCCGTGCCGGTGCCGAACACCCCGTGCTGGGTCCCCTCGAAGGTGATCAGCGTGGCGCCGAGCGCCCGGGCGAGATTGATCCCGTTCTGATGCGGGGTCGCCGGATCGCCGGTCGTGGAGATCACGACGGTCTTCGGCAGGCCGGTCACGTCCAGCCGGTGCGGGACGGAACTGGGTTCGCTGGGCCAGAATTCGCACACGCCGAGCGGGGCGGTGTCGGTGGGACGGCCGTCGTCGAAGGCGGGCGCGACCGCGTTCGCCTCCCGCGCCAGGTCGGCCGCGGCCGTGCGATCCGGGACGCGCGTGTCGTCGAGGCAGAGCACAGCCTGCTGATGATCGCGCTCCAGGCCGATCTGGGTCTCCATGAAATCGGCGATGGCGAGCAGGGTGTCGCCGCGGCCCTGGCGCAGCTCCTCGAGGCCCTTGGTGATTCCGGGCCAGCTCGCGGGGTTGTACAGCGAATTGAGCACCCCGCTGGCCGCGTCCCGGTATCCGAGTTCGCGGCCGTCGGCGGTGGTCGCCGGGCGATCGATCAACGGGCGCATCAGATCCCGCAGCGCCACACTCGTTCGCGCGGGACTCGGGTCGTCGCCGAGCGGGCAGGCGGACTTCGCGACGCAGTCGGCCGCGTACGTCTCGAAGGCCCGCTGGAAACTCAGGCTGCTGTTGACCGGGTCGATGATGTTCGTCTCGGGATCGACCGCGCCGTCCAGCACCATGGCCCGCACCCGATCCGGGAACAGTTCGGCGTAGGTCGAGCCGATCCGGGTGCCGTACGACCCGCCGACGAAGGTCAGCTTCGCGTCGCCGAGAACGGCCCGGACGATGTCGAGATCCCGTGCCACGTCGATGGTTCCGACGTTCGCGAGCAGTTCCGCGCCGCTGCGCTGCACGCAGTCGGCGACCAGGTCCCGGTTCTCCTGTTCGGTCTGCGCGATACCGGCGGGGGAGTAGTCCAGGTCCAGGTCGGCGCGCTCGGCCGCGAACTCCTCCGCCGTCCGGCACACCACCTTCGGCGTGGACGCCCCGCCGCCGCGCGGATCCATCCCGACTAGGTCGAAGCGCTGCGCGAGTTCGGATTCCGCGAACATCAGCAGCATGCCGAGCCCGGACACACCCGGACCGCCGGGATTGGTGACCAGCGCGCCGATGCGCTCGCCACGCGCGGGCAGGCGGGACAGCGCGATCTGCGCGGTCGTCCCGTCGGCCCGGTCGTAGTCCAGCGGCACCGTGATCCGGGCGCATTGCAGACCGGCCTCGACGAGCTCCTTGCCGAATTGCGAGAAGTCCTGGCACGAGCCCCATTCCAGGGACTGCCGCTCGAACTTCGACAGGTCGGGTGCGGCGGCCTGCTCCTGCGACCCGGTGCACGCGGCCGCGAAAACCAGCAGCGCGCCCAAACCCGCCGCTCGCACGCGAGCGAGCATTCGTGCGCCTCGGTGACGGTGGTACGACATCTTCCCCCACAGCTCTTTCGATACGGTGAATCCGCCTGGTCGACAGGCGTGTGAACGAGAAAAGCCGCCCGTATCCGGAGATACGGGCGGCCTCGCTCTCGGGTTCAGGGTTCGTGCGAACCCCGGTGGCCCAGGGCCGTCTAGCGCGCGAACAGCAGGGCGCGCTTGACTTCCTGGATCGCCTTGGTGACCTCGATGCCGCGGGGGCACGCGTCGGTGCAGTTGAAGGTGGTGCGGCAGCGCCACACACCCTCGACGTCGTTCAGGATGTCCAGGCGCTCGCGGGCGCCCTCGTCACGGCTGTCGAAGATGAAGCGGTGCGCGTTCACGATCGCGGCCGGGCCGAAGTAGCTGCCGTCGCTCCAGTACACCGGGCACGAGGTGGTGCAGCAGGCACACAGGATGCACTTGGTGGTGTCATCGAAGCGCGCCCGATCGTGCTGGGACTGAATGCGTTCCATGGTCGGCTCGTTGCCGCGCGTGATCAGGTACGGCTTGACCGCCTTGAACGCGTCGAAGAACGGCTCCATGTTCACCACGAGGTCCTTCTCCACGGGCAGACCGCGGATGGGCTCGACGGTGATCGTCAGATCCTTGCCGTTCTTGGGCAGCATGTCCTTCATCAGGAGCTTGCAGGCCAGCCGGTTGACGCCGTTGATGCGCATGGCGTCCGAGCCGCACACGCCGTGCGCGCACGAGCGACGGAAGGTGAGCGTGCCGTCCAGGTAGGACTTGATGTAGATCAGCACGTTCAGGAAGCGGTCCGTCGGCAGCACGGGGACCTTGAACTCGTCCCAGTGCTGGCCCTGGCCGTCTTCGGGATTGAAGCGCGCGGCCTTGACGGTGATCATGACCGAGCCCTCGTGCACCGGAGCGGGCTTCTGCGAGGCCGGCTTCTCGAGTGTGGCAGTCATCAGTACTTACGCTCCATCGGCTCGTAACGGGTCTGCACGACCGGCTTGTAGTCGAGCCGGATCTCGGAGATCAGTTCCGGGCTCTCCTTGTACGCCATGGTGTGGCGCATGTAGTTGGTGTCGTCGCGGTTCGGGTAGTCGTCGCGGGCGTGGCCGCCGCGCGATTCCTTCCGGTTCAGCGCACCCACCACGGTGACCTCGGCCAGCTCGAGCAGGAAGCCCAGCTCGACGGCCTCGAGCAGGTCGCTGTTGTAGCGCTTGCCCTTGTCCTGCACGGTGATCCGGCTGTAGCGGTCCTTGAGCCCGTGGATGTCGGTGAGGACCTGCTTGAGGGTGTCCTCGGTGCGGAACACGCCCGCGTTGGCATCCATGGTGGCCTGCAGCTCGGTGCGGATGTCGGCCACGCGCTCGTTGCCGTGGTCGGACAGGATCAGCGCCAGCCAGTTCTGCACCATCTGCGCCGGGTTCTCCGGCATCTCGACGAACTCCGCGCGCTGGGCGTACTCGGCGGCGGCGATGCCCGCGCGCCGGCCGAACACGTTGATGTCCAGCAGCGAGTTGGTGCCCAGGCGGTTGGAGCCGTGCACCGACACGCACGCGCACTCGCCCGCGGCGTACAGGCCGGGAACGATGTCGGTGTTGTTGCGCAGCACCTCGCCGCGGATGCGGGTCGGGATGCCGCCCATGACGTAGTGGCAGGTCGGCATGACCGGCACCGGCTCCTTGACCGGGTCCACGCCCAGGTAGGTGCGGGCGAACTCGGTGATGTCCGGGAGCTTCTCCTCGAGGACGTCCTCGCCGAGGTGGGTCACGTCGATGAGCACGTAGTCCTTGTTCGGACCCGCGCCGCGGCCCTCGGCCACCTCGAGCACCATCGAGCGCGCGACGATGTCACGCGGCGCGAGGTCCTTGATGGTGGGGGCGTAGCGCTCCATGAACCGCTCGCCGGAGGCGTTGCGCAGGATGCCGCCCTCGCCGCGGACCGCCTCGGAGATGAGGATGCCCAGGCCGGCCAGGCCCGTCGGATGGAACTGGTGGAACTCCATGTCCTCCAGCGGGAGTCCCTTGCGGAACACGATCGCCATGCCGTCACCGGTGAGGGTGTGGGCGTTGGAGGTGGTCTTGTACATGCGGCCCGAGCCGCCGGTGGCGAACACGATCGACTTCGCGTGGAAGATGTGCAGATCGCCGGTGGCCAGCTCGTAGGCGACGACGCCGGTCGCGACGGGGCCGTTCGGGCCCTCGGTCAGCACCAGGTCGAGCACGTAGAACTCGTTGTAGAACTCCACGTCGTGCTTGACGCAGTTCTGGTACAGCGTCTGCAGGATCATGTGACCGGTGCGGTCGGCGGCGTAACAGGCGCGGCGCACGGGGGCCTTGCCGTGGTCACGGGTGTGCCCGCCGAAACGACGCTGGTCGATCTTGCCCTCGGGCGTGCGGTTGAACGGCAGGCCCATCTTCTCCAGGTCGAGCACGGCGTCGATGGCTTCCTTGGCCATGATCTCCGCGGCGTCCTGGTCGACCAGGTAGTCGCCACCCTTGACGGTGTCGAAGGTGTGCCACTCCCAGTTGTCCTCTTCCACGTTCGCGAGGGCGGCGCACATGCCGCCCTGCGCCGCGCCGGTGTGGCTGCGGGTCGGGTAGAGCTTGGTCAGGACGGCCGTGCGGACGCGCGGCCCGGCCTCGATGGCCGCGCGCATGCCCGCGCCGCCGGCACCGACGATCACGACGTCGTAGCGGTGCTCCTGAACGGGACGTGACTCAGCACCGGTGGTTCGTTCGCTGTGCTCACTCATTCGGGGCGGCCTGTTCCTAACCTGTGATGTTGGGGTCGAAGGTGAAGATGACGTAGGTGCCCACGCCCATCACCAGGATCATCGAGACGACCAGCAGGAACTTCAGCCAGAAGCGGGTGGAGTCCTTGCGGGCGTAGTCGTCGATCACGGTGCGCATGCCGTTGCCGCCGTGCAGCTGGGCCAGCCACAGCATGGTCAGGTCCCAGATCTGCCAGAACGGGCTGGCCCAGCGGCCGGCCACGAAGGCGAAGTTCAGGCGCTGCACGCCGCCGTCGATCATCAGCATGATCGTCATGTGGCCGATGACCAGGATGACGAGCAGCAGGCCCGAGGCGCGCATGAACAGCCACGCGTACTTCTCGAAGTTGCTGCCGCCGGCGCGGCGGGGAGCGCGGGGCGCGTCCAGGCTGGCGGGGCGATCGTAGGACTTGCCCAGGACAGGTGCGGTCATGATCAGTGCTCCGTCAGCAGGTAGAAGAACTGGCGGCCGATGCCGGCGCCCGCGACGAGGATCCAGATCGTGAGCACGACCCAGAGCATCTGCCGCTGGTAGCGCGGGCCCTGCGACCAGAAGTCGACGAGGATCACCCGGATGCCGTTGAACGCGTGGAACAGCACGCAGACGACGAGACCCATCTCCATGAGAGCGACCAGCGGGGTCTTGTAGGTCTCGATGGCCTGGTCGTAGGTGTCCGGGCTGACCCGCACGAGGGCGGTGTCGAGGACGTGGACGAACAGGAAGAAGAAGATCGTCACGCCGGTTATGCGGTGCAGAGCCCAGGACCACATTCCGGGGTCGCCTCGGTACAAGGATCGCTTCGGCTTGGCCGGAGCTTCTAGCGTGGTCATAGAGTGCGGTGCCTCCAACGTCGTTGATGGACCCGGTCAGATCCGGCGCGGAGCCATTGGACTGTCGATAACACCAGCTCACAGCCGGAATCGCCGTCCGGTGGCAGTGCTGCAGGCCCGCTGTCGGGAACCTGAACCGATCTGTCGTGAACTCTAATCCCAGCGGTTGGACGGAACTAATTCGGCGTGCCGCTCGTTGGCCGTAAATTCGCTGAGTTAGGTTTGCCTTTCCTGATTTTCGAGGCCCGGTAAAACGGCTTCCGTGCGGGTGTAAGTATGCCCGTGGAAGGATGGTCCGATATGCCCGATATTGAGTGGAATGCATTGCGCGCCAAGGCATCCGAAGTCATGCGGAATGCCTATGCACCGTACTCGAGATTCCCCGTGGGGGCCGCCGCTCTCACCGCGGACGGCCGCATTGTGAGCGGCTGCAATGTGGAAAATATCTCATACGGACTGGGCCTGTGTGCCGAATGCGTACTGGTCGGTAACTTGATTTCGTCCGGCGGGGGGCGGTTGCTGGCCGTCTCGGTGTGCGATTCCCGGGCCGAAATCCTGACCCCCTGCGGGCGGTGCCGCCAGATCCTGCTGGAGCACGGGGGTGCCGGGGTACTCATCGATCACCGCGCCGGGCCCCGGCCGCTGAGCGCTCTGCTGCCCGACGCCTTCGGGCCGGACGATCTGGCCGCCGGGCAACTGTGACCCCGCCGCGACGCGGCCCGGACGATCAACCTGACGCGGCACCCGAGGCGTGTAAGGGTGGTGGGGTGACTGTGCACTCGGCTGTCGAGGTGATCCGGGCCAAGCGCGACGGGGGTGAGCTCAGCGACTCCCAGATCGACTGGGTGGTGGCCGCGTTCACGCGCGGGGAGGTCGCCGACGAGCAGATGTCCGCGCTGGCGATGGCCATCGTGTGGCGGGGCATGACCCGGCGCGAGACCGCGCGCTGGACCGCGGCCATGATCGCCTCCGGGCGGCGGCTGGACTTTCGGGATCTGCCCCGGCCCACGGTGGACAAGCACTCCACCGGCGGCGTCGGGGACAAGATCACGCTGCCGCTCGCGCCGCTGGTCGCCGCGTGCGGCGCGGCGGTGCCGCAGCTGTCCGGGCGCGGATTGGGCCACACCGGCGGCACCCTCGACAAGCTCGAGGCCATCGCCGGCTGGCAGGCCGACATCCCGGTGGCCCGCATGCGCGAGATCCTCACCGATCCGGCCGCCGGCGCGGTCGTGTGCGCGGCCGGGGCCGACCTCGCGCCCGCCGACAAACGGCTCTACGCCCTGCGCGACGTCACCGGCACCGTCGAATCCATTCCGCTCATCGCCAGTTCGATCATGAGCAAGAAGATCGCCGAGGGCACCGCCGCGCTGGTGCTGGACGTGAAGGTCGGGCGCGGCGCGTTCCTGAAGGAACAGGCGCAGGCGCGCGAGCTGGCCACGGCCATGGTCGAACTCGGCACCGACGCGGGCGTGCGCACCGTCGCCCTGCTCACCGCCATGGACACCCCGCTCGGCTGCACGGCGGGCAACGCCCTGGAGGTGGCCGAATCGCTGGACGTGCTGGCCGGCGGCGGCCCGGCGGACGTGGTGGAGCTGACCCTGACCCTGGCCCGGGAGATGCTCGCCCAGGCCGGAATCGACGGCATCGATCCCGCCGACGCGCTCGCGGACGGCCGGGCCATGGACCACTGGCGCGCCATGATCAGCGCCCAGGGCGGGGATCCCGACGCGCAGCTGCCCTGCGCCCGGCACGTGGAAACCCTGCGCGCCCCCGCGACGGGCGTGCTGACCCGGTTGGACGCCATGGACATCGGCGTCGCGGCGTGGCGGCTCGGGGCGGGCCGGGCCCGGCAGGGCGATCCGGTGCAACTCGGCGCGGGTATCGAAATGCACCTCAAACCGGGCGATTCCGTCACCGCCGGTCAACCCCTCCTGACTTTGCACACCGACACCCCGGATGTGCTGCCCGCCGTGCTGGAATCGCTGGGCGCGGCGTTCACCATCGGCGCGGCGGATACCGAGATACCCGAACAACCGCTGGTGCTGGGCCGGATCACGGCCTGAGCGGGTCGGCCCGCGATCGCGCGCGAGCCGGGTGGAACCGGCCGCGACCGCACCCGATCGCCCGTGCCGACGCACGGCGAACGCGGGGGAGCGGGCCTAGCCTGGATGCGGTGAACCGTACTTCCGATGTTCGATCGCGCGCCCGGATGGCGGCGGTGCTCGGTGCGGTGGCCCTCGGCCTCGCCACGCTGCCGGCCGCCGGACTCGCCGGATCCGCGTCCGCCGAACCGCGCATAGACAATTCGCCGCCGAGCACCTCGCGGTCGCAGCCCTATCCGTATTACGCCAATTGCCACGAGGTTCGGCAGGCGGGCAAGGCTCCGTTGCTGGTCGGGCAACCCGGCTACAACCGCCGACTCGACCGGGACGGCAACGGCATCGCATGTGGCTGACAGGTGAAGATCTTCACTCGATCAGCAACGTATGGGCAACGACACGCCTAATCGCCGGTGCACGCATGCCAACTGCCATGCCGCAGAACGCAAATGCGGCTACCGTTTCTACATGACTGGACCGACGCCCCTCACACTCGCTGCGATCCGCCAGGCGCCCAAGGCGGTCCTGCACGATCACCTGGACGGCGGGTTGCGGCCCGCGACGGTACTGGAGCTCGCCCGCGACTGCGGATACGACCAGCTACCGGCTGGTGACGCCGAATCCCTGGGGACCTGGTTCCGTGACGCGGCCGACAGCGGCTCGCTCGAACGGTATCTGGAAACCTTCGCGCACACCGTCGCCGTGATGCAGACGCCCGAGGGCCTGCGCCGGGTCGCCCGCGAATGCGCCGAGGACCTCGCCGCCGACGGCGTCGTCTACGCCGAGGTGCGGTTCGCTCCCGAACAGCACCTCGAGGCCGGGCTCACCCTGGACGAGGTCGTCGAGCACACCCTCGAGGGCTTCCGCGAGGGCGAGGCGATCGCCGCCGCGGCGGGCACGCCGATCCGGGTGACCTGTCTGCTCACCGCCATGCGCCACGCCGCGCGCGGCCGCGAGATCGCCGAACTCACCGTGCGATTCCGCGATCGCGGCGTCGGCGGTTTCGACATCGCGGGCGCCGAGGCCGGGTACCCGCCCACCCGGCACCTGGACGCCTTCGAGTACCTGCGTTCCAACAGCGCGCATTTTACGATTCACGCCGGGGAGGCGTTCGGCCTGCCGTCCATTCACGAGGCGCTGGCGTTCTGCGGCTGCGATCGGCTCGGGCACGGCGTGCGCATCACCGACGACATCACCGATTCGGCGGACGGCCCGCGGCTGGGCCGGGTCGCGAACTACGTGCGGGACATGCGAATTCCGCTCGAGCTCTGTCCGTCCTCGAACGTGCAGACCGGCGCGGTGCCCTCCCTCGACAAACACCCCTTCGATCTGCTGGCGCGCCTGCGCTTCCGGGTCACGGTCAATACCGACAACCGGTTGATGAGTGACACGACCATGAGCCAGGAGATGGAGAAGCTGGTGCAGACCTTCGGCTACGGCTGGAGCGATCTGGAACGCTTCACCATCAACGCGATGAAGTCGGCCTTCATCCCGTTCCCCGATCGCCTGAAGCTCATCGACGAGGTGATCAAGCCGGGCTACGCGGTGCTCATCGGCTGAGGCGGTCCCGTTGCGGCGAAACGCCCGCGGCCCCTTCGCGTGGAAGAGGCCGCGGGCGTTGGGTTCTCGTCTCGCTCAGCCCTTGGTGAGGCGGCCCTCGAAGGCGACCTCGAGGACGCGCCACGCCTCGGCCTCGGCCGCGAAGGGCGGGTTCGGGGCCATCCGGCTCGGGTCCGGGTTGAGCAGATAGGAGACGTACCAGCCCAGCGGGTTGGAACCGGCCAGGGCGCGTTCCACCGCGTCGTCGTCGGCGTAATCGGCGGCGTCGGTGAACAATTCGACGGCCAGATCGAGCTGGTCGGTGTCGACCGACTTCGGGCCCGCGGCCAGATCCTCGGCGATGCCGGGCAGCACGTAGACGTTCTCCTCGTCCACCTCGACCTCGAGCGCGCCGTCCACCGCGGCGGACTGGATCTCGCCGTAGGTGCTCACCCGGGCCAGATCGTGCTCGTGGTCGTCGGCGAGGTAGCGGGCCAGCGCGCGCTCGGAGCCGAAGACCGTGATCGAACCCTCGGTGCCCAGGAACAGCGGCTCGTCGTCGACGTAGCAGCGCAGGGTGAACCAGGTGCCGTCCGAGGTGATGATCTTGACCGGGTCGATGCCGACCCCGTGCCAGAAGGAGGGCTCGCCCTCGTCGTCGTCCTCGTCGCGCTTGGTGAGGTCGACGGTCTCGAACTCGTTGTCCTCGTCGCCGTCGGCCGCGTCCTCGGCGTCGACGACGTTCTCTTCCGCCGCAAGCAGTTCCGCTTCCGCGACCGCCACCGCGTCGGCGTCCACGTCCGGAATCTCCACCACCGAGTCGATGGCATCCAGGACCGCGTCCCAGTCCTTGTTGATGGCCGCGCCGATCTGGTCCCAGAGCTCCTGGCCCTCCTTGCCGGCGAAGACGCTGACGCCGCTGGGCAGCGCGCCGAGCACCGGGTGAGAGCTGAAGAATTTGGTCACCACGTCGAGGTCGCAAACCTCGCCGATGTTGCGGACCATGTCGAGGGTCTCCTCGAGCTCGGAGATGATCTCCGGGTCCGGGTCGTCCGCCGCCAGTTCGGGCACGCCGACGAGGTCGAAGACGAACTGCTCCTCCGGCTCGAGTTCGGCGGCCGACAGCCCGGCGATGATCTTCCACGCCGGATGGTCGACCAGATCGTTGTCGGAGCTGGAACGGATGAACGCGGCGAGCTCCGCCACGGAGTCGAAACCGTAGAGGTCTTCCTCGAATCCGAGGAACGCCTGCCACTCATCGTCACCGTCTCGCCAGCGCGGTGCCCACAGGGTGACGAGATCGCCTTTGGTGAGGCCGAGCGCGATCGGGACGATGTCTCCAGAAGCCATGACCGGAAGCCTATCTAGTGGCTGCCTCAGGCACTATCCGGGCCGCCCCCAACATTTCCCGGCACGATCGCGGCGTTCAATCGGGCCAGGACGGCCGCGCGGCGCGCGCTCGCCGCGGCGGCCGCCTCCCCGCACGCCCACAGGATCAGCCGGGCCACGTCCGCGGGTGGGCGCGTGGTCACCGATTCGGCCAGCCACAGGCCGGTGAGCGCGCCCTCGCCGTCGACCTCGGCGGTGACCGAACCATCGGGGGAACCGAACCGCCCGCGTACCCGGCTCAGGCCGTCGAGGGCGGTTTCGAGGGCGTCCAATCGGGTGGCGACGTCGTTGACCAGCGCGTCCATCGGGTCGCTCATGATCGCCTCGTCCAGCCGGCCGGGCCGGTGTCGGCGTCGTCCAGGCGGTCGAGTTCGTCGACCGCGGCCTGCCGGGTGGGCAGGCCGAGCCGGTCCAGGATGTCGGCGGGGATGCCGGCTTCGGCCAGGGCCTCGCGGCGCCGGGAGCCGGCGACGATGGCCGAACGCTTGGTCAGGCGCAGGATCTCGTCGGCCAGAGCCTGTGCGCCGTAACGGTATTCATCACGTTCGAAGTGGATCTCCACGGGCAGGCCCTGGTCGGTGGCGTGGACGGTCACCGTGCCCGCGCGATTGCCGCTCGCCGCGACGGTGACGGCCGGAATACGGGGCGCGCTCATGCGGTGGGCCGATAGAAGCCGAGGAAACTCATTCCGCTGTTCTCCGTTCGAATCGGGCCGATCTGTACCGGGTCGCCTGCCTCGACGAGCTGACCGTTGCCGATCACCATGGCCACGTGCCCGTCCCACACCGCGAGATCACCGGGCATCAAGTCCCCTGGACCGATCTGCGCGTGTCCCTGTCCCTGCTCCTGCGCCAGGCGGGGCAGCGGCACACCCGCTTCGGCGTACGCCCACTGCGTGAGCCCGCTGCAATCGAGTCCGGCGCCGGGTGTCGTACCGCCCCAGACGTAGGGCGTGCCGAGCTCGCTCAGGGCGTTGCGCACCGCGTCCGCGGCCCGCTGGTTCGGGGCCTCCACGGTACTGCCGTCGGGCAGGGTGAGCAGCACCCCGGTCCCGGCGGCGTGCGTTTCGCCGGTCGGGGGCGGGGCGGACGCGGGCGCGTCACCCACCGACGCGGGGACGGTCGTGAGCCCGCTCGCGAGACCCGCGGTGGAGTCGAGCGCCTGCCCGCCGGCGGCGAGCGCGGCGGGACCGAGTTGCCCGCCCGAGTCGCCGGCCGCGGCCGCGACGGTGCCGGCCTCCGAGGCGGTGGGCTCACCCGATCCGGGTGCCGCCGCGCCCGGCTCCGGCGTCCCAGCCGCGGGCGCGGGAACGGGTGGCGGCGGGATCAATTCGCGCATCGCGGCGGTCTCGTCGGCCAGTTCGGTCCGCACCCGCTCGGCTACCTGCAGCGCCAGGCCCGAGTGGTCCAGCGCCGAGCCAACCACGATCGCGATCCCGGCCGGTGTCACCCCGGCCCGGCCGACGTTGTCCGCGGAGTCGAGGAACGATCGCAGGATCTCCGCCAGTTCCCGCTGCCCCGCGGCCAGCGCGCACCCGGCCCGCTCGAGCACCGCCGCCATCTCGACCCCGCGATCCGCGACCGTCGCCGCGCACGTCTGCACCCGCAGCGCGGTGCCCAGGGCCGCGTCGCCGCCCTCGCCCCGCCATGCGGCGTACATTCCGTCGATCCCGTTCCGGCCCGCCCCGATCACCTCGTCCACCACCCCCGAACCCGCCCGCAGCCCGGCCACCGCCGCCGCGACGTCCCCGCTGCCGAGGCTCTCCATCAACCCCGTGATCGGCCGCGCCAGCCCGGCCACATCCAACTCCACGCTCACGGATACGCCTCCGCTCGCTGCGCGTTCCCGATCGACTGAGCCGTCTCCGCGATCGGCTGAGCAGTTCGGACCGCGTCCAGCCGAGTGCGCACGGCTTCGACGTTCGATGGATGGTCGGACCGGGTGACCTGACCCATCTGCGGCCGCGTGCGCTGTCGATGCGCCCGCGCGGATCCGCGGGTGCCGCCCGACCGCCGCGCGATGGCCGCGCTCACGGCACGTCCTCCGGTGCGGTGGCGGCCAGGGCGGCGGCGTAGGTCGAGTCGGTGGCGGAGTAGGCGGTCGTGGCCGTGCCGCTCGCGGCGCCCATGCTGGTCAGGACCGTGGTGAGGGACGTGAGGGTGGACAGGTGGGTGGTGTGGGCGGCGCGGTAGGCGGCCAGGAAGTCGGCGCCCGCGATACCCAGGGCCGGGGCGAGTAGGAGGGGGTCGGCCGCGGCGGCCCGGGTCGCGGCGGTGCTCAGGTGCGCGGCCATGCCGATGGCCGTGCGCGAGTAGGCGGTGAGGCCGTGGGGATCGATCGAAAACCGTGTCATGGCAACCCCTGTCGTGCCGTCGCTGGAATCGGTCCGTCGTGTGTATGGACGGGCGGCGGGGCGCATCGGTTCCGGTCGTGCGCGAAATTCGCACGGCCCCGACCCCGAATGTGGGTGCTGACCTATCGTTTTCCTATGCGCACCGACATCGTGGACCACCCGCTCGCCGCCGCTCTGCTGACGACCATGCGCGACGTCCAGACCAGCAATCCCACCTTCCGCGCGGCGCTACGCGATCTCACCGGCCTGCTCGTCTACGAGGCGATGCGCGATGCGCCCGTCACCCGCTTCCCGATCGCCACCCCGGTGGCCGCCGCCGAGGGCACGATGCTGTCCGCGCCGCCGCTGCTCGTCCCGGTGCTGCGGGCGGGGCTGGGCATGGTGGAGACGGCCGAGAACCTCATCCCGGACGCGCGCATCGGGTTCGTCGGACTCGCCCGTGACGAGGAGACGCACCGGCCGACCCCGTACATGGAATCGCTGCCCGAGGACCTGTCGCAGACCCCCGTCATCGTGCTCGATCCCATGCTCGCCACCGGCGGCTCCATGGTCTACACCCTGGATCTGCTCGCCGCGCGCAAGGCCACGGACCTGACCGTCATCTGCGTCGTAGCCGCCCCGGAAGGCATTGCGGCGCTGGAGAAGTCGGGCCATCCGCTGCGCCTGGTGACGGCCGCGGTCGACCGCGGCCTGAACTCGGACGCGTTCATCGTGCCCGGGCTCGGCGACGCGGGGGACCGGCAGTTCGGCCCCCGCTGACCGCGGCGGGCGGTTACTTGGGCGCGAAGAGCTCCAGATGCGAGCAGCCCCGGCAGCGGTGCGCGAGCACCGAGATCCTGGGCTTGCCTATCCTTTTCGCGCCGCCGAACATGCCTATCTCGAGCGGGCCGGGTATCCAGCGGGTGTAGCCGGGCGCGGAATCACCCGCGTCATCGAGGAAACCCGGCTCCAGGTTCTCACTCCCACAATGGGTGCAGTGCAGTTCGCCCACGGGACACCTCACAGCTTCTCGCAGAAACTCCTACTACCCGAGAGTATGTGGGCCGCAGTGGCCTTCGCGGAGGCTAATGCTCCAGGAGAGGCGACCGGGACGACGGCTTCGAGGTAACACTTGAGCTTCGGCTCGGTCCCCGAGGGCCGCACGACCAGGCGCAGCGCGGGCCCTTCGAAGACCAGGGCGTCCGTCCGCATTCGCCCCCTGAGCTGGGACATGTCGGTGCAGATCACCTTCTCCCCGGCGATCTCGGCGGGCGGATCGGCGCGCAGCCGCTCGACCACCGCGGCCGCTTCGGCGGCGTCGGCCAGCCGCAGCGAGACCTGCGTGCCCGCGTGCACCCCGAACTCGACGGCGAGATCGTCGAGAAGATCGTCCAGCGTCCGTTCTGCGGCCTTGGATCGCGCCACCAGCTCCGCCACCGCGACCGCGGCCGATATGCCGTCCTTGTCGCGTACAGCGGCCGGATCGACGCAGTGCCCGATGGCTTCCTCGTACGCGTACACGAGTCCGTCGCCCGCGCGCGCGAGCCACTTGAACCCGGTGAGCGTCTCGGCGTAGCGCGCGCCGCGTGCCGGAGCCAGCGCGCCCAGCAGTCGCGAGGACACGATCGTGGTCGCCACGAGCGAGTCCGGCGCCGCCGCCCGCAACACGAAATCGCCGAGCAGCACGCCGGTTTCGTCGCCGCGCAGCATCCGCCAACCGTGTGCCCCCGGCACCCCGACCGCGCACCGATCGGCGTCCGGGTCCAGTGCGATGGCCACGTCGGCCCCGACCCGCTCGGCCAGCTCCAGCAACAGATCCGACGCGCCCGGCTCCTCCGGGTTGGGGAACGACACCGTCGGGAAGTCCGGGTCCGGCTCGAACTGCTCGGCCACGACGTGCACGTCGTCGAACCCCGCCGCCCGCAACGCGGCGACGGCCAAATCCCCGCCGACACCGTGCATGGCCGTCAACGCGATACGAATCCCGCTGCGCGGCACGCCGATTCCGGGGTCTGACGGCGTGGTGTCACCGGTGACCGCTCCGGCCCCGTGTTCCCGTGCGTCCGGGCCGTGCGCGGCGGACCCGCCCAGGCGGGCCGGGAGACCGGCGACGCGGGCGAGGTAGCGGCGGACTATCTCCTCGCCCAGATCGGCGACCGAGGCGCCGGCGGGGAGCGAAAGTCGTTCCGGCGGTGGGGCGGTCGGCAGGGGATCGGCGCGGGGGATCGGGTCGCGGACCGCGTCGATGCGGGCCTCGATCTCGGCGTCGGCGGGCGGGATCAGCTGGGAGCCGCCGTCGAGGTAGACCTTGTAGCCGTTGTCGGTGGCGGGGTTGTGCGAGGCGGTGATCTGGATCCCGGCCACCGCGCCGAGCTCGCGGACCGCGAACGCCACCACGGGGGTGGGCAGCGGGCGCGGCAGGGCCAGCACCGAGAAGCCCGCCGCCGCGAAGACCTCGGCGGTGACGGCGGCGAAGTCGGCGGACCCGTGCCGGGCGTCGCGGCCGACGATCACCAGCCCGCCGCCCAGGCAGCGCTCGCGCAACCAGTCGGCGATGCCGGCGCTCGCGCGCGCGACCGTGCCCACGTTCATGCCGTCCGGGCCGTCCTGGAGCGGACCGCGCAGCCCGGCGGTTCCGAAGCGCAGCAACCCGGGCCGCCCTAGAGGCGTTCGAGCACGCCGCGCAGCAGCTTGCCCAATCGCGGTGCGGCGGCCTGTCCTTCGGCCAGCACCTCGGCGTGCGAGAGGTGCGCGCCGGTGACCCCGGCGGCGAGGTTGGTGACCAGCGAGATGCCGAGCACGCGCACGTCCGCGGCACGGCAGGCTATGGCCTCCAGCACGGTCGACATGCCGACCAGGTCGGCCCCGATGGTGCGCAGCATGCGGATCTCGGCCGGGGTCTCGTACTGCGGACCGGTCAGCCCCGCGTACACGCCCTCGGTGAGGGTCGGGTCGATTTCCCTTGCCAGCGCGCGTAATTCGGGATCCCAGGCATCGACCAGGTCCACGAAGTCGGCGCCGGTGAGCGGGGTGCGCCCGGTCAGGTTGAGATGGTCCGAGATGAGCACCGGCTCGCCGACCGAGAGTCCGTCCCGGATGCCGCCCGCGGCGTTGGTGAGCACGATGGTCTTCGCGCCCGCCGCGATCGCGGTGCGGACGTTGTGCACCACCTGCGCGGGCTCGTGGCCCTCGTAGAGATGCTGGCGTCCCATGAGCAACAGCACCGGCGCGTCGTTGACCGCGACCGAGTGGATGGTGCCCTGATGTCCCAGTGCCGTGGGTGATTCGAAACCCGGCAGTTCGGACATGGGGAGGGTGGCGCTCGGATCGCCGATCTCCAGGGCGGCTTCCTGCCAGCCCGATCCGAGAATTACCGCGACCGGGTGCGTGGGTACTCCGGTTCGTTCCGCAATGGCCTGAGCGGCCCGCTCGGCAAGCATGAAAGCCACAGTAGTCGTCACTTGATCGTGGTGTCCTGTCTCTCGGAAGTTCAGCGCACACCCAGCATCCTCGGCGGGTGGTTGCGGGGTGCGTGCGCGCGGTCGCGCCGGAGATACCCGGCCGGTGGTCCGGACCGTTCGAATCGGATTGCCCTCACCCGGTTTGCTACCCGTCGGTAGGAATTACGGGTGTCAGCGCTACGCTGCGCATATGCCTTTTTTGAAGCGTGATGGGGACGTGTTCGTGTTGTACCTCGGCGCCGAGGGACAAAACATCGACAGCGAGAATCGCTTCCATCCGGACTGGATCACTGAGGTCCACGCCCTGCTCGACGAGGTCGAGGCGTCCGAGGGTCCCGCCGCGCTGGTCGTCACCGCCAACGGCAAGTTCTTCAGCAACGGTCTCGACACCGATTGGCTGTTCGGCAATTTCGATCGGAACTGCTGGTACCTGGACCGCGTGCACTCGCTGTACAGCCGCCTGCTGGCGTTCCCGACCCCGACCGTCGCCGCGGTCAACGGCCACGCGTTCGGCGCCGGCGCGATGCTCGCCACCTCCTGTGATTTCCGGATCATGCGCGCGGATCGCGGCTTCTGGTGCCTGCCCGAGGTGCACCTGGGCATGCCCTTCACCGTCGCCATGAACGCCCTCGTCACCGAGCGCCTGATCAACCAGGTCGCGGTCGAGGCCATGACCACCGGCCGCCGCTACGGCGCCGACGACGCCATCGCCGCCCGGATCGTGGACGCCAAGGCCGATGTGGAGGCCCTGCTGCCTGCCGCTATCGCCCAGGCCGACGCCCTCAAGGGCAACCGCAAGCCGAACCTGCAGGTCATCAAGCTGGCCCTGCATCAGCGCGCGCTCGCCGGCCTGGCCGTGGAGACCACCCCGGAGAACCTGGGCTTCAGCCCGAGCTGAGTTACCGGTCGTCCGTGTCCGGCGTGCCACGCTCGGGTGCGGACGACCTCTTGCGTTTGCCAGTTAACGGTAGGTAGCTGTGCGTCGAAGTTGCGGGGTTGCTGGACAGTGGTTGACTGTGTGTCATGCCACCAGCGCGCAGCGGTGACGACCGACGGTCGTCCGCCTCGAGTGGTCGGCGCGATCCGCTCGTGCCGGCCTTGACCGCTGTGCCGACCCCCGGCGCCGTGCTCGCTGATCGCTTCGAGATCGCCGACGCCGCCATCGCCGAGGCCCGCGATGGTTTGCTGGCCCTGTCGCATTCCATCCACGCCGAACCCGAGCTGGCGTTCGAGGAGTTCCGCAGCGTCGCCAAGACCATCGAGCCGTTGCGCGAGCGCGGATTCCGCGTCGAGACCGGCGTCGCCGATCTGCCCACGGCCTTCACCGCCGAATTCGGCCACGGAGACCTGGTGGTCGGTATTTGCGCGGAGTACGACGCCCTGCCGGAAATCGGACATGCCTGCGGGCACAACATTATTGCGGCCGCGGCGGTCGGCGCGGCGCTCGGTCTGGCCGAGGTCGCCGATGCCTGCGGCATCACCGTGAAACTGCTCGGCACGCCCGCCGAGGAATCCGGCGGCGGCAAGGTTCTCATGCTGGACCGCGGCGTCTTCGACGACCTGGCCATGGCGATGATGATCCACCCTGGTCCGGAGGACATCGTGGGTGCGCGGTCGCTCGCCCTGGCGGATCTGTCGGTGTCCTACAGCGGCCGCGAAGCCCACGCGAGCGCCGCGCCGCAGCACGGGCGAAACGCCGGGGACGCCGTCACCGTCGCTCAAGTTGCGCTCGGTTTGCTACGCCAACATCTCCTGCCCGGACAGCAACTCCACGGTATAGTCGCCACGGGTGGTATCGCCCCGAACATCGTGCCCGGCCATGCGGAACTGCTGTATTACCTACGGGCAGTCGACTCCGCGGCCCTGGACGATCTGATGCAACGCGCGTCGGCCTGTTTCGAGGCGGGAGCGCTGGCGACCGGATGCACACACGAAATCCGCAAGCTCGCGCCGACATATACCGAGCTCACGCCCGACAGCGCACTACTGTGTGCCTATCGCGAGCAGATTCGCGAACTCGGACGCGAGCCCATAGCCCCGGAACTCGAGGCAGCACGACCGCTGGGCAGCACGGATATGGGCAATGTCACCAACGTCATCGCCGGTATTCACCCCGTTATCGGCATCGACGCCGGGGGTGCGGTGACGCATCAGCCCGCGTTCGCCGCCGCGGCCGTGAACGCCTCCGCCGATCTTGCTGTCATCGACGGGGCAACGGCTTTGGCCCGCACCGCGATACAGATCGCAGGCGACGAATTTCACAGGGACAGGTTGTCGGAACGCGTCAGTCAACGGCAGTTTCAGCGACAGGAGGACATTCGGTGAGCACAACCGGCCAGTCCACACGGGCCACCACGGGATCACTAGCGGCTGCCTGCGTGGCGCAGGGAGCCGCTGACGTCGCGGCGGGCAGCTCGGTGGGGGTCGACATGGGTGTGATGGACGTCGAAATGGGCGAGATGAGTGGTCGAGATGCGGTGGACGCGTGGCTGTCCGAGCACGCCGATGATCTGATTTCCTGGCGGCGGCACATCCACGCCAATCCGGAACTCTCGCGGGCCGAGTTCGGCACCACCGAGTTCCTCGAGTCCTGGCTGGTCAAGGCCGGTCTGGAACCACGCAAACTACCCAGCGGCACGGGCCTGATCGTCGATATCGGACCGGACACCCCGCGCATCGGACTGCGCGCGGACATGGACGCCCTGCCCATGCAGGAGTACACCGGTCTGCCCTTCGCCTCGAACGTGCCCGGCGTCTCGCACGCCTGCGGCCACGACGCGCACACCACCATCCTGCTCGGCACCGCCCTGGCGCTGGCCGAGGTCCCGAACCTGCCGGTCGGCGTGCGGCTGGTGTTCCAGCCCGCCGAGGAGGTCATGCCCGGCGGCGCGATCGACATGGTCGCCGCCGGCGCCATGGAGGACGTGTCGCGGATGTTCGCGCTGCACTGCGACCCCCGGCTCGAGGTCGGCCGGGTCGGCATCCGGGTCGGGGCCATCACCTCGGCCGCCGACACGGTCGAGCTGGTGCTGGACTCGCCCGGCGGGCACACCTCGCGCCCGCACCTGACCAGCGATCTGGTCTACGCCATCGGCACCGTCATCACCGGTCTGCCCGGTCTGCTGAGCCGCCGCATCGATCCGCGCACGAGCACCGTGATGGTGTGGGGCGCGGTGTCCGCGGGCAAGGCGCCCAACGCGATTCCGCAGACCGGCATGCTCACCGGCACGGTCCGCACCGGCGATCACGCGACCTGGTCGCTGCTCGAGCCGCTGGTCCGCGAGATCGTCGAGGGCCTGCTCGCCCCGACCGGGGTGCGCTACCAGCTCAACTACAAGCGCGGCGTCCCGCCGGTCGTCAACGACGAACTGGCCGTGCGCATGTTCGAGGACGCGATCCGCGAGGTCGGCCCCGACGCCCTCGCCGACACCCAGCAGTCCGGCGGCGGCGAGGACTTCTCCTGGTACCTCGAGGAGGTGCCGGGGGCCATGGCCCGCCTCGGCGTGTGGTCCGGGCAGGGCGAGCAGCTCGACCTGCACCAGCCGACCTTCGACATCGACGAGCGCGCGCTCGCGGTCGGTGTGCGGGTGATGACGAACATCGTGCTGAACTCGTACTGACGTACTCGTTCGCCGGAACAGAACGCCGGGCCGCACCTGTCAGGTGCGGCCCGGCGTAGTTCGTATGGGAAATGCGGGGCGGCGGTTGATGGTTGGGGCTCTACCCACGCCCGGCGTGCCCACCGGACGCGCCCGGGGCTCGGATGTGGGTCGTTGACCGGCCCGGTGACCGTGCCCGGGTGTCGGACCGTGGAGCGGTGTTCGTGGGACGCACCGCCGGATGCAAGAAGCCGGGCCGCGCCTTTCGGCGGGACCCGGCTTCGGTTATGGACGTGGGTGTTTCGATCGGGCGGTGCCGTGGGCGCGGCCCGGATTTCGGAGTAAAGGGGCGGGGCTCAGCTCAGGCCGAAGGTGCCGGGGCCGACGTTCTTGCTGTTGCGGGTGCGCAGGGCGTGAACGTATTCGCTTGGGGCGCCCGCCTTTTCGGCCCCTTCGGCGATGACGCCGAGGTAGCGGGCCGAGGGTAGGCCGCCCTCGTAGGCATCGAGCACGTACAGCCAGGCCAGCACGGGTTCGGTGGCGTTGCCCTGGTTGGGGGTGACGCGGAGCCGGATCTTCTTGTGAATGCCGAAGTCCGAGCCCTCCCAGCGGTCCAGGCTGGCCTCGTCCTCGCCGGGCACGTCGTACAGGACGACGAAGACCCGGGAGCCGGGCTCCTCGACCACCGTGGCGAGCGGTCCCTCCCAGCCGATGTCGTCCCCGGCGAAGGTCAGGCGCCAACCCTCCAGCCAGCCGGTTCCGTACACGGGGGAGTGCGGACAGCGCTTGAGCATCTGCTCGGGATCCATGTTGGATCCGTAGGCGGCGTAAATCGGCACGATAGAAGACTATCGAACAATCACCGGCAACCACTCCCGATCCCGATCCTGGGCGGTTCGAGTGAGTTGGCCGGTTTGCTCCGGAACAGCCGCGATCGCCGTCCGGACCACCCGAAATTGTGACGAAGCTGTCTTCAGATGCGGTCGGAGGTGTCCGTACCACTGCGGATAACGTGGTGGGGGCGGCGCCGGAGATCCCGGAGCCCAGGCATGAAGCGAGGGACAATGACCCGCATTGCGATCATCGGCGGTGGCCCCGCCGGTTACGAGGCGGCACTGGTGGCGGCTCAGCACGGAGCCCCGGTAACGCTGATCGACAGTGACGGGATCGGCGGCGCGTGCGTGCTGTGGGACTGCGTGCCGTCCAAGACCTTCATCGCCTCCACCGGTGTGCGCACCGATCTGCGCCGCGCTCGCGACCTGGGTATCACCGTGCACCACTCGCAGGCCCAGGTGCGCCTGGCCGAGGTCAACTCGCGCGTGAAGGCGCTCGCGCAGGCCCAGTCCTCCGACATCAAGGTCAAGCTGCAGCAGGCGGGGGTCAAGATCATCGCCGGGTACGGCGAATTGATCGATCAGGCCCCGAATCTGGCCACCCACCTCGTCAAGGCCACTTGCGCGGACGGTCAGCAGCAGGTGATCGAGGCCGAGGTGGTGCTCATCGCCACCGGCGCCAGCCCGCGCGTGCTGCCCGGCGCCGAACCGGACGGCGAGCGCATCCTGAACTGGCGTCAGCTCTACGACCTCAAGGAGCTGCCCGAAACCCTGGTCGTCGTCGGCTCGGGTGTGACCGGCGCCGAATTCGCCTCGGCGTACACCGAGATGGGCGTGAAGGTGAAGGCGGTCTCCAGCCGCGACCGCGTGCTGCCCAGCGAGGACGCCGACGCCGCCCTGGTGCTGGAGGAGGCCCTGGCCGAACGCGGTGTGGAGCTGGTCAAGCACGCGCGCGCCGACGCGGTCGAGCGCACCGCGGACGGCATCGTGGTGAAGCTGTCCGACGGGCGCACGGTCACCGGCAGCCACGCGCTGATGACCGTCGGCTCGGTGCCGAACACCGGCAAGCTCGGCCTCGAACGCCTGGGGATCGAGCTCGACAAGGGCGGCTACCTGCGGGTCGATCGGGTGTCGCGCACCACGGCGACCGGCGTGTACGCCGCCGGCGACTGCACCGGCCTGCTGCCGCTGGCCTCGGTCGCGGCCATGCAGGGCCGCATCGCGATGTACCACGCGCTGGGCGAGGGCGTGCAGCCCATTCGCCTGAAAACCGTTGCCTCGGCGGTCTTCACGCGTCCGGAGATCGCCACCGTCGGCGTCAGCCAGACCGCCATCGACAACGGTGAGACGCCCGCGCGCACGGTCATGCTGCCGCTCAACACCAACCCGCGGGCCAAGATGTCGGGCCTGCGACGGGGTTTCGTGAAGATCTTCTGCCGCCCGGCCACCGGCGTCGTCATCGGCGGCGTGGTGGTCGCGCCGATCGCCTCGGAGCTGATCCTGCCCATCGCCCTGGCGGTGCAGAACAACCTGACGGTCAACGATCTGGCCCAGACCTTTTCGGTGTACCCCTCGTTGACAGGTTCTGTGACCGAGGCCGCACGCCAGCTCATGCGGCACGACGATCTCGATTAACGAATGATCTTTTCCGGGCGATAACCCCTGTCGCCTTGCTCCATTTCGGTCGGTGTGATTCACTTCGCGACGGGAAGCGATCGGTCGGGCGGTCGCGAGATTGTCGGGGGGTCAACCCTTTCCGGCGTAGTGCCGGGGCGCAGCTCGCGGTCGTTCACGTCCGATCGTGCGGACGAGGGACGAAGGAACGAGCCAAAAGTGAAGCACCGCAAGCCGAATCGAATCAAGGCGAGCACCTCGCTGCCGCTGGCTGCCGCGGCCGCCGTGGTGAGCCTGTTGAGCGCCCCCGCGAACGCCGCTCCCGCCGATCCGGGCGCGGCCCCGTCGGCGCCGGTACAGCCGGGCGCGACGGACGAGAACCCTGCTCCCGAGGTCGCGCCGGTCCCGGAGAAGGCCGATGTCGTGCCCGGTACCAAGCCCGAGAGCGTGCCGAACAACAACACCAAGCCGCAGCAGAGCCAGCCCGGCGTCACCAAGCCGGAGACCGAGAAGCCCGAGACCAAGACCGAGGACACCGAGCCCGCGTCGGTCGATCCCAAGGCTCAGCAGCCCAAGGTCGCGCAGCCGGGTGTGAGCTCGCCGCGCGTCGCGCCGCTGCCGGTGCCCGGTCAGTCCGTGCCGGTCCAGGTCGAGGTCAAGCCCGAGCAGTCGACGCAACCGGGCTTGACGAATCCGGGTCAGTCCACGGTGCCGGGCCGGACCACCGAGCCGGAGACCGAACTCGTCATCGACGGCACCGAGGGCGCCGATCCCGATACCGCGATCAACACCCTCACCGGTGACGACGTGGTCACCCCGAAGCCGCAGTGGCAGGCCCCGGTCGTGGAGACCGCGCCCGCCGCGCCGGTCGTCGAGATGACCGGTCCGCGCACCGAGATCGGCGCGACCGTCGACGGCGGGGCCACCCTGCCGGGCTGGGCCGCCAACACGCACCACTTCAGCAACCTCGACGGCTACGTCGGCACCATCGGCTACACCACCCCCGGTGGGCTCGGCGAGGCCGGTGTCGCCCTCGACTTCACCGTGGGCAACCAGATCAAGGTCACCGCGTTCGCCACCGCGAACGGCGGCGACGACCGCAAGCTCGAGTTCATCCTGGACACCGCGGCGGCCAACGCCGCCAAGGCCGAGACCGAGAACTTCATCCGGCTGATGCCCGGTGGCGCCACGGTCCTGGAAGCCGCGAGCCAGATTGGTAGGCTCCCGGTGGGCGATATTCCCGGGCAGACGACCGACCTCGGTGGCGTGACCACCCAGGTGGGTGGCTCGGTCCAGTACTGAGGGTGGGGTCCGGTCCGATGACGGGCCGGTGGAAGTTGTGAGTCGTCGCGTGGGGCGGTCGGAAGCGACCGCCCCACGCGTGTGTGGCGAAAGGACGGGCGATGGTTTCCGGCAAGGACGAGTCGGCGGACCCCTCCCAGCCCCTACCCGCGCCCGAGGGCGCGGAGCACTCCGAATCGAGTGGCGCGCAGCCGGAATCCGGTTCGACCGCCGAATCCGAGTTCGGGCCCGCCGTCGCGGACTTCGGCGCGCCGGTCGCCGGATTCGGGCCGCCGGTCACCGGGCCGAGCGCCGAGACGATCTTCGGGGCGCCGGTGTCGGAGTTCGGCGCCCCCGCCACCGGGGCCGATCCGACGACCGCGTTCGATGTCGCACCGTCGGATCCCACCGTGCGCTTCGACACCGCGGCCGGTGACGCGGGCGCGGTGTTCGGCGCGCCCGTGGCCGGGTCCGAGGCCGCCACCGTATTCGGCGCCCCGGCATCGGAATTCGGTGCGGCCGACACCGAATTCGGCCCGCCCACCGGTGAATACGAGCCGCCCGCGTTCGGCGCGTTCGGTGCCGGCCCAGAGGCGGGCGCGCCGGGCTGGTCGCCCGCGCCCGCCCTGGCCGCCCCGGAGCTGGCCTGGCGGCCCGCCGACGGCTCGCCGACCACCCCGGCCGTCCCGCCGGAGTATCGCGCGCCCGATTCGAGCACCGCGCCGGATGCGCAGTGGTACGCGGACACGCAGCACGACAACGGTTTCGGGGGCAGTCCCGAGGAGACCGTGCGCCACCCGCTGGCCGATCCGCCCGCGCCCAAGGCGTCCGGGTGGGCGACCGGCGGCGGCATCAAGACCGCGAACGCGGGCCGGGAATCGGCGTGGCTGCGCAACGCCGAGGCCGGAATGCCCTCTGGCAAGCCGGAATCGCGCGCACCGCAACAGGAGTCCCTGGCCTGGGCGGACGACCCCATCGGCAAGCTGCTGACCCCGAAGAAGCCCGCGCCGCAACAGGAGTCGCTGGCGTGGTCCGATGATCCGATCGCCAAGCGACTGACCCCCAAGGCCGCCGCCGCGCCGAAGTCCGACGAGGACGGGTCGCTGCCCTGGGCGCGGATCTCGACCATCGTGGGCGGCGTGCTCGCGGTGCTGATCGTCGCGGGGCTCATCGTGGTCGCCGTGACACGCGGTGGCGGTGACGACAACGATCCACTGGTCGCGCCGACCACGACGGCGGCCGCGACCACGACGGCGACGAGTACCACCCCCGCGCTGCCCGGTGCGCCGGTGACCGTGCCCGCCGCGCCGAGCTGCGCCGCCAAGCGCGAGGGCCGCCTCACGATCGGCAACGGCACCGGCGGCACGACCGCGGGCGTGGACGCCATCCTGGGTTTCCAGCACGCCTTCTACATCGATCGCGACGGCGCCAAGGCCCGGTCCTTCGTGGCCCCCGACGCGCCGAACGTCTCGCCCGCCGAGGTCATCCAGACCGCGGGTATCGACCCCACCCCGGTCGGCACGATGCACTGCCTGCGCATCTTCGCCATGGGCCCCGAGGCCTACGTGGTCGACCTCACCGTCTACCGCCCCGACGGCGCGACCGACGTCTACCAGCAGTACATCACCACGGTGACCCGCAACGGCAAACACCTGATCTACGCCATCGACGAACGCTGATCCCTCACACCGCGCAGGGGCGTCCGGCATCGTGCCGGGCGCCCTTCGTCGTTGTCTGGTGTATCACTATGTGGGAATCGAATTTCATATGCTGGTAGCGGTGTGACACAGTGGGAGAACGTAAACCCCGGCTTTCCTCGGAGGTGTCCCATGTCCGCGATCACCCCACCGCTGTCCCGGCGGCTCGACGGGCTGCAGAGCTCGGCCATTCGTGACCTGCTCAAGCTCACCGCGCGCGCCGAGATCATCAGTTTGGCCGGGGGGCTGCCGGACGCCGCGCTCATGCCGCGGGAGCGGATCGCGGTAGCGGCCGAGGCGGCGCTGGCGGACAGCGGGCGACTGCAGTACACCGAGTCGCCGGGGTGGGGGCCGCTGCGGGAGGTGCTCGCCGCGCGCGAATCCGGGCGGCTGGGGCGTTCGGTGCCCGTCGGCGAGGTCTTCGTCACGCACGGATCGCAGCAGGCGCTCTCGCTGCTGTCCGAGGTGCTGCTGGACCCGGGCGCGCTGGTCGTGGTGGAGGACCCCGCGTATGTCGGTGCGCTGCAGGTCTTCCGGGCCGCGGGAGCGCGCATCGCGGCCGTCCCGCTCGACGCCGAGGGCATGCGCGTGGACGCGCTGCGCGACCTGCTGGCGCGGGGCGAGCGCCCGGCGGTGGTGCACACGGTGAGCAACTTCCACAATCCGGGTGGAGTCACCATGAGCCCGGCCCGGCGGGCCGAACTCGCCGAACTCGCGTCCGCGCACGGCTTCTGGGTGATCGAGGACGATCCGTACGGCGAACTGTGGTTCGACGAACCCGCGCCCGCGCCGGTCGCCACCTACTCGCCCAACGTGATTCGCCTGTCCAGCGCCTCGAAGATCCTGGCGCCGAGCCTGCGCGTGGGCTGGATGGTGGCCCCCGCCGCGGTGTGCCGCGCGGTGGAACTGCTCAAGCAGGGCGCGGACCTGTGTGGTTCGGCGCTGACCCAGCAGATCGCCGCCGACCTGCTCGCCGACACCGACTGGCTTGCCGCCCACGTGAATTCGGTCCGCGAGGTGTACGGCGCCCGCGCCCGGTCCCTGGTCGGCGCGGTCCGCGCGACCTTCGGCGACCGGGTCGTGGCCACCGACGCCTCGGGCGGCATGTTCGTCTGGGTCGACTTCACCGACGGCACCGACACGCAGGCGCTGCTGCCGCGCGCCCTGGACGCGGGCGTGGCCTACGTGCCGGGCGCGGCGTTCGCCGTCGACACCGACTACGGCCACTCCATGCGCCTGTGCTTCACGACCTCCGACGCCGACGTACTGACCGAGGCGGTCGGCCGCCTGGCCCGCGCCGCGACGCCCGCCCAGGTCTGACGCCCACGCTGCCGGCGCGGCGGCATCACCACGGTGTTCGGTGCGCGCGATATCAGGCGGGCGGTGGACTCGCGGGTGATTCGCGGGCTCAGGCCCAGTCGTACGTGCGCTCCACGGCCTTGTTCCACTCGTGCAGCAGGTGTTCGCGGGTCTGCGCGTCCATGCCGGGGGTCCAGCGTTTGTCCTCGGCCCAGTTGGCGCGGATGTCGTCGGGGGAGGCCCAGTAGCCGACCGCCAGCCCGGCGGCGTACGCCGCGCCCAGGGCCGTGGTCTCGGTGACCACGGGCCGCACCACGGGCGCGTCCAGGATGTCGGACTGGAACTGCATGAGCAGCTCGTTCGACACCATGCCGCCGTCGACCTTGAGCGTCACCTTCGCCACGTCCAGCTGTTGCGCGGCGGCATCGGCGCGCATGGCGTCGATGACTTCGCGGGTCTGGAAAGCCGTGGCCTCCAGTACCGCTCGCGCGATGTGCCCGCGATTGACGAATCGGGTCAAGCCCGCGAACACCCCGCGCGCGTCCGGCCGCCAGCGCGGCGCGAACAGGCCCGAGAAGGCGGGGACGATGTACAGTCCGCCGTTGTCGGCGACGGTGTGCGCCAGCGGTTCGATCTCCTCCGCCGAGGCGATCATGCCCAGGTTGTCGCGCAGCCACTGCACCAGCGATCCGGTCACCGCGATCGACCCCTCGAGGGCGTACACCGCGGGTTGATCGCCGAGCCGGTAGCACACGGTCGTGAGCAGGCCGTGCTCGCTGAACACCGGCGTCTCCCCGGTGTTCATGAGCATGAAATTGCCGGTGCCGTAGGTGTTCTTGGTGTCGCCGGGGGACAGGCACGCCTGCCCGAAGGTGGCGGCCTGCTGATCGCCCAGGATGCCCGCGACCGGCACGCCCGCCAGCGCGGTGCCGGTGATCTCGCCGTACACCTCCGAGGAGCTGCGGATCCGCGGCAGCACCGCCTCCGGAATCCCGAAATCCGCGCAGATCGCCGAATCCCATTGCAGCGTGCGCAGATCCATGAGCATCGTGCGCGAGGCGTTGGTGACGTCGGTGATGTGATCGCCGGTGAGGTTCCACAGCATCCAGCTGTCGATCGTGCCGAAACACAGTTCGCCGGCCTCGGCGCGCTCGCGCGCCCCCGGCACCCGGTCCAGGATCCAGCGCAGCTTGGGCCCGGCGAAGTAGGTCGACAGCGGCAGCCCGGTGCGGTCGGCGTAGCGGGTCGGCCCGTCGGATCCGCCCAGCTCGACGGTCAGTTCCGCCGTGCGCGTGTCCTGCCAGACGATGGCGTTGTGAATGGGCTTGCCGGTGGCGCGCTCCCACACCACGGTGGTCTCGCGCTGGTTGGTGACACCGACCGCCGCCACGTCGGCGGCGGTGATGCCACACTTGTCCAGGGCCTCGGCGATGACGGATTCGGTGTTGCGCCAGATACTTTCGGCATCGTGCTCGACCCAGCCCGGCTGCGGGAAGATCTGCTCGTGCTCGCGTTGCGCGACTCCCACGATGAGTCCGTGGTGATCGAAGACGATGCACCGGCTGGAGGTCGTGCCGGAATCGATGGCGGCCACATAGCGACGCATTCGAGCAGGCTACTAGACGCCGCCACGCCGATGTGGCGATGACGCGCGCCTGCCCGCCGGGCGGGTCGGCCGGTCGATCGCGGAGGTGCGCGCGGCAGCGGACACCAGGGGTGCGGGTCGCACGGTCGGTGTCGGCCGTGGACTACGGTTGCTATCGAGTAGCTGATCCGAGACCGAGAGCGTCATCGATACCAATTCCACGTCGTCGGACACGGCGCGGCCCGGAGGAGTCGAGCATGGCGAAGCACCCGCGATCACAGTTTCTCGGCCCCGAGCAGCGCGAAGCTGCCTGGGCTCGGCTGAGCAAGGACACCTTCGACGTCGTGGTGATCGGCGGCGGGGTGGTCGGCGCGGGTATCGCGCTCGACGCCGCCACCCGCGGTCTGGAGGTGGCCCTGGTGGAGGCCCGCGATCTGGCCTCGGGCACCTCGAGCCGCTCGTCGAAGATGTTCCACGGCGGCCTGCGCTACCTGGAGATGATGGAGTTCGGTCTCGTGCGCGAGGCCCTGCACGAGCGCGAGCTCTCGCTCTCCACCCTGGCCCCGCACCTTGTCAAGCCGCTGCGATTCCTGTACCCGCTGAGCCACTACGGCTGGGAGCGGCCGTACGTGGCGGCCGGGCTCACCCTGTACGACACCATGGGCGGCGCGAAATCGGTTCCCGGACAGCATCATCTGACCAAGTCCGGGGCGCTGCGGCTGGCGCCCGGCCTCAAGCACACCGCGCTCACCGGCGGGCTCACCTACTACGACACCGTGGTCGACGACGCCCGGCACACCATGACGCTCTCGCGCACCGCCGCGCACTACGGCGCGGTCATCCGCACCTCGACCCAGGTCGTCGGCTTCCTGCGCGAGGCCGACCGGATCACCGGGGTCAAGGTGCACGACAGCGAGGACGGCCGGACCGCCGAGGTCAAGGCCAGCGTGGTCATCAACGCGACCGGGGTGTGGACCGACGAGATCCAGGCGCTGTCGCATCTGCGCGGACGATTCCATGTGCGCGCGTCCAAGGGCGTGCACATCGTGGTTCCACGCGACCGCATCGCCAGCGACACCGCGCTCATCCTGCGCACCCCGACTTCGGTGCTGTTCGTCATCCCGTGGCACAGCGACCACTGGATCATCGGCACCACCGACACCGACTGGAACCTGGACCTGGCGCATCCCGCGGCGACCAAGCACGACATCGACTACCTGCTGGAGCAGGTCAATTCGGTGCTGGTCACCCCGCTCATGCACGAGGACATCACCGGCGTCTACGCGGGCCTGCGGCCGCTGCTGGCGGGCGAGAGCGATCAGACCTCCAAGCTCTCCCGCGAACACGCCGTCGCGCGCATCGCGCCCGGGCTGGTCGCCATCGCCGGCGGCAAGTACACCACCTACCGGGTCATGGCGTACGACGCGCTCGACGAAGCGCTGCAGGACATTCCGCGCAACGTGCCCTCCACCATCACCGACAAGGTGCCGCTGCTCGGGGCCGACGGGTATCACGCGCTCATGAACCAGGTGCCGCATCTGGCCGAGAAGTACGGCATCCACCCGTACCGAATCCAGCACCTGCTCAACAGGTACGGCTCGCTCATCGACGAGGTGCTGGGCCTGGCCGAGGGCAAACCCGATCTGCTGCAACCGATCACCGCCGCCCCCGGCTACCTCCAGGTCGAGGTGCTGTACGCGGCGGCCGCCGAGGCCGCCCTGCACCTGGACGACATCCTGGCCCGCCGGACCCGCATCTCGATCGAGTACGCCCATCGCGGCGCGGAGTGCGCCGAGCAGGTCGCCCGCCTGGCGGCGCCCATCCTGGGCTGGGACGAGTCCGACATCGCCCGCGAGGTGGCGACCTACAACGCCCGCGTGACCGCCGAGATCGAGTCCCAGGCGCGCGAGGACGACGCCTCGGCCGACGCTCTGCGCGCCGCCGCCCCCGAGCCCCGCCCGCGGATCCTGGAGCCGGTCCCGGTACCCGCGGAGAAGTAGCGCGCGCGCTGCTTCGCCTTGTGTGGGCCACGCGCCCTTGCGAGTTCATCGCAGGGGCGCGTTCGTCGTGCACGGGGGGTCTGCGCGGGGCGGTGAACAGGTGCGTGATCGGGCCGCTGAGGCAATCGCATCGGTACCGCATCCCGCCCCGGCCCGGGGGCGTCGCGGATCACGACCGCGAGGTGGATGACGCTGCCGGTGCCGCGGCAGCGGCGGGTTGTCGAAGATCAGGGGAGTGCGGCGGGGCAGAAGGAGATGACGCGGTCGGCCGAGCGGGTTGTCGGCCGGGAGATGGATGGCGACTCGGGTGCAGCGCGACGGCCGGGCGCGGGGCGGCCGGGCGCGAGCGCGGCGCGGGTCAGGCGGCGGGTGGGGGAGTGCAGCGGGGGCAGAAGTAGATGCCGCGGTCGGCGCGGGCGAGAGTGGGGTCGTCGGCCAGGAGGTGGACGACTATGCCTGTGCCGCAGCGGCGGCAGGGCTGGCGCTGGCGGCCGTAGACCAGGACCCGGCGGGGCGGGGTGGTCACCGCCTGCAGCAGGATGCGGTGCGCCTCATCTACCAGGGCGGTGAGGTCGTCGATGTCGCCGACGGGGGTCGCGGGGTGGACGCGGCGGAGGTAGCAGACCTCGCTGCGGTAGATGTTGCCGATGCCCGCCAGGTTCGTCTGGTCCAGCAGGGCCAGGCCGACGGGGCGGTCGGGGCGCTCGGACAGGCGGCGGACCGCCTCGGCCGGATCCCAGGCCGGGCCGAGGAGGTCGGGGCCGAGGTGGTCGACGGCGGTGTGCTCGTCCGCGCGGCGCAGCACCTCCACCAGGCCCAGCGAAAAGCCCACGGCCTCCGTGTCTTCGGCGCCCAGGATCAGGCGGGCGGTGAATCCGGGCTTGGTCCAGCGCTGTCCGGGCTCGTACACCCGCCAGGTGCCCTCCATCTTCAGATGGGTGTGGATGCTCAGGCCGGGCGTGCGGACGAACAGGTGCTTGCCGTAGCTGCCGACGCTCTCCACCGGCTGACCGCGCAGGTCCAGCGTCGCGTAGCGCGGCACCCGGAAGTCGCTGCGCGTCAGCGTCTTTCCCTCCAGGGCGGTACGCAGTCGTGCGGCGGCCAGGAAGACCGTGTCACCCTCGGGCACGGCGGTCCTTCCGGATTCCGGGCCGCAGGCCCGGATCTCCGCTCACGGACGGCTCCGGAGACGGAAACCCTTGGGGGTGGCGGCGAAACCGGCCCCGGTGAGGAAATCGGCGAACGTGTTGCCGTGCACCGACTCCCCGTCCACGCGGTCGATGACGAGCGAATCCACGCGACGACCGGTGACCAGGGCGGCGAGTTCGGCCGCCGCGGCGGTGCGGACGGCGGGGTCCTCGGTGAAGGTGAGCAGCGTCTTGCCGCCGCGTTCGAGGTAGAGCGCCAGCTCACCGTCGACCAGGACCACCAGCGCGCCGGCCTTGCGGCCCGGGCGATGGCCCGCGCCCTCGGCCGCCGACTTGGGCCAGGGCAGCGCCGCGCCGAAGGGATTCGCGGGATCGCAGGCGGCCAGGGCCAGCCCGCGCCCCGCCGGTTCGCTCGCGCCGGGGGTGCGGTCGGAGTCGAACGAGCGCAGCCGATCCACCACGTCGGTCGTCGAGAACTGCGCGCCGCCCAGCGAATCCACGAAGTAGCCGCGGCGGCACCGGCCGCGATCCTCGAACTCGGTGAGCACCCGGTACATGAGCGCGAACCCGCCGGTGACGCCCTCGCTCTGCACCGAGCCCCGGGTGAGCACGCCGTAGCGTTCGAGCAGGATGTCGGCCGTGGCGTGCGCGCGGATCGTGTTGTCCGACACGCGGTCCGGCAGCAGGGACCAGCGCCCGGCCGTGTTCGGCGGGCTGGTGCGCGCCGGTACCCCGGTGCGCGGCAGATACATACGGCCACGCGGGGCGCGACGCGGGGTGCGATGCGCGGTGGTGGTTCGCGTCGTCCCGGACAGCATGGCGCGCACCGGCGCGAAGGTGTCACCGGCCACGTAGCCGGCCCACACCAGCTCCCACAGCGCGGCGACCACCGCGCTCTCGCCCTCGATACCGGAAGCCTCCAGCAGCTGCCGGAAGAAGTACGCTCCACCGCCGGCGGGTGACACCACCTGATATCCGGACCCGCCCTGCGTTGTCGATCGGCCGGGTGCCGGATCATCTTCGGAGGCAGGGCTTCCGGCGGTATCCACCGCCGAGTCGGCCTGCGGCGCAGCGACATCGCTCGAATCCCCCGGCGACGACGCACCGGCCGACGAGCTGCCGCCGGCCGCTGCGCCGACGCTCTGCCCGTCGCCGATCACCGTGGCGCCCAAGGCCACGAGCAGGCTGATCTGGGCTTCGGTGAGGTCGATGGCGTCGGGCGGGGGCAGGGTCAGCGGCGCCTGTTCGGCGGGATGCAGGGCGATCCAGCCGTCCTTGGCGGTGATGGAGCCGTGGCCGGACCACAGCACCTCACCCGTCGCCATGAGTTCGTCGAGCATCGCCGGGGAGTAGTCGCGCACGCGGGCGGGCAGGATCAGCGACTCCCAGGCCGATGCCGGAATCGGCACGCCCGCAAGCTGTTCCACGACGGCGGCGACACCGTCCACGCCACGCAGCTCACCCGTGCCGATGTGCTGCCACGCGGGCAGGAACCGGCCGAGCGCCGCGGTGGCGACCGGCTCCACCTCCTTGCGCGCGGCGGCCAGCGACCGGCGGCGCAGGCGGCGCAGCACCTCGCTGTCGCACCATTCGGTGCCGGTGGACCCGGGCGTGAATTCGCCTTCCACCACCCGTTTCTCGGCGTGCAGCCGATGCAGCGCGGTCGCGACCACGGCGGTGCCGAGCCCGAACCGATGGGCGGCCGCCGCCAGGGTGAACGGGCCGTGCGTGCGGGCGTAGCGCCCGATCAGGTCACCGAGCGGATCGGCGACCGGTTCGATGAACGCGGCCGGAACACCGATGGGCAGCGGCACGCCGAGCGCGTCGCGCAGGCGCGCGGCGTCCTCGACGGCGACCCACCACGTCGACCCCGCGAACGAGACCTCCAGCGCCCGATGGGCTTTCACCAGCTCGGCGAACCACGGCCGCGGATCCTCGAGACTGCGATCGGCCGCTTCACCGGCGGTCACCGGCCCCAGCAGCCGCAGCAGGTCCGCGAGCCCCTCCATGTCGCGCGCCTGCCGCTCGGGGGTGAGCCGCTGCAACTCCCGTTCGGTCTGCGCGAGCACCTCGGGGTCGAGCAGCTCGCGCAGCTCCACCCGCCCCAGCAGCTCGGCCAGCAGACTCGAATCCAGTGACAGCGCCGCCGCCCGCCGCTCGGCGAGCGGACTGTCGCCCTCGTACAGGAACTGCCCGACGTATTCGAACAGCAGCGAATTCGCGAACGGCGAGGGCGTCGCGGTCTCGACCTCGACCAGCCGCAACTGCCTGCGGGCCAGGCGGCCCAGCAGATCCCGCAGCGAGGGCAGGTCGTACACGTCCTGCAGACACTCGCGCACGGTCTCGAGCAGCATCGGGAAATCCGGGAACTTGCGCGCCACGTCCAGCAGCTGCGCCGACCGCTGCCGCTGCTGCCACAGCGGCGCCCGCCGCCCCGGATCCCGGCGCGGCAGCAGCAGCGCCCGCGCGGAGCACTCGCGGAACCGCGAGGCGAACAGCGCCGAACCGCCCACCTGCTCGGTCACCAGGTCGTCGATCTCGTCCGGTTCGAAGACGAACAGCTCCGCACCCGGCGGATCGTCGGTCGTGTCCGGCAACCGCACCACGATGCCGTCGTCGGACGCGGTCGGCGCGGCGTCCACCCCGAACCGCTCGCGCAACCGCGCACCCACGGCGAGCGCCCACGGCGCGTGCACCGGCATCCCGTACGGCGAGTGCAATACGACCCGCCAGTCACCCAGCTCGTCCCGGAACCGCTCAACCACCAGCGTCTTGTCGGTCGGCAGCTGCCCCGTGGCCTCCCGCTGCTCGGCCAGCAGCGCCACCAGGTTCCCGGTCGCGTTGGCGTCCAGCCCGGCCGCGGCGGTGACCCGCTCCAGCTCGGTGACCGGCGCGCCACCCACATCCTTACCCGCGGCGGCCTTCTTCCCACGCGTGCCGCGAGGCTTCGAGACCTGGGCGTCGGCGGCGTCGGGCACGTCCGTCGCGCTGTCACCCAGCTCGAGTTCCGCCATCGCGGTGGCGAGGGCGACGGGCGTCGAGGGCTCCCGCCGCCGATCCACGGACCCGTCGAGCCCGGCGCGCGAATTGGCGTGCTGTTCCACGGCCTTGCCCGCCGTACGCACGAATTCCCCCAGGGCCGCGCCCAACTCGGCCGGACGGCCGAGGGAATCGCCGTGCCAGAACGGGAGTCGGCCGGGCAGGCCGAAGGCCGGGGTCACCAGGACCCGGTCGAAGGTGATCTCCTCGATCCGCCAGCTGGTCGCGCCCAGGGCGAACACGTCGCCCACCCGCGACTCGTAGACCATCTCCTCGTCGAGTTCGCCTACGCGCGAAGCCTTCTCGCCGACCATGAAGACCGGGAACAGGCCGCGATCGGGGATCGCGCCGCCGGAGGTGACCGCCAGGCGCTGCGCACCGGGCCGGCCGGTGAGGGTGCCCGCGTCGCGATCCCACACGATGCGCGGGCGCAGCTCGGCGAACTCGTCCGAGGGATAGCGGCCGGCGAGCAGATCGAGCACCGAATCGAACGCCGAACGCGGCAGGGCCGCATAGCTGCCCGTGCTCCGCACCGTCTCGAACCAGGTCTCGGCGTCGATCGGCTCCAGCGCGCACGCGGCCACCGTCTGCTGGGCGAGGATGTCCAGGGGATGCGCCGGAATGCGCAGCCGTTCGATCTGCCCGGTGACCATGCGCTGCGCCGCCACCGCGCAGTGCACCACATCGGTGCGATGCTTGGGGAACAGCACGCCGCGCGAAATCTCGCCCACCTGGTGCCCGGCGCGCCCCACCCGCTGCAACCCGCTCGCCACCGACGGCGGGGCCTCCACCTGCACCACCAATTCGACCGCGCCCATGTCGATTCCGAGTTCGAGGCTGCTGGTCGCCACCACGCAACGCAGCCGCCCGCTCTTGAGATCGTCCTCGATGATCGCGCGCTGTTCCTTGCTCACCGACCCGTGATGCGCCCGCGCCAGCAACGGCGCCGCGCCGTGGATCACCTCGGTCGAGGGCCCCAGTTGCGCGGGCGGCGCGTGCTCGGTGTCCACCGGCTCGCCGAGCCTGCCCGCGTACTCCTCGTTCAGGCGCGCGGTGAGCCGCTCGGCCAGCCGCCGCGAATTCGCGAACACGATCGACGACCGATGCTCGAGCACCAGGTCCACGATGGCCTCGTCCACGTGCGGCCAGATCGACCCGGGCTGGTCCGAATCCGCGCCGCCCGCATCGGGTTCGGTCATATCCGCGACCGGAACGCGCACCGACAGATCGAAGGTCTTGGGCGCGGGCGGATGCACGATGGTGATGGGCGCGGCCCCCACCAGGAAGCGGCCCACCTCCTCGGGCGGGCGCACCGTCGCCGACAGCCCGATACGCTGGGCGGGCCGCTCGGTCAGCGCGTCCAGCCGGGCCAGCGAAAGCGCCAGGTGCGCACCGCGTTTGGAGCCCGCGATGGCGTGCACCTCGTCCACGATCACCGTGTGCACCCCGCGCAGCGCCTCCCGCGACGCCGAGGTGAGCATCAGGAACAGCGATTCGGGCGTGGTGATGAGGATGTCCGGCGGGGTGCGCTGCAGGAGCCTGCGCGCGGCCGGGGAGGTGTCACCGGAGCGCACGCCCACGCTGATCTCCGGCGCGGGCAACCCCAGCCGCTTCGCGGTCTGGGTGATCCCCACCAGCGGGGCGCGCAGATTGCGCTCCACGTCCACGGCCAGGGCCTTGAGCGGCGAGATATAGAGCACAGAGGTCGTGCGCTCGACCGGCTCCGCGGACTTCTTGCCCCGGGCCCCGCGCCCGGTCCTGGCCGGCGCGGGCGGCTCCGGCGGCCGGGTGGCCAGCCTGTCGATCGCCCAGAGGAACGCCGACAGCGTCTTGCCCGAGCCGGTCGGCGCGATGACCAGCGTGTGCTCACCCGCGGCGATGGCCTGCCAGGCCCCCAGCTGGGCGGACGTCGGCGCGGGGAACGCGCCGTCGAACCACTGCCGGGTCGCGGGAGAGAACCGATCCATCGCCCCAGTCTGCACCCCGGCACCGACAGTCCGGGGCGGGCGCGGCCGTTCCCGGCGGTGACGGCGGCGAACCGGTCGGTCGAGCCGAGCGAAGGGCGGGCAATCGGATTACGCCCGCCGACCCCGCGCGTACGCTTCCAACCGTGCAGAAGGTGCTTCGACTCGACTTGGTCAGTCACGGAATGACCGAGGCGATGCGTAAGGCACGCTTCCCGGTGGACGAACCCCTCACCGAAGCCGGCCGCCGCGCGGTCTCCGCCCGGGGCCGCATGCACGACGCGCGCGTGCTCACCGCCCCCGAACGCCGCACCGTCGAGACCGCCGCGCTCATGGGTCTGCTCGGCGCCGAGGACGACCGATTACGCGACCTCGACGCCGGAGCCTGGCGCGGCGGCGAGCTCATGTCGGTCCCCAAGGAGGACCTGTACCTGTGGCTGACCGACCCGAGCTATCGCGGGCACGGCGGCGAATCGGTGGTGGACGTCATCGAGCGCACGGGGGAGTGGCTGGCCGACATCGCCGCCCACGGCGAACCCACCATCGCCATCACCCATCCGGCCGTCATCCGCGCGGCCCTGCTGGTGACCCTGGACGCGCCCGCGAAATCGTTCTGGCGCATAGACGTTCCGCCGGTGAACATCACCAGCCTGCACTACCGCGGGGAATGGACGCTGCACTTCCGCCCGTGAGAGTCACCCCGTCGCGCCCGAGGTCCCCGGCACCGCGTCCACGCGCAACGATCCGACGAAGATCCCACGCACCGCGTCGGTGATCAACTGCGCCGAGATGCTCGGATCGATGGCGCGCATGATGCCCAGTCCCACACCGAGACCCAGGATCGCGTTGGCGCAATCCTCGGCGGGCAGCGGCAGGCGCACGGCCATGGAGTCGGCCAGCGATTGCAGTTGCGCGGCAATGGCTCCGCGCACGATCGACAAACTGGAGACCAATCCGGCCTGCAGCGCCGGATCCTCGCGCGCCACGATCGCGAACTCGAATTCCAGCATGGTCCAGCCCACGTCGCCGAGGGTGTGCTCGGCCCACTGCCGGAATCGCTCGAGCCGTTCGTCGAGACTGCCGCCGCCCTCGAGCAGCTCACCGGCCTCGCTGAACTTGGTGGCGTGAATCAGCTCGATCACTTCCAGCCCGAGCGCGGACTTGGTCTTGAAATTCGAGTACACCGCCCCCTTGGAGTACCCGGCCTCCTCGGCGACCCGTTCCAGGCTGGTCTTGGCGTACCCCTCGGTCAGAAATAGATCGCGGGCGGTCGCGAGCAGGTCAGCGCGGGTACGGGCCTGGGTTTCGGTCCGGGTCAGTCGTGCCATGGGGTCAATTCTATGTACCTCCGGATTCGGGATACCGCCGGTATCCAAAAACTGCTAGTGTCTGAAACCATGAGTACTAGGAACGGGCCACAGCGACGTGGCCTGGCCATCGGCTGCGGGGGAACGCTGGGCGCGGCGTGGATAGTGGCGGCGCTGGCCGCCGCCCGCGATGTGCTGGACTGGGATCCGCGCACCGCGGACGTCATGATCGGCACCTCGGCCGGCGCGGAAATGCTGACCATGCTGGGCAGCGGCGTCGGCGTGGACGAACTGGTCGCCATGCAGGACGGCACCTCGACCGATCCCATCCTCACCTCGCACATGCGGTGCGAACCCGGGCGTTTCCCGCCCCTGCCGCGCCCGCGACTCGGCGCGCCCGCCCGCGCGGCCCGCGAACTGCTGGCCCGCCCCGGCAACGGGCACGCCCTGCTCACCGCGGGCAGCGGCCTGCTGCCGATCGGCGGCGGCGATCCCGGCTGGCTGCAACGCCTCGCCGACCGCCTGAACCCGGGCGGCGGCTGGGTCGCGCATCCGGCGACCTGGCTGGTCGCCATGGACGACGCCACCGGCGAACGCGTGGCCTTCGGCTCCCCGGGCGCGCCCGAGGCGAGTCTCGGTGCGGCCCTGCGAGCTTCGTGGGGCGTGCCCGGCTGGTTCCCGCCCGTGCCGATCGCGGGCCGCACCTTCATCGACGGCGGCGCGGCCTCCACCGCCTCGGTCGATCTGCTGATCCCGGCCGAACTCGACGAGGTCGTCGTCATCGCGCCCATGGCCTCGCCCGGGCGGCTGCCCGCCACCAGCGCCGGACACTTTCTCGAACGCCAGCTGCGAAACCGGATGAGCGCCAAGCTCGACGCCGAGATCGCCGAGCTGCGCGCGACCGGGACCAAGGTGCTGTACCTGGGCGCCTCGGCCGAGGATCTCGCCGTCATGGGACCCAACTTCATGGACGGCCGCCGCCGCCGCGCCACCTTCGAACACAGTCTGGTCAGCACCCGGAAAGCGCTGTCCCAGGCCGCTTTCGAATGAGTCACCCGCGCCGGCGGGAGCCCGCCGCGCCCCGCCCGCACCCGCGCGGTGCCCGGCCCGCCACCCCCGCACGACACAGGAGTCAGCATGAGCGTTCTCGGAAAGAACTATCCGGCAATCGATATCAACGGCGCCCGGGTGTTGATCACCGGCGGCGGCCGCGGGATCGGCCAGGCCACGGCCGAGCTCTTCGCCGCCAAGGGCGCGCGGATCGCCATCGCCGATGTGGATCTCGCCGCCGGTGAGGCCGCCGCGGCCGCGCTCGACGGCCGCGCCTACGAACTCGACGTGCGCGATCGCGGCCAGTGGGACAAGGTCGTCGCCGACTTCGGCGCCGTCGACATCCTGATCAACAACGCGGGCGTCATGCCCGCCGGCGCGTTCCTCGAGGAATCGGACGCGGTGGGCCGCAGCAGCATCGACATCAACGTGTGGGGCCTCATCCACGGTATGCGCGCGGTGGTCCCCGGCATGATCGAGCGCGGCCGCGGCCACGTGGTGAACGTCGCCTCCCTCGCCGGGAAGGTCCCGATCCCGGGCCTGGCGGTCTACAACGCCAGCAAGTTCGCCGCCGTCGGACTGTCCGCTGCGACGCGCCTGGAATTCGAACCGCAGGGCGTCAGCGTCAGCTGCGTCATGCCCTCCGCCGTGCGCACCCGCCTGTCCTCGGGCCTGACCCTGGGCGCGGGCCTGCCCACCGTCGACCCCGAGGACGTCGCCGCCGCCATCGTCGGCACCGTACGCAGCCGCCGAGCCGAAGTCGCCGTGCCCAACTACCTCGCCCCCGTCGAGGTGGCCCTGGCCGCCGCCCCCGAGGCCGCCGTGCGCCTGGTCCGCCGCCTCTTCAACGGCGACCGCGCCCTGCACCCCGCGGACGAGACGACCCGCGCCCGCTACGAGGCCCAGATCCGCGCCATCAGCGAGGACTGACCCGACGCGGCGGCCCGAACCGCACGGGGGGTTCGGGCCGCCCCGCTGCGGCGGTCGGCAGGGGAGACTTCGCGACGTCGTCCCGAAGGACAGGACGTGCGCCTCGCTCGGCGCGGACAGTCTCGCGACCTCGATCCAAGCGGCGGGACGCGATGCACCCGAGCCGGTCTCCCCGTACTCGCGCTCTACTCGAACCGAATGCCCTGGGCCAGTGGGAGTTCGGTCGAGCAGTTGACCGTATTGGTGGCCCGGCGCATGTACGACTTCCAGGAGTCCGTCCCGGACTCGCGGCCGCCGCCGGTCTGCTTCTCGCCGCCGAACGCGCCGCCGATCTCCGCGCCCGACGTGCCGATGTTCACGTTCGCGATGCCGCAGTCCGAGCCGTCGGGTCCCAGGAACCGTTCGGCCTCACGCTGATTCGTGGTGAAGATCGCCGACGACAGGCCCTGCGGCACCGCGTTGTGCAGCTCGATCGCGGCGTCGAGATCGTGATAGGTGAGGACGTAGAGGATCGGCGCGAACGTCTCCTCGCGCACCACCGCCGTCTGCGCGGGCATTCGCACCAGGGCGGGGCGCACGTAGTACGCGTCCGCGTGCGGGCCCGCCACTCGTTCGCCGCCGCAGAGCAATTCGCCGCCGTCGGCCTGCGCCCGCTCCAGCGCGTCGCGCATCCCCGTATAGGAACGCTCGTTGATCAGCGGGCCGACCAGCACGCCCTCCTCCAGCGGATTGCCCACGCGCAGTTGGCGATAGGCCGCCGTCACCCGATCCAGCAGCGGCCCGGCCACATCGGCGTGCACGATCAGCCGCCGCAGCGTGGTGCAGCGCTGCCCGGCCGTGCCCGCCGCGGCGAACACGATCGCCCGCGCGGCCAGATCCAGATCGGCCGACGGCGTCACCACCGCGCCGTTGTTGCCGCCCAGCTCCAGCAGCGCGCGCCCGAAGCGCGCGGCCACCCGGGGTGCGACGAGCTGCCCCATGCGCACCGACCCGGTGGCGCTCACCAGCGCGACCCGGGGATCGTCCACCAGGCGCTCGCCGATCTCGCCGCCGCCCTGAATCAACTGGTGCACTTGCGGATCCGCGCCGACGTCGGCCGCCGCCCGGCGCAGCAGCGTGTGACACGCCAGCGCCGTCAGCGGCGTCGCCTCGGACGGCTTCCACACCACCGTGTCCCCGCACACCAGCGCCAGCGCGGTGTTCCACGCCCACACCGCGACCGGGAAGTTGAACGCCGAGATCACACCGACCACACCGAGCGGATGCCAGGTCTCCATGAGCCGGTGCCCCGGGCGCTCGGAAGGCATGGTGAGCCCGTACAACTGGCGCGAGAGCCCGATGGCGAACTCGCAGATGTCGATCATCTCCTGGACCTCGCCGCGCGCCTCCGCCCCGATCTTGCCCGCCTCCAGGGTGACCAGTTCGCCGAGTTCGGCCTGATGCTCGGTGAGCAGCTGCGCCAGGCGGCGCACGACCGCGGCGCGCTGCGGCGCGGGCACCGTGCGCCAGTCGCGGAAGGCGGTCGCGGCGCGCCCGATCGCCGCGTCCACCTCCGCCGGGGTGTCCGGGCGCAGGGTGGCCAGCTCGCCGCCGGTGATCGGCGTACGGACCGAGAGTGCGCCCGATTCAGGCGATTTCGCGCCGAGGGCGCGCAGCAGCGCGGCGGTGCGCAGGCGTAGATCGCCGGTGGTGTCGGCGGTGAGCGCGGAAGTCATGGGCAGCTCCGTACATGGTCGCGGGCGGAAGTTCGCGCGTCCGCGTCGAATCCGATGATCGGCCGACGCGGGCCGCGGGTGTGCGGGAGAGTCGCGGAGACGGTGAGATCGGCCGGAACGAGGGCTCCGCGTGCCGGGTTCCGGCCACGAGTTCGGTTCGCTGCGTTAGCCTTCGCTGATGGCGGATACACCGGCGAAACCCGTACTCGACGACATCGATCGTTTGCTGATCCGTGAGCTGATCGCCGATGGGCGCGCCACCCTGTCGAATCTGGCCGAGAAAGCCAACCTGTCGGTGTCCGCCGTGCAGTCCCGGGTCCGGCGCCTGGAAGCGCGCGGGGTGATTCGCGGCTACACCGCCAACGTGGATCCCGAAGCGCTCGGGCAGCTGCTGTCGGCATTCGTCGCGATCACTCCTCTCGACCCCTCGCAACCCGATGACGCACCCGCACTGCTCCAGCACATCCCGGGCATCGAGGCGTGCCATTCGGTGGCCGGTGACGAGAGCTACATGCTACTGGTGCGGGTGGCTTCGCCCCGGCATCTGGAGCAGCTGCTGCAGGAAATCCGCGCGACGGCCAATGTCCGGACACGAAGCACCATCATTCTGCAGACATTCTATGACAAGTAGGTCTCTTCCGTAATTACTTCGGAAGTTGCGGGCAAGACCGTAAAAATTCATTTACGCTGGGGCGGTGACCCTCGAACTCGATCGGCTCGGGGCGGTAGCCGAAACGCCACTGGTCACCCCCGCCCGGGTGCACGAAATCCTGTCCGCGAGCATCCTCGCGGACGGCTTCGATCTGGTCCTGGATCTACGCAAATCGCGTGGCCGCAGGCTGGTCGACGCCCGCGACGGCACGGCATACCTGGATATGTTCGGCTTCTTCGCCTCCTCGGCGCTGGGCATGAACCATCCGGCTCTGGTCGGGGACCGCCGGTTCCTGTCCAACCTCACGGCCGCTGCCTTGAACAAGCCCAGCAACTCCGACGTCTACACCGTGGAGATGGCACGGTTCGTGGACACCTTCGCCCGCGTCCTCGGCGACCCCCGGCTCCCGCACCTGTTCTTCATCGACGGCGGCGGCCTCGCGGTGGAGAACGCGCTCAAGGCGGCCTTCGACTGGAAATCCCGGCACAACGAAATACACGGGCGCGCACCGGAACTCGGCACCAAGGTGCTGCACCTGACCGGCGCCTTCCACGGCCGGACGGGCTACACCCTCTCGCTCACCAACACCGACCCGGTCAAGACCGCGCGCTTCCCGAAGTTCGACTGGCCGCGGATCGACACCCCGTACGTCGGCGCCGACCATCCCGACATCGAGGCCGCCGAACGGCGCGCGCTCGACCAGATCGCCCGCGCCTTCGCCGAAAACCCGCACGACATAGCGTGTTTCATCGCAGAGCCGATCCAGGGCGAGGGCGGCGACCGGCACCTGCGCGGCGAGTTCCTGCGCGCGGTGCAGGAACTGTGTCACGCCAACGACGCCCTGTTCATCATGGACGAGGTGCAGACCGGCGTCGGCCTCACCGGAACCATGTGGGCCTATCAGCAATTGGGCGTCGAACCGGACGTGGTGGCCTTCGGCAAGAAGACCCAGGTCTGCGGCATCATGGCCGGCGGGCGCGTGGACGAGGTGCCGGACAACGTGTTCCGGGTCAGCTCCCGGCTCAACTCCACCTGGGGCGGCAATCTCGCCGACATGGTCCGGGCCCGGCGGGTCTTCGAGGTCATCGACCGCGAAGGTCTCGTCGAGCGCGCCGCGCGGCTCGGCCCGCATCTGCTGGACCGGCTCACCGCGCTGGCCGCGGCGGACCCGCGGGTGTCCGAACCGCGCGGGCGCGGGCTCATGTGCGCGATCACACTCGAATCGGGACAGCTGCGCGACACCGTGGTCGAGCGCATGCGGGACGAGGAACGGGTGCTGATCCTGGGGTCGGGGGAGCGCGGTATCCGCTTCCGGCCGCCGCTCACCGTCACCGTCGAGGAACTGGACGAGGCCGTCGCCGCCCTGGGGCGGGTCCTGTCCTGAGCCGAATCCCGGTCCGCCGGCCGGGATTTCGAAACCGACCACCCGGGACGCCCGGCGCGGATAGGCTCTCCGCGCCGGGTTCGTCCGGTTCATCAGGTCGCGCCCGGGCTGTACACCCGGTCACGGCGGGGTGATGGTCCGGTGACCCCGGGTATCGAATTTTTTCCGGCAGAACGGTCGCGCGCGGCGCGGAAACCGGGCCCCACCTGCGCCTTTTTACTGGCGGTCAGTCAATAACCGTACTCATGAGTAGCCCCTACGGGATTAACAGACGGCACTGGTACTGGTTACACTCCCCGGCATGACGAGTGTCCAGCAGCAGCCTTCGCCGGGGTCGGCGGGCGCCCCAGATATCCACACGACCGCCGGGAAGCTGGCTGATCTGCGGAACAGGCTCGATGAAGCCCAGCATCCGATGGGTGAAGCCGCCGTCGACAAGGTCCACGCCAAGGGCAAGATGACCGCGCGCGAGCGCATCCTCGCCCTGCTCGACGAGGGCTCCTTCGTCGAACTCGACGCGCTGGCCCGCCATCGCAGCGTCAACTTCGGCCTGGAGAACCAGCGTCCGCTCGGCGACGGCGTGGTGACCGGCTACGGCACCATCGACGGCCGCGACGTCTGCATCTTCTCCCAGGACGTCACCGTCTTCGGCGGCTCGCTCGGCGAGGTCTACGGCGAGAAGATCGTCAAGGTCATGGATCTGGCCCTCAAGACCGGCCGTCCGCTCGTCGGCATCAACGAGGGCGCCGGCGCGCGCATCCAGGAGGGCGTCGTCTCCCTGGGCCTCTACGGCGAGATCTTCCACCGCAACATCCAGGCGTCCGGCGTGATCCCGCAGATCTCGCTCATCATGGGCCCGGCCGCCGGCGGGCACGTGTACTCCCCGGCCCTGACCGACTTCGTCGTCATGGTCGACCAGACCTCGCAGATGTTCGTCACCGGTCCCGACGTCATCAAGACCGTCACCGGTGAAGAGGTCACCATGGAGGAGCTGGGCGGCGCCCAGACCCACATGGTGAAGTCCGGTGTGGCCCACTACGTGGCCTCCGGCGAGCAGGACGCGCTGGACTACGTGAAGGACCTGCTGGGCTACCTGCCGAGCAACAACCGCGCCGAGGCCCCGCGCCACCCGGCGTCGGACCCGATCGTCGGCGCCATCGAGGAGTCCCTCACCGAGGACGACCTCTCGCTGGACACGATCATCCCGGACTCCCCGAACCAGCCGTACGACATGCACGAGGTCATCCGTGCCCTGGTCGACGACGACGAGTTCCTCGAGGTCCAGGCCGAGCGCGCGATGAACATCATCGTCGGCTTCGCCCGCATCGACGGCCGCAGCGTCGGCTTCGTGGCCAACCAGCCCTCGCAGTTCGCGGGCTGCCTGGACATCGACGCCTCGGAGAAGGCCGCGCGCTTCGTGCGCACCTGCGACGCCTTCAACATCCCGATCATCACCCTGGTGGACGTCCCGGGCTTCCTGCCGGGCACCGGCCAGGAATACAACGGCATCATCCGCCGCGGCGCCAAGCTGCTCTATGCCTACGGTGAGGCCACTGTGGGTAAGATCACAATCATCACCCGCAAGGCCTACGGTGGCGCCTACGACGTCATGGGTTCCAAGCACATGGGCGCCGATGTGAACCTTGCCTGGCCGACCGCCCAGATCGCCGTCATGGGCGCCTCCGGCGCGGTGGGATTCGTCTACCGCAAGCAGCTCAAGGACGCCGCCGCCGAGGGCGCCGACGTCGACGCGCTCCGCCTGGAACTGCAGAACGAATACGAGGACACGCTGGTCAACCCGTACGTGGCCGCCGAGCGCGGTTACGTCGACGCGGTCATCCCGCCCTCGCACACCCGCGGCCAGATCGTGTCGGCGCTGCGGCTGCTCGAGCGCAAGATGGTGACCCTCCCGCCGAAGAAGCACGGCAACATTCCGCTCTGAATCGGCGATAACCGCGGTATGCGGCGCACACTGTGGACAGGGCCCCGGTACGGCTCGTGCCGAGGCCCTCGTACCGCGCAAGATCGCCCCATCCGAGCAAAGATGGTAGGAATCGTCCCTCGCCCCTCGAGGGACGTAACGAATACCGTTCGCGGATCCGAACAACCATCCGTGAACCCGCCGCGCTACCCGCGTGGCAATTGGACAGGAGGACTGGCGCTGTGACGACCATGGCTGACGAAGAAGTACTGCGCGCCGCCGAACTGGATCTGGCCGTCGATGGACTGGCGGAAGAAGCGGTCGAAACGGCTGTAGCCGATGCCGAACAGTCCAGCACAGGGCCGATCGTTCAGGTTCTGAAGGGCAATCCCACCGATATCGAACTGGCCGCCCTGGTCGCGGTCGTCGCCGCCGCCGCGGGCGCGCCCGCCGGCTCCGCCGCGAGCGGGCCGCTGGACATGTGGGGCAGGCCCACCCTGCTGCACCGCGGCTCCTCGCCGTTCTCCCCGTACGCCTTCCCGACGCTGTCGCACCTGCGCGACTGAACTCGGTGACGACCTTCGTACTGGCGTCACAATCCCCGGCCCGGCTCGGCGTCCTGCGTACCGCGGGCGTCGAACCCGTGGTCCGGGTGTCGAACGTGGACGAGGACGCGGTGGCCGCCGCGCTGCCGCCCGGCACCGCCCCCGATCGGGTGGTCATCGAACTGGCCCGGGCCAAGGCGCTCGACATCGCCGCCGGGATCGGTGGCGAATTCCCCGATTCCGTTGTGGTGGGCTGTGATTCGATGCTGCTCGTGGACGGCGAGCTGCAGGGCAAACCGCTCACCCCCGAGGTCGCGCGCAAACGCTGGGCCGTGATGGCCGGGCGCAGCGCCGATCTGCTCACCGGGCATTGCGTCCTGCGCCTGCGCGACGGCGAGATCGTCGGCGAGGCCGCGGACTGCAGCACCACGACGGTGCATTTCGCCGAACCGGACGCCGACGAGCTGGAGACCTACATCGCCACCGGCGAGCCGCTGCAGGTGGCCGGGGCCTTCACCCTCGACGGTCGCGGCGGCTGGTTCGTCGAGCGCATCGAGGGCGACCCCTCCAGCGTGATCGGTATCGGTCTACCGCTGGTTCGTCGACTGCTTGCCCAGGTGGGGGTCGGTGCTACGCAGCTGTGGGGCGACCCGGTTCGCTGACGGTGCGATCCGGGGTTCTTCCCCGGCCTCACCGTTCACCCCGGGCACGCCCTCGGCGGCCCGCGCCTTGATCAGTTCCAGGCGGGTCACGCACAGCTCCGGTTCGACGAACGGGTGCAGCCGTACCGTGACGGTGTCGCGGGCGCCGTTGTGGTCCAGCACTTCCCGGATGAGTCCCAGATGGACGCCGCACACGACCTCGGAGTGGGTGCGGGCCAATTCGCGCAGCGGGCACGCGGTGAGCCGGATGAGCGACTGCTCCTCGGTCTCGTCGGCGTGGTCGCGTTCGGGCGCGAAACCGAGTTCGGAGGCGACGGTGATGGTCAGATCCCGGGCGTCCTCGAGAGTTTCGATCGGCTGATCCACCGATTCCAATTTCGAACCCCACGCGCGCCCGGCCGCGATGGCGGCATCCGAGCGCCGGCGCGGGTCGCTGCCGAGCTGGTCGGCCAGGACCTGCGCCAATTCCTGATAACCCACCGATCGCTGCACGGCGGTATAGCCGATGCGCGGGCGGCCGCGACCGCGCGGTGGCTGCTGAAATTGGCGAACCAGCGATTCACGCGTGAGGACATCCAAATGGAAACGAACCGTAGTCACATGTTGGCCGGTGACTCGCGCGAGTTCCTGCGCGTCGAGAGGCTCGCTGGCGCCACGTAGGATCGCGAGCAGTCGTCGTCGCGGCCAAGAATCGGACATAGCTCACCCCTCCTCTCGGGAGACTTTATCGGATGAAGCTGCGCTTAATTCGCCCAATCACCCGATTCGTGATCTGAAACGAGTTTCGTTACCGGTACATGCCTACGATCGGTGTTGAGATTCCACCCGTCGATACCCAATCCACCACGCGTGAAGGAACACATCGTGCCCGTCGCTTCGGATCCGCATCCATCGTTCGGCTCCTACGCACATCCTCACCGACTAGTAACCACAGAATGGCTGTCGGCAAACATCGGCGCGCCGGGGATCAAGATCGTGGAGTCCAACGAGGACATATTGCTATACGACATCGGCCATGTCCCGGGCGCCATCAAGCTCGATTGGCGAAACGAGCTCATCGACGGCCGCACCCGCGACGTGGTCGACGGTGAAACATTCGCCGCGCTCATGCGCGCCAAGGGCATCGGCCGCGACGACACCGTCGTCATCTACGGCGACCGGGCCAACGGCACCGCGGCGGCCGCCCTGTGGGTGTTCACCCTCTTCGGGCACGAGGATGTGCGCCTGCTGGACGGCGGCCGCGACGCCTGGATCTCCGAGTCCCGCGACGTCACCTTCGACGTGCCCTACCCGCTGTACGGCGAATACCCGGTGGTGGACCGGGACGACAAGCGCGCCCGCGCCTTCCGGGCCGATGTCCTCGCCCATCTCGGCGGCCCGCTCATCGACGCCCGCGTGGCCGAGGAGTACACCGGCGAGCTCGTCGTCCTGGATCGGCCCGAGGAGCAGGCGCTGCGGGTCGGCCACATCCCGACCGCGGTGAGCATCCCGTGGAGCGCCTCGATCGCACCGGATTCTCGATTCCGCTCCCGCGCGGAGCTCGATGTCATCTACGGTGGGGTGTCCGCGGGCACCGCCCCCATGGTGTACTCCCGTATCGGCCGCTGGTCCGCCCTAACCTGGTTCGTCCTCACCTACCTCGTCGGTGTTGAAGGCGTCCGCAATTACGACGGCTCCTGGACCGAATGGGCCAACGCCGTGGGCGCGCCAATCGTCACCGGTGAAGACCCGGGCACGGTTGTCTGACTCACGCCGGCCCGGCCTAACGCTCGACCGAGACGCTCCGATGTAGGGGCGACGCTCGCGAGAGAGTTGTAGAGTGTCGCACCTGTCACTCTCAGGGCCTACCCATGGGTAGCCCTGGCCGGGTTCGGCAGTTGTTGGCACACTGCCTACACTCGCCCAAGACGAAGTTTTCACAGCACAGGAGGCTCAGTGCCCAGCCATGCCAACGCGCAGATCACAAAGGTCCTCGTAGCCAATCGAGGCGAGATCGCCGTGCGCGTGATCCGGGCCGCCAAGGACGCCGGAATCGCCAGTGTCGCGGTCTACGCGGAACCCGATGCCGACGCGCCCTTCGTGAAGCTCGCTGATGAAGCCTTCGCGCTCGGTGGTCAGACTTCCGCCGAGTCGTACCTGGTGTTCGACAAGATCCTGGACGCCGCCGCCAAGGCCGGCGCCGACGCGATCCACCCGGGTTACGGCTTCCTCTCCGAGAACGCCGATTTCGCGCAGGCCGTGATCGACGCCGGTCTGATCTGGATCGGCCCCTCGCCGCAGTCCATCCGCGACCTGGGCGACAAGGTCACCGCGCGCCACATCGCCGAGCGCGCCAAGGCGCCGATGGCGGCGGGCACCAAGGATCCGGTCAAGGGCGCCGACGAGGTCGTCGCCTTCGCCAAGGAATTCGGTGTCCCGGTCGCGATCAAGGCCGCCTTCGGTGGCGGCGGTCGCGGCATGAAGGTCGCGCAGACCGTCGAGGAGATCCCGGAGCTGTTCGAGTCCGCCACCCGTGAGGCCATCGCCGCCTTCGGTCGCGGCGAGTGCTTCGTGGAGCAGTACCTGGACAAGGCCCGCCACGTCGAGGCCCAGGTCCTGGCCGACAAGCACGGCAACGTCATCGTCGTCGGCACCCGCGACTGCTCGCTGCAGCGCCGCTTCCAGAAGCTGGTCGAGGAGGCCCCCGCGCCGTTCCTCTCGGACGAGGTTCGCGGCAAGATCCACGAGTCCGCCAAGCGCATCTGCAAGGAAGCCGAGTACTACGGCGCCGGCACGGTCGAGTACCTGGTGCAGGGCGAGACCGTCTCCTTCCTCGAGGTGAACACCCGCCTGCAGGTCGAGCACCCGGTCACCGAGGAGACCGCCGGTATCGACCTGGTGCGTCAGCAGTTCCGCATCGCCGAGGGCCACGAGCTCGAGCTCAAGGAAGACCCGACCCCGCGCGGCCACTCCTTCGAGTTCCGCATCAACGGTGAGGACGCGGGCCGCAACTTCATGCCCGCGCCCGGCCCGGTCGTGGTCTACCGCGAGCCGGCGGGCCCGGGTGTGCGCGTGGACTCCGGCGTGGTCGAGGGTTCGGTCATCGGCGGTCAGTTCGACTCCATGCTGGCCAAGCTCATCGTGACCGGTGAGACCCGCGAGCAGGCGCTGCAGCGTTCGGCGCGCGCGCTGGCCGAGTACCAGATCGAGGGCCTGGCCACCGTGCTGCCCTTCCACCGCCACATCGTCGAGAACCCCGCGTTCATCGGTGACGGCACCAAGTTCGACGTCTACACCAAGTGGATCGAGACCGATTGGGAGAACCCGATCGAGCCGTACACCGGTGGTGTGCCGATCGAGGACGAGGACGAGGCGCCCCGCCAGAAGGTGGTCGTCGAGGTCGGCGGCCGTCGCCTCGAGGTCTCGCTGCCGGGTCAGTTCTCGGTGGGCGCGGCTCCCGCTTCCAACGGCGCGGGCGTCGTTCGCAAGAAGCCCAAGCCCCGCAAGCGCGGTGGCGCGGGCGGCGCGGGCGCGTCGGGTGATTCGGTCACCGCGCCCATGCAGGGCACCGTCGTCAAGGTCGCGGTCGAAGAGGGCCAGACCGTCGAGGTCGGCGACCTGGTCGTGGTGCTCGAGGCCATGAAGATGGAGAACCCGGTGACCGCGCACAAGGCCGGTGTCATCACGGGTCTGTCGGTGGAGGCGGGCGCCGCCATCACCCAGGGCACAGTGCTGGCCGAGATCAAGTAAGCTGAGTCGGCTGTGAACTAGGCAGCCGAAGGCTTTCCGGCGGGGGTCGCGCACCTGGGGTGTGCGGCCCCCGTCGTATGTCCGAGTACGTCTCGCGGCGGACGTGGCGTCGTTCGCGCCGCGCTAAGGTCGAGATATGGGCGAACTGCCGGATATCCGTATCGGGACCGCGGAGCGGGAGGACGCGCTGCGTCGCCTGTCCGATCATTTCGCGGCGGGGCGGTTGAGCGTCGCCGAATTCGACGAGCGCAGTGGGCAGGTCGCGGCGGCGGTGACGCGCGGGGATCTGGTGCCGATGTTCGCTGATCTGCCCGAGCCGGTGGAGACGGCGAAGGCCGTTCCGGCGCAGCGGGAGCCGAGGTTCGGGACGTACTGGCCCGAGCGGATCGGACCGGCGTTGCCGATTCTGGCGCTGATCCTGTTCCTGGTGACGCATCAGTGGTGGGTGCTGCTGCTGATTCCGCTGGCGGGCGTGCTGTTCGGGCAGAGCAAGCGAGAACGTAAGCGACGCAATCGGGAACGAAGGAACAGGGGCTGATGGAACCGATCGAGATCAACGCGGGCGGCTGGTATCTGCGGGCCATGCGCGCCGACGAGCGGATCGACGATCGGCCCGCGCTGGCCGACGGCGGGATCACCGATCCGGAGTACGTGGCCCGGCGCGCCGCGGAATGGGATGCGGAGAAGCATTTCTCGTGGGCGGTGTGCGTGCCGACGACGGCGGAGCTGGTGGCCGAGATCGGCGTGACGCCGGGCTCGGACGGAACCGCCGCGGTCGGTGGCTGGGCGCGGACCGGGTACGAGGACGCGCTCGCGGACGGCCTGGAGTCGGTGCGCCGTTTCGTCGCGGGCGCGCTCGGACTCGACCCGGTCGACGTCGCGTGGGACGCGCCCGCGCGCTGACCCAGAGCGCCCCCGCCGTCCGGTCCGGACAATCCGGCGGCCCAATTTCCTCGCCTTCACCAGCGTGAACGGCTCTGCTGGGCCGATATTCGCTCGTGCTCGCCCCCGTGTCCGGGGGACCCTGGATATGCCTCCGAACAACGGAGAAAGGGGTGGGGCACATGTGGAGCTGGGACGAACATCAATCGATCAGAGCGACCGCGGCGGCCTGGACGCCGTGGCGGACAACGCCACCCGAGCCGACCGTCACCGACCCGGACTACCGGAGCGCGGGCTCGACCCTGAGCCCGCGGCCCGCCGGTCCGCGGCCGCCGGGCCCGGAGCAGCCGAGTGACATGCCGGCGATCGAGCCCGCGGGTGACGCGGAGCAGCCGGGCGATATGCCGGTGCGCGACGTCGCGGGTCGCGGGGAGCAGCCGTGTGACCCGCGAACGGGCCTCGGGCCCATCGGCCGCGGTGACGCGGTGTGGCGGGGCGCCGCACCGGGTTCCCGTCGCGCCGTACCGCATTCGGGTGGGGCCCGGCCGCGTCCGGCCGGTGCGGCACGGCGCCCGGCGCCCACGGGGCCGCGACCCGGCAACCGCGACAGTGACGATGGCGCACCCGCAGGTGACGGCGGGTGCGCCATCCGCGCAAACACGCCGGTGCGGGTGCGGGCGGCGGCCGGCTGACGTGCGGGCGGACGCGGTCGGTACCGGGTTCCCCTCGCGTCTCACCATATTCGGGTGGAGCGCGGCAGCGTCCGGCAACGGATCGCACGGCCGAGACCGGGACGATGAGGGCGTGCGCGGCGGACATGACGAGCATGGGCATCATCGCCAGCGACCATGGCGCATCCGCTGGTGACGGTGGGCGGGCCATCCGCGCGAACACGCCGGTGCGGACCCCGGCGGCGGCCGGCAGCGCGCGGGCGGGCACGGGGTAGCCTGCCCTGATGAACAGGGCACCCCTGGATGCGACCAGGCTGCGGCGCGAGCTGCTCGAGACACCGGCGACGCGCTTCTTCCACGAGATCGACGTGGTGGAATCGACCGGTTCGACCAACGCGGATCTGGTTGCGCGCGCGGCGGATTCGAGCGCGGACCGGCTGGTGTTGCTCGCCGAGGCGCAGGAGCGCGGGCGGGGCAGGCACGATCGGCAGTGGGTGGGGCCGCCGCGGGCGCAGCTGGCGATGTCGGTGCTGGTGCGGGTGCGGGGGATCGCCCCGGAGCTGCTGGGCTGGCTGCCGCTGCTGACCGGTGTCGCGGTGGTGGACGCGGTGCGGTCCGCGACCGCCGTCAAGGCGGTGTTGAAGTGGCCGAACGACGTTCTTGTCGAGGGCCGCAAGTTGTCCGGCATTCTGGCCGAGATCGCGGCGGTGGGCCCGGATCCGGCGGTGGTGGTCGGCATCGGTCTCAACGTGAGCCTCACCGAGGCGGAACTGCCGGTGCCGCACGCGACTTCGCTGGCGCTGGCCGGTGCGCCCGAGCCGGTGGATCGCACCGCCGTGGCGGCGGCGATCCTGCGCGAGTTCGCCCGCCGGTTCGTCGCCTGGGAGGCCGCGGGCTGGGATATCGCGGAGTTGTCCGCGGATTACCGCGATCGGTGCTCGACCATCGGCGCGACGGTGCGCGCCGAGTTGCCGGGTGACGAGGTGCTGACCGGTGTGGCCACCGGCGTGGACGGGCACGGGCGGCTGCTGATCGGCGATCAGGCCGTTTCGGCGGGCGATGTCACCCATCTGCGCGCCGAATACTGAAGGCGCCGAGGGTTATTCGCCCGTTTCGCCCACGGGCCGAGTCGTCGTGATGTGAGCGGGGATGCCGGATCGCCTTCCGGATCCCCGCTCGCGCTGCACGCCGCTCCCGCTCAGACCGGCTGCAGGATGCCGCGGGCCGCCTCGCGGGCGAGCAGCCGGTCGCGCTGCTCCTCGAACTTGAGGGTGTCGGCCTGCAGCTTCTCGACGTAGTCGGCGAGGACGTCGCGCGCCTTCTCCCCGCGCGGCCCGAAGTCGGTGCGGTCGAAGATGTTCCAGTTCTTGAGCACCGGGTTCACGACCTCTTCCAGGTGCTGGCGCAGGTCGTAGATGCCGTGCTTGGCCATGAGCACGCCGTTGCGCCGGAAGTTGGGCATGCCCGCGCCGGGCATGACGAAGTTGGTGAGCACCTTGGTGATCGCCTCGATGGCCTGATCGGGCACCAGGTCCAGGCCCGCGCCGCAGAGCGTGCGGTAGAAGATCATGTGCAGGTTCTCGTCGGCGGCGATGCGCTGCAGCATGCGGTCGGCGATGGCGTCGTCGCAGACCCGGCCGGTGTTGCGATGGGAGATGCGGGTGGCCAGCTCCTGGAAGGTCACGTAGGCGACGTTCTCCAGGAACCCGCCCCAGTCGTCGGGGGACTGCGCGCCGTTGGTCATGTGGATCATGCGCGCCTCTTCCAGGGCCACCGGGTCGACCGCCCGGGTGACGATGAGGTAGTCGCGCATGACGATGCCGTGCCGGTTCTCCTCGGCGGTCCAGCGGCCCACCCAGGTGCCCCAGGCGCCGTCCTGGGAGAAGTTCTCGGCGATCTCGCGGTGGTAGGAGGGCAGGTTGTCCTCGGTCAGCAGGTTGGTGACCATGGCGATCTTGGCGACCTCGCTGAGGGCGGACTGGCTCGGGTCCCAGTCCTGGCCGCCCATGGCGGCGAAATTGCTGCCCTGGTCCCACGGCACGTAGTCGTGCGGGTACCAGTCCTTGGCCATGGACAGGTGGCGGTTGAGGTTCTGCTCCGCCACGGGTTCGAGTTCTCGCAGGATTTCCAGCTGGGTCAACTCTCGGGTCACACACGCCTCCTGTGTCATGCGCCGGTCACTAGCCGGAGTTTTGTTGCGCGGGACAGCTCGACGATTCGGAGATTCGGAGATGAAGCGGGCAGATCAAGGCAGAACGTGGTCGCCGATGCTACGCGGATGCCGAACGATTGTGCTCCAGTGCGCCGTTCGGCGTGAGGCATTCTGACATCTCCGCGCGGTACGGTGCACACATGGGTTATCCGGAGGAGGCGCTGGCGCCGGAGGAACGACTGCTGCTGCATCGTCACCCGCATTGGAAGATGTTGTTCTGGCCCGCTGCGACTTTCATCCTGATCACCGCATTGGCCGGATTCGCTCTCGGAGTGTCCGCGCGCAACACCGAGGGCACGCTGCGTTCGGTGCTGATGATCGGTATTCCGGTGCTGTGGCTGGTGATCGTGCTGTGGCGCGCCATCGCGCCGCTGATCCGTTGGAAATCGACGCATTTCATCATCACCGACCGCCGGGTATTGATTCGGCAGGGTGTACTCACGCACACCGGTATCGACATTCCGCTCAACCGGATCTCCAATGTGCAGTTCCGGCACGGACTCTTCGATCGGATGCTGGGCACCGGCACCCTGGTGATCGGGTCGGCGTCGGAGGATCCGCTGGAGTACGACGACATTCCGCGTGTGCAGCAGGTACACGCGCTGTTGTATCACCAGGTCTTCGATATCGCGCAAAATGATCCGGGTGGCGGCGGGTACCACGGATCCCGGGGCGCTTACCCGTAGTCTTGGTCCGTGACCGCTGTACTGCTGGCCGAAGACGACGAGGCCATTGCGGCGCCGCTGTCGCGAGCGCTGGGGCGTGAGGGCTATTCGGTGACCGTGGAGAGCTACGGTCCCGCCGTGCTGGAACGGGCGCTCGAAGGCGGCCATGATCTGCTCATTCTGGATCTCGGCCTACCCGGTATGGACGGTCTCGAGGTCTGCCGCCAGGTCCGGGCGCGCGGGGCGGATCTGGCCGTGCTCATGCTGACCGCGCGCACCGACGAGGTGGATTTCGTGGTCGGGCTGGACGCGGGCGCCGACGACTACGTCGGCAAGCCCTTCCGGCTCGCCGAACTGCTGGCGCGGGTGCGAGCGCTGTTGCGGCGCAGTGGAATCGGTGACGAGACGGTGGAGGTGGGCGGTATCCGGCTGGAGCCGGCCGCGCGCCGCGTGCTGGTGAACGGCCTGGAAGTGAACCTCGCCAACAAGGAGTACGAACTGCTCAAGGTGCTCATCGACCGTGCCGGGCAGGTGGTTTCGCGCGAGACCATCCTGCGCGAGGTGTGGGGCGATGCCGATCTGCGCGGCTCCAAGACCCTGGACATGCATATGTCCTGGTTGCGCCGCAAGATCGGCGACGAGGGCCCGGTGGCCGAACGGCGGATCGTGACGGTGCGCGGCGTAGGCTTCCGATTCAATACCGACTGACCGACCACGCCGTCCGATCGCCCGTGTTGCCCACCGTGTTCGTGTCACTGGCCGCCCTGCTGTGGCATCCCCCGTCCGCTGTGCGAACGAAGCGAGGCATATCGACGATGAGACGCAGGATCCTGCTGTCCATGGTGGCCGCGCTCACCCTGACCACGCTGGTTCTCGGTGTGCCGCTGGCTTTCACGGCGTGGAAATGGGTCGAGGACGTCGCGCGGCAGGAGTTGCGCAACCGGCTCGATCGCATCGCAGTGGAGGTGGTGGCGCAGGAACGCGCCGACGGGCTGGTGCACGGGGCGCTGGATCTGCGTTCGGTGCGCCCGCTGATTCCGCCGGGCGGCCGCCTGACCATCGTGTATCCGACACCGCAGGACAACGCGTCGCGCCTGGACATCGGCCCGGAGGTGGTGACCGACCCGCTGGCGGAATCGCTGGCGATGGGCATCTCGGGGTCGCTGCGGCTGGAAACCCCTGCGGCGCCGATGCATTCGATGCAGCGGCAGGCGCTGGGCGCGGTGTTCGCGCTGGTGATGATCTCGCTGGGCGCCGGCATCGCGGTGGCGGTGGTGACCGCGCGGCGGGTGGCGGATCCGCTGCGGGACGTGGCCGCACGCGCGGCCCGGCTCGCGAAGGGCGATTTCCGCGCCGATCCGCGCAGGCACGGGATCACCGAGCTGGACCGCGTCTCGGATGTGCTGGACTCGGCCACGGTGGAGATCGCCGGGCGGCTGCAGCGCGAGCACGCCCTGGTGGCCGATGTCTCGCATCAGCTCCGGAGCCGGTTGACCGCGGTGCGGCTGCGGCTGGACGAGCTGTCCACGCATCCCGATTCCGACGTGGTGCACGAGGCGGAAGAGGCCATGGCGCAGGTGGATCGGCTGACCGACGCCATCGACGAACTGGTGCGCGCCTCGCGCGACGAGGGCGCCGCCGAGCGTGACCCGGTGCCGGTGGTGGCGGAACTGCGCGGCGTGGTGGCCGAATGGCGGCATCCGTTCGCCGAGGCGGGCCGCAAGCTCGTGCTGCTCGGCGATCCGACGCTGCGGGCGCCGATCACGAGTTCGCGGCTGAAGGAGGCGATCACGGTGTTGATCGACAACGCGCTCATGCACGGCGGCGGGACCTGCACGGTGTCGGTGCGCACGGTGACCGGCGGGCGGGACGACCGCGATCCGCTGGTGTGCGTGGAGGTGGCCGACGAGGGCGACGGCGTGCGCGACGAGCTCGCGCCGCACATCTTCGATCGCGGGTTCTCCGCGGGCGGGTCGACCGGTGTGGGATTGGCGCTGGCGCGGGCACTGGTCGAGGCCGACGGCGGCCGAATGGAACTCCAGCGCCGCCGCCCCGCGCTGTTCGCGGTCTTCCTCGGTTCGAACGCGGGCCTGGGCCGCCAGATGGGCGGCACGGTGACCGAGCCGCGCTGAGTGTCGCGCGCGGCGTCTCGACACATCGGGTGCCGCGCCGGATCCGGGGCCCGGTGGACCGCGTCGCGGGTTGCACGGTGACCGAGCCGCGCTGAGCGGTCGTGCGCAGCGCCCTCGCGGATCGCGTACGACAGGGCGGAATTCCGCGCGGGAATCGGCGTCTGCCGCGCGGGGATTCCCGTCCGCATCCGCGGATGACGGGCGACAGCATGGCGATATCACTCATCCCACCGGCCCCGAAACCCGTAGGCGCGGAGTCCGGATATGCGCGCCGCCGGTTCTATCGTTTCTCTAACCATTTGTTGTCCAGCGCTGAGAAATCGCTCCATACCTTCGGACTCGTCCAGTGCAACGACGAACCATCGTCGACGAGTTGAAGGAGTGTTCATGCGGAAGTCCACTGTGCGCCGAAGCGCGATTGTCGGCGGTGTCGCGGGGGTCGCGCTGGTCGCGGCGCTGCTCGCCCCGGCCGTGGCGAACGCGTCCGAACCCGATCCGGCCGCGGTCACCGAGGCGACGTCCGAGGCCGCCGAGGTGGCCCGTCCGGGCGAGCGCTTCCCCGCGGAACCGGGGGAGAACGTGCTGATCACCAAGGACCGCGACGGCAATGTCACCGTGCACCGCGGCGATCTGTCGCAGCTGCCGCCGGGCGCGATGCCCGCGCTGCCCACGTTCCCGAGCGAGGAGGGCACCATCCTGGTGACCCCGGACGGCGATCACGCCACCACCCGGGTGTTCCCGGGCGATCGCGTGCCGGGCGACTGGGTGCCCGCCCGCCCGGTGGTGCCCGCGCCGTCCACCGGGAGCGCGGGCTGATCGGTTCGGGTCCGCGGAATAGCGCGTGCGCGTCAGTATCGTCGGTGCGGTGACGAGTCCGCTGATATTGGTCGTGGACGATGACGCCCGGGTGCTGGCGTCGGTGGCGCGGGGGCTGCGTGTGTCCGGTTTCGAGGTCGAGACCGCGACGGACGGGGCCGCCGCGCTGCAGCGCATCGCCACCGGGGCGCCGCAGGCCATGGTGCTGGATCTGAACATGCCGCTGCTGGACGGCGTGCAGGTGGTGACGGCGCTGCGCTCGTTCGGCAACGACATTCCGATCTGCGTGCTGAGCGCGCGGTCGGAGGTCACCGATCGGATCGGGGCGCTGGAGGCCGGGGCCGACGACTATCTGACCAAGCCCTTCGATCTGGGCGAACTGGTGGCGCGGTTGCGCGCCATGCTGCGGCGCGCGCCCGCGCCCGCGCACGGTTCCGATCGGATCACGGTGGGCCCGTTGGTGATTCATCCCAGTGCGCGCCGGGTCTACGCCAACGACGTGCTGCTGGATCTGACCAAGCGCGAGTTCGATCTGCTGGCGGCGCTGGCGTCGGCGCCGGGGCAGGTCTTCACCCGCGCGCAACTGCTGGATCGGGTGTGGGGGTACGACTTCGAGACACAAACGAAGGTGGTCGACGTGTTCGTCTCCTATCTGCGCCGCAAGATCGAGGCGGCGGGCGCGCCGCGCCTGGTGCACACGGTGCGCGGGGTGGGGTTCGTGCTGCGGGGGGACGCGTGAGCGCGGGGGAGGGCGAGCCGTCCGCGCGGGACGGATCGGCGGGCGACGGGGCTGCCTCCGGTGGTCGCCCCGTCCTCGCGCGCGTTCGCAAAGCTGTTTCCCCGCGGCGGTTCTCGCTGCGCACGCGCGTCGCCCTGGCCAGCGCCCTGACGGCGGCCGTGGTGGTGGCGATCATGAGCACGGTGCTGCTCGCGGTGGCGGGCAGTGACGCGCGCACCCAGGTCGGGACGGTCGTGAACGCCCTGGCGATCACGCGGGCCGAGGGGACGGTCCCGGCGGTTCCCGGTGATGCCGTCCCGGCGACCCCGGTGGAACCGGTGGCGCCACTCGAGCCCGCCCAGCCCGAGGGCGCGGAGCCGCGATTCCCCACGGACGCGGACACGACCCGCGTCCCGCTGACGCCGGGCCGCGTGCGCACCGAATCACTCATGCCCGGAATAGAATTCGCGCGCACCCTGCCGGTGGACGGCCGAACGGTCTTTCTCGAGGTACCCACCGCGGTCGCCGATGATTCGGCCACCAAGCAGCGCACCCGCGTCATCGGTATCGGTCTGGCCGCGACCGCCCTGGCGGCCCTGCTCGGCTGGTATTTCGCCTCGCGCGCGGTGGCGCCCCTGCGCCGATTGACCGCCGCCACAGCCGGTCTCGGCGACCGCCTGACCCTGGACGCCCCGCGACAGCCCGTGGCGAGCGAGACCACCGAACTGGCCGAGGCCATGAACTCCATGCTGGCCCGCATCGCCGACGAACGGCAGCACACGAGCGAAGCCCTGGTCACCGCAAGGGATTTCGCCGCCACCGCCGCGCACGAACTGCGCACGCCGCTGACCGCGATGCGCACGGATCTGCAGGTGCTGCGGTCGGTCGAGCTGCCCGCGGCCGAACGCGCGCAGATCCTGGACGAGGTGCTGGCCGGCCAGCGCGCCATCGAGTCGACGCTGTATGCCCTGGAGCGCTTGGCCGTCGGCGATCTGACCACCGAATCCGATTGGGAAGACGTGGATCTGGGGCAGCTGGTGGATCAGGTGGTGGAGGATGCCCGGCGCGCGCATCCCGCAGTGGTGATCACCACGGACGAGGTGGAGTCGATCCGCCTGCACGGTCTGGCCGCGGGCCTGCGATCCGTCCTGGAGAACGCCCTGACCAACGCGGTGCGCCACGGCCCCGCCACCCGGGTCGAGCTCGCCGCCCGCGCCGCGGGTGACACGGTGGTCCTCACCGTCGACGACAACGGCGCCGGCATCCCCGAGCCCGACCGCGAGCGCGTCTTCGAACGCTTCCAGCGCGCGGGCACCGCCCCCGGCAGCGGCCTGGGCCTGGCCCTGATAGCCCAGCAGGCCCGCCTCCACGGCGGCGCCGCCACCCTCACCGAGAGCCCGCTCGGCGGCGCCCGCCTGACCCTCACCCTGTCCCTGCGCCGCCCCTGACCTCCTCGTTCGCCCCCGACTGCGCCCGCCCGGCGATAGGCCGCCTACGCACGATCTGGATGCCCGTGCGGCCTACCCGGCCCCCGATACGCCGAACGGCCCGCGACCTACGTCGCGGGCCGTTCGAAGTCTCGACTCTCAGCTGTGTCCGAGCTGCTCCTCGTTGATGAGGTCCTCGAGCTCGCTCTCCATCTCCGCCATCTCGTCCGGGAAGACCCAGCGCCGCATGGCCCAGAACCGGAACGCCATCTGCAGCAGGTTGCCGATGATGAACGCGCTGATGAAGTCGGTGATGTTCTCGACGGTGAAGCTCACGTGCGGCTGGCGCAGGTCGAGCACGTTGTTCGAGAGCCACAGCGGGATGCTCGCCAGCACCACGCCGATGCCGCTCACGGCGAAGAACAGCAGGGCTTCGTGATGTTTCTCTCTGCCGCCGCGTTTGTCGAAGGTCCATTCCCGATTGAGGATGTAGGACACGATGACCGCGACGATGCCCGAGAGCACGCGTGCGATGGTCGGCTTCTCGTCCAGGATCGTCCACTTCAGGACATAGAAGATGCCGATGTCGATGACGAACGTGGTCGCACCGACAATCGCGAACTTCAGCAGTTCGTAATGGCGGTCTGCGAGGTCCCGCAGTGGCTTGGGCAGGACGTTTACCACGTCGTCGACGAATGACACCTCGCGAGTCTACGTCGCCTCGCGAGGCCATGAGCAACCCGCGGCAACTGGGGGGTTGGCCACATGACAACATTTATGAACGTGAACGCACGTTCCTTCGACTCCTCCGCGATGCCCACCGTGACGATGATCGGTGGCGGCCAGCTCGCGCGCATGACGCACCAGGCGGCCATCGCCCTGGGCCAGCGGCTGCGGGTGCTGGCGGAGCGGCCGGACGACCCGGCCGCCCAGGTGACGCCCGATGTGGTGTTCGGCAGCCACGGTGATCTGACCGCGCTGCGCAAGGCCGCGGTCGGTTCGCACGCGGTGACCTTCGATCACGAGGGCGTGCCCACCGAGCTGCTCGAGGAGCTCATCGCCGAGGGGGTGAACGTGCAGCCGCCGCCGAGCGCGCTGATCTTCGCCCAGGACAAGCTGCGCATGCGCCGCAAACTCGCCGAGCTGGGTGTGCCGATCCCGGAGTTCGCGGAGGTGAATTCGATCACCGACGCGGTCGCGTTCGGTGACGCGCACGGCTGGCCGTTCGTGCTCAAGGCGGTGCGCGGCGGCTACGACGGCCGCGGCGTGTGGATGCCCGCGGACGCGGCCGAGGCCGAGACGATCGTGGCCGATCAACTGACGCACGGTGTTTCGCTGATGGCCGAGACGAAGGTCGATCTGGCGCGCGAGTTGTCGGCGATGGTGGCGCGGTCGCCGTTCGGTCAGGCGGCGACCTGGCCGGTGGTGGAGACCGTGCAGCGCAACGGTCAGTGCGCGGTGGTCATCGCGCCCGCGCCGGATCTGCCCGAACAGCGCGGTTCCGAGGCGGAGGAGCTGGCGTTGCGGCTGGCGGCCGAGCTCGGGGTGACCGGTGCGATGGCGGTGGAGTTCTTCGAGACGCGCTCGGGCGAGCTGCTGGTGAACGAGCTGGCGATGCGCCCGCACAATTCCGGGCACTGGGGGATGGACGGCGCCTGCACCGGGCAGTTCGAGCAGCATCTGCGCGCGGTGCTGGACTACCCGCTGGGCAGCACGCGCCCGCTGGCGCCGGTGACGGTGATGGCGAACATTCTGGGCGCTCCCGAGGCTCCGGAGATGTCGATGGACGAGCGGCTGCATCACCTGGCCGCGCGCCTGCCCGAGGCGAAGGTGCACCTGTACGGCAAGGGTGAGCGGCCCGATCGCAAGATCGGCCACATCAACGTGCTCGGCGACGAGGTCGAGGCCACCCGCGAGAAGGCCGAGCGCGCGGCGCATTGGATGTCGCACGCGATTTGGACCGATGGATGGGATCCGCATCATGACTGAGTCCGCACAGGTTGGCCTGATCATGGGCAGCGACTCCGATTGGCCGACGATGGTCGCGGCCGCGGAAGCGCTGGCCGAGTTCGGGATTCGCTTCGAGGTCGGCGTGGTCTCGGCCCACCGCACTCCCCAGCGGATGCTCGATTACGCCCGTGAGGCCGCGGGCCGCGGCGTGCGCGTGATCATCGCCGGCGCGGGCGGCGCGGCGCACCTGCCCGGCATGGTGGCCTCGGCGACCCCCCTCCCGGTGATCGGCGTCCCGGTTCCGCTGAAGCACCTCGACGGCATGGATTCGCTGCTGTCGATCGTCCAGATGCCCGCCGGCGTGCCGGTGGCGACGGTGTCGATCGGCGGCGCCCGGAACGCGGGCCTGCTGGCCGTGCGCATCCTGGCGGCCGCGGACGAGTCCCTGCGCACGAAGATGGAGCAGTTCCAGGCGGAGCTGGAGAAGATGGTCCTGGACAAGGACGAGAAGCTCCGCTCGAGCCTGCTGGGCTGAGTTCGATTCGGGCAGGCCGCCCGGGACGGGGATTGCGGGTCCGCAATCCCGTTGCGAACCGCCGAGGATTCGCGCCGCAGCGGCTGCATGCCGGGGGAGCGGGTTCCTATGGTTACGGTTGAGCGGTGACCGTTGACCCTTCTCCCGCTGCCCGCTCCGGGGCGGACGCGACCGCGCGGCGGCTGCGCGTCGTCGATCAGGCTCTGCGGCTCTTCGCCGACAAGGGTTACGAGGCAACGACTGTCGACGAGATCGCCGAGGCGGCGGGGATCTCGCGGCGGACGTTCTTCCGGCAGTTCCGGTCGAAGGAGGATGTGGTCTTCGCCGACCACGAGTCGCAGCTGGCGCAGGCGCGGGAGTTCCTCGACGCCGCGCAGGGTGATCCGTGGGATGCGGTGTGCGAGGCCGTGATCGAGGTGTTCGAGCGGTTCACGCAGTGGCGGGAGCTGGCGGTGCGCCGGTACGGGGTGGTGCGGCAGGTGCCGACGTTGCGTGAGCGCGAGATCGTGACGGTGTTCCGGTACGAGCGGTTGTTCACCGACTATCTGCGTGAAAAGCTCGCGGGGAGTTCGGATTTGGCGCTGGTGCAGTTCACGGCGGCGGTGACGGCGACGCACAACTATCTGCTGCGGCGCATGGTGCGCGGGCAGTCGGCGGCCGGGTCGGCGGATCTGCGCGCGGCCCTGGCGACGATTCCGCGCGGTGCGCGCGGGCCGTTTGCTGCGGGGCCCGCGGCGGTCGGTGCCGGGGGCGCCGGCGAGCGCGCGGCCGATGATCAGATGGTGGTCGCGGTGTTTCCGAGAGATATGCCGCCCCGGCAGGTCGCGGACTTGCTGGCCAGTCGCCTCGATAGGCTGTAGCCGGTAAACAGTGTTCTAAATGACACTGCGTGCCACTCCCTGAATGGGGAGTAAGCGCATGTGGTCGCACTATTGCGGCGTACACTATCTCGTGAATGGCACTCAGTGCCGAGGATGCTGGGTAACCAGCGGCGATCCGATCCGACGACCAGGAGACGAACTCCCATGGCGGGCAACCCCGATTTCAATCTGTTCCAGCTCGAGGATTTCCACAATGAGCTGCGCGAGGCCATTCGCGGTCTGTCCGAGAAGGAGATCGCGCCCTATGCCAAGGACGTCGACGGCAAGTCGCGTTTCCCGGAGGAGGCGCTGACCGCACTCAACGCCGCCGGCTTCAACGCGGTGCACGTGCCGGACGCCTTCGGCGGCCAGGGCGCGGATTCGGTCGCGACCTGCATCGTGATCGAGGAGGTCGCCCGCGTCTGTGGTTCGTCCTCGCTGATCCCGGCTGTGAACAAGCTGGGCACCATGGGCCTGATCCTGAACGGCTCGGACGAGCTCAAGCAGCAGGTGCTGCCGACCATCGTCAACGGCGGGATGGCGTCCTACGCGCTGTCCGAGCGTGAGGCCGGCTCCGACGCCGCCTCGATGCGCACCCGCGCGAAGCAGGACGGCGACAGCTGGATCATCAACGGCTCCAAGTGCTGGATCACCAACGGCGGCAAGTCCGACTGGTACACCGTGATGGCCGTGACCGACGCCGATAAGGGCGCGAACGGCATCTCGGCGTTCATGGTCCACAAGGACGACGAGGGCTTCGTGGTCGGCCCGCTGGAGCACAAGCTGGGCATCAAGGGTTCCCCGACCGCCGAGCTGTACTTCGAGAACTGCAAGGTTCCCGGCGACCGCATCATCGGCGCCCCCGGCACCGGCTTCAAGACCGCCCTGCAGACCCTGGACCACACCCGCCCGACGATCGGCGCGCAGGCCGTCGGCATCGCCCAGGGCGCCCTGGACGCCGCGATCGCCTACACCAAGGACCGCAAGCAGTTCGGCAAGACGATCGCCTCGTTCCAGAACACCGAGTTCATGCTCGCCGACATGGCGATGAAGATCGAGGCCGCCCGCCTGATGGTCTACACCTCCGCGGCCCGCGCCGAGCGCGGCGAGAAGAACCTCGGCTTCATCTCCGCCGCGGCGAAGTGCTTCGCCTCCGATGTGGCGATGGAGGTGACGACGAACGCGGTCCAGCTGTTCGGCGGCGCCGGCTACACCACCGACTTCCCCGTGGAGCGGATGATGCGCGATGCCAAGATCACCCAGATCTACGAGGGCACCAACCAGATCCAGCGCGTGGTGATGTCCCGCCAGATCCTGCGCTGATTCCCTTCGGCTGCAGCTAGTTTCCTGAGGGCGGTACCGGGTTCGGTACCGCCCTCGGTCTTTCTCTCCCTACCGCACTAGCCGTCAACCAAGCTCAGCCGTCGGCCGGTCCGAAATGGTCGCCCTCGAACAGTGCCAGTACATGCTCAGCTGCCGCACTTCCGTCGCGATCAACGGGCCATCCATGACAGTTCACCATCGTTGCTCCCGTGCGCCGGACAACCCCATCCCCTTCATGAGCCATGGTGGAATGGAGAGACGACGGCGAGATGCGCGCTGTCGACGATCAGCGGGGGTGCTGGTGAGCAGGTGGCGTCGCGCGTTTCGGAGGCGCTGGTTCGCGACCGTGGTTCTTGCCGTGCTGTTGGCAGCCGGTGGGGCAGGGGTCGTGATCAGGGAACCCGAACTGGTGTGTCCCAGCGAGGTTCGGGCATTCGGGCAGCTGCCTGCGCCGGAGCCTGTGGTGCGCAACGGTGAGTCGATGCGGATCGGCGAGCTCGGCAGTTTCTTTCTCGGGTCGGGAGAGCCGCTGGGCGCGGACTACGAGATGGAAGGCGGGGCCGGGGTCGTCGAGCAGGTCGACAGCTCTTTCGTCTGGACCGAGCGGCATTGCGGGCGTGAGACTCTCGGATATCGGTTCATCGTCATTCGTGGCGTGGGCGGGGGCATTGCGGACATCTCGGCGGACGGGCAGTCGCTGACGCTGTACATACTGGCGGCATAGACCCCGACCCGAGGAGAACTGTGCCGTCGACGACCATTCCCGCCGAACTGCGCGGCGACGTCGAAACGTTGTGGGAGCACGCGCGGATGGGGGATGAGCCGCAGGCCGTCGACCTGGGGATCGGGCTCGGGAGCCACGACCTCGACGTGCCGGTCTTCGCGGCCGAGCTTTACCACCGGGGGCTCTTTCCGCGGATCCTTTTCACCGGAGGCAACGCGCCCGGGACGTTCGACCTCTTTCCCCGCGGGGAGGCCGTTCATTTCCGCGAGCGCGCGATCGAGCTCGGTGTGCCGGCGGACGCCATTCTGGTCGAGCCGCACGCCACCAACACCGGCGAGAACATCGACTTCACCCGGGACCTCATCCGGAAGCTCGGGATGAGTCACGAAATCCGTTCGGTCACACTGATTTCCCGGCCCTACCAGCAGCGCAGGAGCTATGCCATCTGCCGTAAAAGATGGCCGGAAGTCGAGGTGACGTGCGTATCGCGCACGCTGCCGCTCGACGACTACGTCGCCGCGATCGGCGACGCCGACCGGGTGATCAACACCCTGGTCGGCGACACCCAGCGGCTGTGGGTCTACCCGGCGCTGGGGTGGGCGATCGAGCAGCCGGTGCCGGACGCCGTGCGAAAGGCGTTCTCGCGCTTGGTCGACGCCGGATACGTCAGGCGGTTGCATCCCGAATAGCGGCCCCTCGTAGTCGGCCACGCCGAGAGATGCAGCCCCGCAGCCGTATTCGTCACGGCGCGACACGAGGTTCGGCTTCGTAGGCGCGGTGGAGGAGTTCGAGGAACTCACCAGCCTCGGGGAGGTCGGTCGTGGCGATGCGACGAACCGGGATCCCCGGGGTCCAGGAGTTCATGACCACCGCACCGGAGAGCCCGGCCAGATCAGCGGGAGTGACTTCCTGCTCGCGCTGGGACACCCCGAGCTTCTCTAGGTGCCGCTGGACAATCCCCATCGTCGTACCGCGCAACATCTCCGCCCGCGGCCACACCACCGCGGCCCCGTCCCAGAACGCCAGATTCCAGATCGACGCCTCACTGAACCGCCCGTGGCGGTCGAGGAACGCGGCGTCGTCGTAGCCCTGGGCGACGGCCTCGCGCAGGTAGAGGGTCTTGGCGACCTCGCCGACGTGCTTCACCTCCGGCAACGTGCGCTCGTGCTCGACCGCCGCGAGTGCCAGCGGCCCGGTCGGCCCGGTCGATGGCGGCGCGGTGCGGACCAGGACCTCGAGCTCTACATCGGGCCCGGCGACGGTGAACTCCCCCGCCGGGGAGAACACGGTGGCCGTGAGTGACAGGTCGGCGGGGCCGTTCGCGAGGGCCGCGCGCAGGTGCTCGCGAATCACCTCGTCCGGCAGGGCCCGCCCGAACATCCGCAGCGACGCGTTGCGGAGGCGTTCCAGGTGCAGGTCGAGGCCGCGAATCCCGTTGTCGCGCACCTGCATCGCGGTGAAGTGCGCGTACCCGGTGAACGCCAGCGGCGTCAGGTCGGGGGTGGTGGCGGGCCGGCCGTTGAGGTGAGCGACGTAGGAGTTCATGCGATCGAGCCTGCCGCCGGGGGAGACGGCCAACCAGTGCGCGGCTATCCGGGGTGTGGCAACACCACCCTGCCGGTCGTGTAATTAACCGACTACTTGTCCGATCAGCACGGACACACATGACGAAATCACTTTTCCGGAGTCCCGGCATGCTGACGCGCCGTGACCGTAGGGGCTGTGTAGACGCCAGACATCCGCCGGCGTTTGCCAATTTCGCGTGAGTTCCTGCGCGCCGAGGCGGACCGTGCTGCACCGGGAACCGAGCAGACCTTCCTGGCGCAGCGACTACTCGGTATCCGGCCCCGCGACTCGCACCGGCACCGCGCACGTCACGGCCCCCACCACGAACGTCACCGTGGTCGGCTCCTCCGACGCGTCCGCGTCGGCCGTGATCTCCACGGACAGTTCGGGATTCGCCGACGTATCGAGGGTGATCCCGTCGAAGCTCAGCACGTCCGCGCGGGAATCGGCGCCGGGTTGGTAGCTGGTCCCGTCCCCGCCCGTCAACTCGTGCCGGGTGAAGGTCAGGCCCGAATCGGGGACGACGCCGACCACTATCCGGACCTCGCCCACCCCGCCCTCGTCGTTCGGCGTCACGCGGACGCCCACCCGTGCCGTACCGCCGCCCGGGGCGATGGTCACTTCCTCCGGACTGGGTTCGACGGTGAAGGGATGTCCGATCTCACCGGTGAGTCCGATCGCGCTCATAGTCCGCTCCTGCCCTGCGTCAAAGCCACTGGGAACCACACTCGGCGACTACCCGCTGGCGCGACCGCCATGCGCTCCCCCGACCGGCCGGGGCGGCGCGCACGACACGCCGTCCTTCGGGCGGCCCCGAACGCAATCCACCTGACCTGCGTAAACGGCGTCTACTCTGCGTCCGGGTCATCCGGTGATTAACCGATTACATATCTGGGGAGCGCAGACACAGATGACGAAACCACCCCTGCCGCGCGATGCCGCCGCGACGCGCCGCCGAATCCTCGATGCCGCCACCGCCGAGTTCTCGGCCTTCGGCCTGGCCGGCGCCCGCACGGCCCGAATCGCCGAGTCCGCCCGCTCCAATCCCCGCATGCTCTACGCCTACTACGGCAGCAAGAGCGCCCTGTTCGACGCGGTGCTGACCCACCACGCGACGGCCGTCCACACCGCGATCCCCTTCGACGCCGAGGACCTCCCCCGCTACTCCCAGCGGGTATTCGACTTCTACAGCGCCGCTCCCCACCTCGCCCGTCTGCTGGCCTGGCAGTCGCTCGAACGCCCCGGCCTCGCGAAGTCCGCGCCCGCCCTGCGTGCCGCCACCGAACACCGGATCTCCGCCGTGGAACACGCGCAATCCACCGGCCGGGTCACCGCGACGGTCCCCGCCGAGCAACTTCTCGGCCAGGTACTGACCCTGGTCTACGGCAGTGTCGCCGAGGCGGCGGCGAACCGTCCCGACGCGCACCGCCACGAGCTCGGCCGGGCAGTCGCGATCCTGGTGGATCCGGCGCGCGGCAGCACCGCAGTCGGCGGGGCGGGCAATTCTCCTGCGCGGCAACCGATGTGAAGCCATCGCCCGCCGGGCGCAGCGCTTTTCGGCCGCTGCCACGTGTCAACGACACCTCCTTCGGACCCGCACTCGCGCCGTGCCACGAAATGCGGAGGCGATCCGAACCTGTCTCCTGGCAGACTCGCCGGCATGGCCGAGTGGGAAGTGGTGACCGTAGGGTGCAGCGACGCCGTGGTGCGTCGCAGTGTGGACGGCACGCGATTCGACAAGACGGCGACCAGCCCCGCCGCGCGAGCCGAGCTGCTGGACGAACGGGACCGGCTGCTGTGGCTCGCCCGCGCAGGATTGGGTGCGCCGCGCGTCCTGGATTGGATTGAAAACGGGGGCGAGTTCACGCTCGTCACCTCGACCCTGCCGGGGACCCCCGCGAGCGAGCTGTCATCCACCCTGGCCACGACGGCCGTCGACGCCCTGGCGGACTACCTGAAGTCGCTGCACGCGTTGCCAGTCGACAGCTGCCCGTTCGATCGCACACTGGCGGTGACCATCCCGGCGGCGGCCGCGAACGTGGCGGCCGGACTGGTGGACGAGGACGACTTCGACGGTGAGCGAGAAGGCCACACCGCGGCACAGCTGCTGGCCGAACTCGAATCGGACCGCCCACGCGCCGCCGCCTCGGAAGCCGCCGATCTCGTCGTCTGCCACGGCGACTTCTGCCTGCCGAACGTGCTGCTCGATCCCGAAACCCTGACGGTGACAGGCATTCTCGACGTCGGCCGCCTGGGCGTCGCCGACCGCCACCTGGATCTGGCGCTGCTCACCCGATCGGTCGCCGACCCCGACCTCAACCCCGCCTACGGTCCCGAACTCGCCGCGCGGGTCGCCGAGCGCACCGGCGCGGACCCCTGGCGCCTCGACTACTACCGCCTACTCGACGAGTTCTTCTGAGCTGCGGTCGCCGATGATCGCCGTTCGCTCGGATTCTGCGGGTCCGGAATCCCGCAGTCCCGCAGCGCCTCCGCGTGTCGCCGCGAAAACCCTTAGATAGCTGAATGATTGCTCGATCCGCAACATCCCCGGTAGCCGGGTGAACGGGGAGTTCTCGATACGGTTTCCTCAGGTAAACCATGGCTTTCGGGACTGTCGGCCCGCGAGCGACGGGTGCACTATGGATCCATGGCCGGAGTCGAAATCAACGACACCTTCGTCCGGCGCACGCTGGCCAACGGACGAGTGGAAGAGGTCGCGTGGACCGAGCTGGCCGAGGTGCGCATCATCACCACGGCGGACGGACCGTTCGCCGAGGACGTGTTCTTCGTGCTGATCGGCGCCACGGGTAAGGGGTGTGTCGTGCCGCATTCGGCGGCCGACACCGGGTTCCTGGCGCGACTACAGGCGCTACCGGGCTTCGACAACGAGAAGGTGATAGAAGCCATGATGAGTGTGGCCGACCGCCAGCTGCTCGTGTGGCGGCGGTCGGAGTCCTCGGGCGGGGGTTACCGCGCGAACTAGCCGACCAGATCGGCGTATTCGGGGTGCTCGGCGATGTACTTCTCGACGTACCAGCAGGTGGGGACGACCGAGAAGCCTTCCGCGCGTGCGTCGTTCAGCGCGAATTCGACGACCTGCGCGGCCACGCCGCGGCCCCGGAACTCGGGGAAGGTGAGTGTGTGCTGGATGTCGCGGACCTTGCGATCGCCCCGGGTGCTCTCGGCGTAGTCGGCGTAGCCCGCGAGCGTGTCGTCGAGATAGATCTCGTAGCGCGTGGCGTCGGCGTTGTGTTCCAGCCTGGTACTCATGGTCGGTGTGAACTCCCTTGTCGTGCGGATTGTTCCGGCCGGCGGTTCAGAGCACGGCTCCCGGATTGAGTATCCCGTGCGGATCCAGGGCCTGTTTGATGCGCCGGGTGAGTGCCATCACATCGGGCCCGACCTGGTCGGGGAGCCAATCCTTCTTCAGCCGCCCGACGCCGTGCTCGCCGGTGATGGTGCCACCCAGGGCGATGGCCAGGTCCATGATCTCCCCGAACGCCCGATGAGCCCGCGCGGCCTCGTCCGGGTCGTTCGGGTCGTGCACGATGAGCGGGTGGGTGTTGCCGTCGCCCGCGTGCGCGATGACCGAGATGAGCACGTCCCGCTCCCGCGCGATGTCGGCGACGCCGTTGATCAGTTCGCCGAGCCGGGGCAGCGGCACCCCGACGTCCTCGAGCAGTAGCGGTCCCTTGCGTTCCACGGCCGGGATGGCGAATCGCCGCGCGGCGCAGAACGCTTCGCCCTCGTCCGGATCGTCGGTGCGGAAGGCTTCGGTGGCCCCGGCCTTCTCGCAGGCGGCGAGCATGATGTCCGCTTCGTGTCCGGCGTGCTCGCCGGGTGCGTCGGAACGGGCCACCAGCAACCCCGCCGCGTCCCGATCCAGCCCCATCCGCAGCTCGTCCTCGACCGCGTTGACCGCGACCGCGTCCATGAACTCGAGCATGGACGGCCGCAGCGTCCCGGTGATGGCGAGGATGGCGTCGGTGGCGGCGGTGAGGGTGGGGAAGGTCGCGACCACCGTGGACTGCGGCGGCTGCGCCGGCAGGAGCCGCAGCGTGAGTTCGGTGATGATGCCGAGCGTGCCCTCGCTGCCGACGAAGAGTTTGGTGAGCGAGAGCCCCGCGGAGTCCTTCAGCCGCGGCCCGCCCAATCGCACCGCCGTCCCGTCCGCGAGCACCACTTCCATGCCGAGCACGTAATCGGTGGTCACGCCGTACTTCACGCAGCACAGCCCGCCCGCGTTGGTGGCGGCGTTGCCGCCGATGGAACAGATCTCGAACGAGGACGGGTCCGGCGGGTACCACAGCCCGTGCTCGGCGACGGCCCGCTTGACCTCGGCGTTCAACAGTCCCGGCTGCACGACCGCGGTCCGCGTGATCGTGTCGACCGTGATGTCGCGCATCTTCTCGGTGCTCAGCACGATCGCCCCGTCCTGCGCGGTGGCCCCGCCGGACAGCCCGGTCCCCGCCCCGCGCGGCACGATCGGCACGCCCCGTTCCTGCGCCCACCGCACCACGGCCGCAACCTGTTCGGTGGTCAGCGGCCGCACCAGCGCCAGCCCGATTCCGGCGTTCGGGTCGAACGCCCGGTCCTGCCGGTAGCCCGCCAGCACGTCGGGGTCGGTCACGACCATCCCGTCGGGCAGCAGGGAGCGCAGCGAATCGAGGTCGACGCCAGAGCTGTTCGGTTCCACCCTCAAAAACTACGTGTATCGCCAGAATCGGGCACCCGATACGGGCTGATGTCGCGTTCCGAGTGTCGCTGATTCGCACCCGCCTGTGCGGCGAGCCTGCCGCCGGCGCGATGCGGATGAGCTCGGACACCGGAGCTCACGCGGTAACGAGCGCACGGCGAGCGTCGTCGAGCTCCCGCCCGGATTCCGCGCTCCCGCGCGGCCCCCACACCGCGAGCGCGATCAGCAGCGCGAACGCCCCGAGTCCGGTCAGCGTGCGCAGCACGTGGAAAACATCCCAGCGCGCGAGGATCTCGGCGTAGTCGGCGGGCGCACCCGTCAGCGCCCACTCGTTGATCCGGTGATTGATCGGCACGTTGCCCAGCCGCGTGATCGCGAACGACGCCGCCACCAGCGCCGCCGCGCCCGCCGCGACCCGTCGCACCCGCCCGCGCCCGAGCCACGCGAGCGTGAGACAGCTCAGCGCCGCGACGGCCATGGTGGCCTGCATGCTGATGCTGTTCATCTTCATGAGCTCGGTGTGGAACTCCAGCCGCATCTGTAACGGCACCCGTCGGAACGTGGGCGCGAGATTCACCGCGCCGTAGCCGAAGGCCCCGGCGAGCAGCCCGGTGGACAGCAGTGCGGCGGTGAATACGAACCGATGCGACACGAAATCTCCTGGGGCGCTGACGAAGCGGAGCGCGTGCCGCCGCTGTCGTATAATTCTGACAACGCTGTAAAGGTTAAGTCGCCATCGACAAGTTTGACAAGGGTGTAAGAGTTTGTCCGCAGAATCCGAGCCCCGTCGCCGCGCCGACGCCGAGCGCAGTCGCGCCGCCATCCTCGACGCCGCCCTCGCCCTGCTGCCGGATCAGCCCGGCGCGGGCATGTCGGCGATCGCCGCGGCCGCCGGGGTGAGCAGGCAAACCATCTACGCGCACTTCCCTTCTCGCGACGACCTGCGCGTCGCCGTCGCCGACCGCCTCGCCGCCGCGACGGCCGCCGCGATGTCCGACGCCGATCTCACCGCGGGCTCGCCCACCGCCGCCCTGCTCCGCGTGCTCGACATCAGCTGGCGCACTTTCGAAGCCAACACCCCCGTCATGCGGAACCTCGGCCCCGTCGCCCCCAAAGACGGCTACGCCCGCCACATCCCGGTCACCGACCACCTGCTCCCGCTCCTGCGCCGCGGCCTGGCCTCCGGCGAATTCACCTGCGGCACAACCCCGGAATGGCTCGCGACCGCCATAGTGTCCGTGGGCGCCGCCGCCAAGCAGGCGGTGAAGTCCGGCCGCATGACCCGCCCGGAAGCCGAAGCGGCCCTGCGCGAAAGCGTGCTGCGCCTCGCCGGCGCGGACGGGGGATGACGACGATGGCCCGCACCCCTCATCGGGTGCGGGCCATCGATTGCCTTGCGGTGGCAGGGAATCCCCTACAGCTGCTTCAGCTCCTCGGTCACCGAGCTGACCGACTTCTTCGCGTCACCGAACAGCATGGAGGTGGTGTCCGCGTAGAACAGCGGGTTGTCGATGCCGGCGAAGCCGGAGTTCATCGAGCGCTTCAGGACGATGACCGACTTGGCCTTGTCCACGTCGAGCACCGGCATGCCGTAGATCGGGGACGAGGAGTCCTCGCGGGCGGCCGGGTTGGTGACGTCGTTCGCGCCGATGACCAGGGCGACATCGGTGCGGCTGAACTCGCCGTTGATGTCGTCCATCTCCTTCATCGCGTCGTAGGAGACCTCGGCCTCGGCCAGCAACACGTTCATGTGGCCGGGCATACGACCGGCGACGGGGTGAATCGCGTACTTGACCTCGACGCCCTTGGCCTCGAGCAGCGCCGCCATCTCCTTGACCGCGTGCTGCGCCTGGGCGACGGCCATGCCGTAGCCGGGCACCACGATGACCTGGTTGGCGTACGCCATCTGGATCGCCGCGTCGGCCGCGGAGGTGGCCTTGGCCTGCTTCTGCTCGCCGCCGGCGCCGCTGGGCGCGGTGCCGCCGCCGCCGAAGCCACCGGCCACGATGGCCGGGATCGAGCGGTTCATGGCCTTGGCCATGAGGTTGGTCAGGATGGTGCCGGACGCGCCGACGATCATGCCCGCCACGATCATGGCGGTGTTGTTCAGCGCCAGACCCGCGGCCGCGGCCGACAGACCGGTGAGCGCGTTGAGCAGCGAGATGACGACCGGCATGTCCGCGCCGCCGATGGGCAGCACGACCATCAGGCCCAGGATGCCCGCGAGCACGAGCACCAGGATCATCCAGTACTGCGGCACACCGTCATTGGTGGCGCCGATGCCGATGACCACCGCGGCCGCGATGGAGCCGAGCAGCAGCAGCAGGTTCAGCGGCTGCTGCAGCTTGCCGATGCCGATCGGGCGGCCCGGCAGCGTCTCCTGCAGCTTGAGGAACGCGATGATCGAGCCCCAGAAGGACACCGAGCCGATGATGGCCGCGAACAGCGAGCCGATCACGATGTGGACGGTGGGCTCTTCGCCGTGCTTGAACGCGGAAAAGCCGGTGGTGTCGATGAATTCGGCCCACGCGATGAGGGCCACGGTGCCACCGCCGACGCCGTTGAACGCGGCGACGAGCTGCGGCATGGCGGTCATCTTGGTGAAGCGGGCCGGGGGCACGCCCAGGCCGATGCCGACCACCAGACCGGCCACGATGATGATCCAGTTGCTGGTGTCGCGAATCGAGATGAAGGTCGCGATGACCGCGATCACCATGCCGATGGCGGCGATCCAGTTGCCGCGCACCGCCGTCTTCGGGCCCGTCAGGCCCATGAGGCCGTAGATGAAGAGCGCGAAGGAGACGATGTAGAGAATGTTGACGAGATTGTCCATGGCTACTTACCGGCCTTCTCGGTCGCGGCGGGCTTCTTGGCCTTGAACATGCCGAGCATGCGGTCGGTGACCACGAAGCCGCCGACCACGTTCAGCGTGCCGAAGACGACCGCGACGAACAGAATGATCTGCATGAGGATCGAGGGGTCCTCGACCTTGCCGAACACCACGAGCGCGCCGAGCACCACGATGCCGTGAATGGCGTTGGTGCCGGACATGAGCGGCGTGTGCAGGGTGTTGGGCACCTTGGAGATGACCGCGAAGCCGACGAACCCGGATAGCACCAGGATCGCGATGTTCGCGAGAAGTTCGGTGTACATCAGGCTTCCACCTCACGCGTGACGCAGGAGTCGGCCAGCACCTGATCGCTGAAATCGGGGGCCAGGGCGCCGTCCTTCAGCATCAGTTCCAGCAGGGCCGAAATGTTCTTGGAGTACAGCTCCGAGGCGTGCTCGGGCATGGTCGCCGGCAGGTTCAGCGGCGAGCAGATCGTGACGCCGTGGCGCACAACGGTTTTGCCCGGCTCGGTGAGCTCGCAGTTGCCGCCGGTCTCGCCCGCCATGTCGATGATGACGCTGCCGGGCTTCATGCCCTCGACCGCGGCGGCGGTGACCAGGCGCGGCGCGGGACGACCCGGAACCAGCGCGGTGGTGACCACGACGTCGAACCCCTTGATGGCGTTCTCGAGCGCGGCCTGCTGCTGGGCCTTCTCGTCCTCGGTGAGTTCGCGGGCGTACCCGCCCTCACCGGCGGCGTCGATGCCGAGGTCCAGCCACTGCGCGCCGACCGAGCGCACCTGATCGGCGACCTCGGGGCGGACGTCGTAGCCGGTGGTCCGGCCACCGAGACGCTTGGCGGTGGCCAGGGACTGCAGTCCGGCCACGCCGACGCCGAGGACCAGCACGGTCGCGGGCTTCACGGTGCCCGCGGCGGTGGTGAGCATCGGGAAGAAGCGCGTCGATTCCGACGCGGCCAGCAGCACGGCCTTGTAGCCGGCGACGTTGGCCTGCGAGGACAGCGCGTCCATCACCTGGGCCCGGGAGATACGCGGAATCGCCTCGACGGCGAACGCCTGGACGCCCGCGGCCTTGAGCGCGCCGATCTTGGTGTCGGCGTTGCGGGGCGCGAGGAAGCCGATGAGCGTCTGCCCGCTGGAGAGCTTGGCGATCTCGGCGTCGTTCGGCGGCGCGACCTTGACGACCACATCGGCCGACCACGGATCGCCCACGGTGGCGCCCGCTTCGACGTATGCTTCATCCGGGATGAGCGCGCCCAGTCCGGCCCCGGCCTCGACGATCACTTCCACGCCCTGCTTCAGCAGGGAGGGAATGATCTTCGGCACCAATGCGACGCGTCGTTCGTCCGAGTTCGTCTCGCGAACTACGCCGACGCGTGCACCGCGGGGCGCAGCCGTCTGTGCGCTCTGCGTTGTGTCCACTGTCAAAACTTCCTTCTCGATGATGAACCGGAGCCACCGTGTTGCACGTGATGGGCCGGGTCACCGGTCCAAACGGTGAGGCCGAACTTACTGACAAGTAAGTTCGTGAGAATTCTCGCAACTGTACCTGGTCCGGCGTGAGCGTAGCGGAGATAGCGATCACATGGTGTTGCTAGAAACGCTCACCCGGCAATCGTCCGCAAGCCCGCTACCGGCCACAAGTACGCACGACGGTGTGCGCTACTTACTGGTAGGTGTGTTTCCTGTTGGGGCGAACGGTGTCTGCGAAGGGGGTGTCGCGGCTCACTCGTACGCCGTAATGTCTGCCGGGTGAGCGGCTGTATCTTCTGCGAGATCGTGGCGGGCTCGGCGCCCGCGACCAAGGTATTCGAAGACGACGCCCTGGTGGCGTTCCTCGATATCCGGCCCATCACGCGGGGGCACATGCTGGTGATCCCCAAGGAACACGCGTCCGACCTGAACGCGCTGGACCCGGCGCTGGGCGCGCGGCTGTTCACCGCCGGGCACCGGCTCGCGAAAGCGGTGCGCCGCGGCGATCTCGGCGCCGACGGGGCGAATCTGGTGCTCAACGACGGCAAGTCGGCCTTCCAGACCGTGCACCACGTGCACCTGCACGTCATACCGCGGCGCACGGGCGACATCCTGACCTTCGCGAAGGGGTTCGTCATGCGCCGCCCGCACGATCGGGAATCCACCGCCGCGGCCATCCGGGCGGGGCTGGAGCGGCTGACCGCGGAGGAAAGGGAAACCAGCACATGACCGACACGGTGCCCGACCACGCCGCCCGCGCGGCCACCTTGCCCGGCCAGTGGGACACCCGCACCCGGCCAGTGGGCGAGGTCCGCCCGGGCGGTAATGCCCTGGTCCACGGCCTCGACGGCGCCTGCTGAGCCCCGGTGCGACTCTTTCTGTCCAGCTATCGTTTCGGCGCGCACGCCGATCGGCTGCTCGCCATGATCGGTGCGCCCGGGCGCGTCGCGGTGATCGCCAACGCCTGCGACGCCTGGCCCTCGGCCTGGCAGAGCGCGGTCACCAGTGATCTGGTTCCGTTGCGCCGCATGGGTTTCGTGCCCGAGGTGGTGGACCTGCGGGACTATGTCGGCCGGACCACGGCCCTGGAGCGCACGCTGACCGGTTTTCCGCTCGTGTGGGTACGCGGCGGCAACACCTTCGTGCTGCGCGCCCAATTCGCCCGCAGCGGAGCCGATGTCGTGCTGACCCGGCTGCTGGAGCGGGACGCACTGGTCTACGCCGGCTACAGCGCGGGCGCCTGCGTGCTGACCCCGGATCTGCACGGCCTCGAGTCCATGGACGACCCGGAGGAGGTGCGCACGGCCTGCGGGGTGGAGCCGCGCTGGGACGGATTGGGCCTGGTGGATCGGCCGATCGTCCCGCACCTGGATTCGCCGACCGACCCGGAAGGGCTGTCGCGCAAGCTCGCTCGCGAGTACCTGGCCGCCGGTACACCGCACTGGGCGCTGACCGACGACCACGTCGTCCTGGTGGACGGGGACCGCACCGAGGTGCTCACCTAGCGGGGTATCGCTAGAACCCCTTGTGCCGCAGCCCGTGTCCGAGCGCCACCGCCGCGGCCGCGAACGCGCCGACGGACAGCACGGCGAAGCTCGCCACGTAGGCGCCCACGCTGGGCGCGTGGGTGCCCGCCATGACGTGCGCGGACAGGATGGACGCGGTGACCGCGCCCGCGATGCTGCCGCCGGCGGTGCGCACCAGGGAGTTGATGCCCGAGGCGATACCGCTCTCGCTCATGGCCACGTGCTGCACCGCGAGGGTGCCCAGGGCCGCGTAGCCGATGCCGAATCCGGTGCCCTGCAGGACATTCGCGATGATCATGTCGTAGCCGTGATCGTGCGAGAAGGTCAGCCAGCCCATGGAGAGTCCGGCGAAGGCCGAGCCGATGGCCAGGGTGTACGCCGGGCCGATCTTGGCGGCGATGCGGCCGGTACGGAAGGAGAAGAAGGTCATCAGCGCCGAGCTGGGGATGCCGTACAGGCCCACCGCGAGCACGGAACCGGACAGGCCGTAGCCGACCTTGTCGGCGGGGGTCTGGATGAAATTCGAGATGAGCGTGAAGGATCCGAACATCGAGAAGCCCAGCAGCGCCGAGGCCAGGTTCGCCGAGAGCGACTGCGGGCCGACCAGCAGCTGCAGGCGCACCAGCGGCTGCTCCACCTTCAACTCGACGAACACCCAGATCACCGCGAGCACGATGGCCGTGCCGAACAGCGCCAGCACCGAGCCCGAACTCCAGCCCCAGCGCGGGCCCTCGCTGATCGCGAGCAGCAGCGAGACGAGCAGTCCGGCGAGCAGGGCCGCGCCGATGTAGTCGGGCTTGCCGCCGTGGCGCACGCCGTTGTTCTTGGCGCTCACCTGGATCAGGACGGTGGCGACCACGCCGAGGGCGGCGGTCAGCCAGAACACCGGGTGCGGATCGGTGGTGTGATCGGCGATGACGCCGGTGATGAGCAGGCCGACGGTGCCGCCGACGCCCATGGTGCCGGACACGACGCCGATCGCGCCGACCAGTCGCTCCCGCGGGAACGTGTCGCGAATGATGCCGATGGCCAGCGGGATCATGGCCGCCGAGATGCCCTGCAGTGACCGGCCGACGATGTAGACGCCGAGCGTGGTGGCGAAGGCGCAGATCACCGACCCCGCGATGAGCACACCCATGGTGATCATGACCATGGGCTTCTTGCCGTACATGTCGCCGAAGCGCGCGAGCAGGGGAGTGGCGACCGCGCCGGTGAGCAGCGAGGCGGTGAACAGCCACGTGACACCGGCGACGTCGGTGTTCAGCTGCACGATCATGCGCGGCAGCAGTGGGATGACCACGGTCTGCTGCAGCGAGACGACCAGGCCCGCCGCGCACAGCGCGAGCAGGGTCAGGCCGAGGTGCGCCGGCTTGTTGTCCGGGGCGGGGGTAGTCCCGGCAGCGGGGATGCTCCCACCGCCCTGACCGACTGCGGTCGAAGTCATGCGCTGTTCCTCTTTTGTATTACTTACCAAAATTAAGTAAATGGGTTTCGTAAGATAACCACATGCCGCCGCCGGAAGCCATCTCCCCCCACGAGGTTGACGAGGGTCACGTCGTGGAACTCGAGCGTGCGCTGGCCCGCGTCGCCTACCTGCTGACCAGGGTCCGCCGCCACGACCGCGCCATGCACGAGTGCGGTCTCACCATGGACCGCGCCAGCGTCCCCCTGCTGCGGGTGCTGGTCGACGCCGAGGAGCCGATGCGCCTGGGCGAACTCGCCACCCGCCTCGACGTCGAGGCCCCCCACGTGAGCCGCCAGATCCAGCGCCTGGAGAAATCCGGCCACGTCGAGCGCGTCCCCGATCCGGACGACCGCCGCGCCCAGCGCGTGCGCCCCACCCCCAAGGCCCGCGAGGCCGTGGAAGCCATCCGTTCGGTGCTGCGCGGCTGGATGCGCGAGGCCCTCACCGACTGGTCGTCGGAGGACCTGAAGGCCCTGGCCGTCCTCAACCACCGGATGGTCGACGACTTCCTGGACCACGCCGACCAGGTCGGCGATCTCACCGCCCGCCCCCGCTGATCTGCTCCGGCCGATCTCGGCCGGGTACCGCTATGTCGCGCGGCCCGATCCGGCGACCGCGCGGGCGCCCCACGCGCACAGCAGCAGGGCCAGCAGCGGGACGACCATCGCGGTGGTGAGCGAGACCAGTTGGGTGAGCCAGCCGATGATCGCGGGGCCGGCGAGCAGGCCCACGTAGCCGAGGCCGAAGACCCGGGACATGTCGGTGGCGGAGGTGGCCGAGCCGAGATTGCCCGCGGCGGTGAAGACCTGGGGTACGCCGCCCGCCAGGCCGATACCGCACAGGGCCCAGCCCAGGATGGTCAGGGGCAGCCAGCCGGACAGGGTGATCAGGGCGAAACCCGCTGCGGCCAAGAGGGTTCCCCAGCGCAGCACGGCCACCGGGCCGAGCCTGCCCGCCACCCGGTCGGCGCCGAACCGGCCCGCGGTCATGGTCGCGGAGAACGCGGCGAAGGCCAGTCCCGCCGTACCCGTGTCGACCTCGAGGCGGTCGCGCAGCTGTAGCGCGCTCCAGTCGGCCGCGACTCCCTCGGCCATGAGGAGGACGAACGCGATTCCGCCGAGCGCCAGCACCTTTCGCGTCACGCCCGCGCGGCCCGCCGTCACTCGAAGGTCCGGATCGCCGGCCGCCTCGGGCTTCGCCGGTTCCGTGGTGGGCGGCGTCGAGTCGGTGGTTCGGGCTGCTGCGAAATCAGGTGCGGACACCCCGGCCGCGGCGGAGCCCGGTACGGCCTCCCTGGTGGCCTCGTCGGGCGTCAGGGGGCGTGTCTGCCCGTTATCCTGCTGTGCCGCATGGGAATCAGCCGCCCGATGGTGGGTGCTCGGCAGCAGGCGGGGCGCGCAGACGGCCACCATGGTGAGACCGAAGGCCGCCGCCACGAGGAAGGTGACGTGGATGTTCCAGTCCGCGCGCTGGGTGGCGGCCCCGGCGAGCGACCCCGCCAGGCCGCCGAGAGAGAACAGCGCGTGGAACGCCGCCATGATCGGCCGGGCATACGCCCGTTCCACGTGGACCGCCTGGGCGTTCATCGACACGTCGAGCATGCCGTTGCCGAAACCGTATGCCACCAGGGCGAGTGCGAGGGTGAGCGGCGAGGTCGCGAAAGCCAGGCCGGGCAGGGTCAGGGACAGCAGGGTGGCGGCGGTCGCGGTGAGGGTGCGGCTGCCCAGTCGGTCGGCGAGCGGTCCGGCGGTCTGCATGCCCACGATGGCGCTGGCGGCCATGAGCAGAATGAGCATGCCCAACAGGCTGTGGGAGACGCCCGTGCGCTCGGAGACCGCCGGAATGTGCACGATCCAGATGGCCGAGAGCAGACCGTTCAGCCCGAACACCACGAACAGCGCGGCGCGTGCGAGTCGAATCGGGGGAGCGGGCGTCGCAGCGACCATTGGTACGACGCTACCGGCAGAACCGGCAGCTCCCCGTGACCCCGGCGATCGCGGCTTCGTCGACACTCCCGGCCGGGCTTCGAATCGGTACCGGATCGGAGTTCCGAATCCGGTGGAATACAACCTGTTTCGTCTCAATTGTAGGCCCGGGCACCGACAGATTTACCCCGCGCTGTGACCGAGAAGACACCGGAAACCGCCACGTCGCGGGCATACTCGGCGAAATCCCGGGGCGCGCGGCCCAGGGCCCGCCGCACCCCGTCGGCCGGCGCGGCGTTGCGCCCGTCCAGCAGGACCCCGAACAGATAGTCGAGCAGGCTGATCTCCGCGCCCGGCACGCCGCGCGCGCTCAGGGCCGCAATGTATTCCGTGCGCGACACGGACTCGAACGACAGCTCCAGCCCGCAGGCCGCCCCGAGTTCGGCGATCGCCGCGGCGAAGGACAGCGCGCGCGGCCCGGTCAGCTCGTACACCTGCCCGGCGTGCCCGTCACGGGTCAGCGCCGCCACCGCGACATCGGCGATGTCGTCCGCGTGCACGAACGGTTCGGGCGTCGCCCCGACCGGCAGAGCCAGTGTGCCCGTGCGCAGTTCGCTCGCGAAGAGCCCCTCGTCGAAGTTCTGCGCGAAGAACGCGCAGCGCGCGATCGTCCACTCCGGCCCCGAATTCCGAACTATCTCCTCGCATTCCAGCGCCTCGGGCTCCGCGCGCCCGGACAGCATGACCACCCGCCGCACCCCGGCCGCCGCCGCCCGCGCGGTGAACGACTTGAGGGCCGAGGTCGCGCCGGGCATCGCCAGGTCCGGCGCGTAGGCGAGGTAGACCGCCGCGACGCCGTCCAGCGCCGCCGCCCAGGTGGTCCGGTCGTTCCAGTCGAAGGGCGGATCCGCCCGGCGCGATCCGAGCCGCACCGGTATCCCGAGCGCGGTCAGCCGGGCGCTCACCCGCCTGCCGGTCTTACCGGTCCCGCCCAGCACCAGGACGGTATCCGCACTGCTGGGGATGTCTTTATCGGTCATGCCACCAGTACATCGAGAAGCCCTGAGACTGAACATGGTTGAGAAGCGCCCGCACATTTGCCATCGTCTAGGTATGGATGCGTTGGCCAGCTTGCTCGAAGGACCACGTGCGCGGGCCGCGTTCGTGATGCGATCGTCCTTCGACCCACCCTGGTCGCTGCGCATCCGGGACGAAGCCCCGCTCACGCTGGTGGCGATGGTGCGCGGCGGCGGCTGGATCGTCCCGGATCCCAAGGGCGGCAAGCAGATCGCGCCCAGGCAGCTGCGCGAGGGCGATATCGCGATCTTCCGCGGCCCGGACCACTACACCGTCGCCGACGATCCCGAGACCGAGCCGCAGGTCATCATCCATCCGGGTCAGATCACCACCACCCCCGACGGCGAGGTGCTCTGCGAGACGCTCAGCCTGGGCATGCGCAGCTGGGGAACCAGCGCCACCGCCGCGAACGTGCTGGTCACCGGCACCTACGAGCAGGAGTCGGCCGCCAGCCGCCGGCTGCTGCGGGCACTGCCGCCCATCGCGGTGCTCGCCCGCGACGAGGTCGACACCCGGGTGCTCGATCTGCTGGTGGAGGAGGCCGCCAAGGATCTGCCCGCCCAGGGCGCGATGCTGGACCGCCTGCTGGACCTGCTGCTCATCGCGACCCTGCGGGCCTGGTTCTCCCGGGCCGACGCCCCCGCCTGGTATCACGCCTACGCCGATCCGCTGGTGGGCAAGGCGCTGCGCCTCATGCAGCACAACCCCGCGCACGGCTGGACCGTCGCGTCGCTGGCCGCCGAGGTCGGCGTCTCGCGCGCGGCCCTGGCCCGGCGGTTCACCGAGCTGGTCGGCGAGCCCCCGATGGCCTTCCTCACCGATTGGCGCCTGGCCCTGGCCGCGGACCTGCTGCACGAGTCCGACGCGACCCTGGAGTCGATCGCCCGCCGCGTCGGCTACGGCAGCGCGTTCGCCCTGAGCACCGCCTTCAAACGCCACCACGGCATCAGCCCGCGCGATCACCGCAACGCCTCGGACGAGCGCAGCGCCTGATTGCCGGGCAGCCTCTCCACCGGCCGCGGTATCGCGGCGAGTCGAGCCGAGGCGTGCCGCGGACAGTCGACGCCCGGGCTCGGGCACAAACGTGATTCGGCGCATCGGGCAGCGCCGATCCCGGCGGTTTCGGCCGGGATCGAGGCGGGGATTCGCCCAGAGGCGGCCCGGCACGCGGTTCGGCGCACCGTGAGTGGCACGCCGCAGCCTGAACCCCGCCGTATCGTCCCGCGCGGAAATCCCCTACCGTCCGTGGGGTGACGGATGAGCGATACCCGGTGCTCTGGCCGGTGCCGACCCGCTGGGCGGACAACGACCACTACGGCCACGTGAACAACGTGACCTACTACAGCTACTTCGATACCGCGGTGAACGCGTGGCTCATCCACGCGACCGGCACCGACATCCGGGATCTGCCCGCCATCGGCGTGGTGGCGCAGACCTCGTGCAAGTTCGTCGGGTCGATCAGCTTCCCCGACCAGCTCCGGGTCGGCATTCGCATAGCGCGCCTGGGCAATTCGAGCATCAACTACGACCTCGCCATCTTCCGCGAGGCGGGCGGCACCCTCGAACTGGCGGCGACCGGCACCTTCGTGCACGTCTACGTCGACGAGGTGACCCGCAAGCCGGTGCCGATCCCCGCGGTGATCCGCGAGGCCGCCGAGCCCCTGGTCGTCACCTACTCCTGACGGCTAGACGCGACCGAGCAGGGTCAGCGGATCCTCCAGGAGCGCGGCCACGGCGGACAGGAACCGTGAGCCCTGTTCGCCGTCGATCATCCGGTGGTCGAAGCTCAGGCCGAGGGTGGTCACCCAGCGCACGGCGATCTCGTCGCGATGCACCCACGGGCGCTTGCGGATCGAGCCCAGGCACAGGATCGCCGCCTCGCCCGGATTCACCAGCGGCACACCGGCATCCACGCCGAAGACACCCACGTTCGAGATGGTGAAGGTGCCGCCGGTGAGATCGGCCGGGGTGGCCGTGCCGGACCGCGCCAGCTCCGCGACCCGGCCGATGTCCTGGCACAGGTCCCGCAGGCTCAGCGCCTGTGCCTCTTTGAGATTGGGCACCAGCAACCCGCGCGTGGTGGCCACCGCGATGCCGAGGTTGGCGTAGTGCTTGGTGACGATCTCCTGGTTCGCTTCATCCCAGGAGGCATTCAGCTCCGGGAACTCGCTCAGCGCCACCAGCGTCGCCTTGGCGACCAGCGCGAGCGGGGTGAGCGTGAGCCCGGCGAAGGTCGGGGTCGCGCGCAGATGATCGAGCAGTTCCATGGAACCGGTGAAATCGGTGGTCACGAAGGCGCTGGCCTGGGGAATGTGCTGCGCGCTCGCCACCATGGCCGCCGCGGTGCGTTTGCGCACGCCGGTGATGGGGGTGCGGGTTTCGCGTTCACCGGGCGTCCGGCCCGCTTGCGCGGAGCCGACCGGGGTGACCGGCGGCGCGGTGTGAATCGGGATGTGTTCCGTGCCGGGGCGCTCGTCGCGCAGATCGCGCACGGTGACCGCGCCGTCGGGCCCGGACCCGGCGACCGAACCCAGGTCGACGCCGGTGTCGCGGGCCAGTCGCCGGGCGCCCGGGGTGGCCGCCGGCCGTCGGCGGGCGAGCCCCTCGTGTCCGCGATTCAAGCCCGTGTCCGCGGTGGTGCCGGTGGCCGTGGCCGCCGCCCGGGCGCGCCGCGAGACGGGCTCGCTGTCGGGCCCGTAACCCACCAGCACCGCCTGCCGTTCCGGCGCGGCGGACTCGGCCGTGTCCGCGACAGCAGAGGATGCCGGTCCCGCAACGGATTCCGCGTCCGCCGCGGTCCCGATCCGGATGAGTCCCGCGCCCACCGGCACGGTCTCCCCGGGCTGCGCGAGCAGCTCCAGCACCGTCCCGGCATACGGACTCGGTAGCGCCACCTGTGCTTTCGCCGTCTCGACCTCGGCGATGACCTGATTCAGTTCCACCGTGTCGCCGACCCGAACCGCCCACGACACCAATTCGGCATCGGCCAATCCCTCACCGAGATCGGGCAATTGGAATTCCATGACCTGACGCTGTTCTTCCACCGAGCTTCCTCCGAAGGCATGACCGTTAGGCGGCGAGCGTGCGATCGACCGCGGCGAGAATGCGGTCGGGGTCGGGCAGGTGGTGCCGTTCGAGCTTAGCGGGGGGATAGGGGATGTCGAAGCCGCCGACCCGCAGCACCGGCGCTTCCAATTCATAGAAGCAGCTTTCGGTCACGCGCGCCGCGATTTCCGCGCCTAGACCGCCGAATACCGGCGCTTCATGGACGATGACCAAACGTCCGGTTTTGCGGACGGAGGTCTCGATGGTGTCGAAATCGATCGGCGACAGGCTGCGCAGATCGATCACCTCCAGCGAATGCCCCTCCGCCGCCGCGATATCCGCGGCGCCGAGCGCGGTGGCGACGGCGCCGCCGTACGCGACGATCGTCGCGTCGTCCCCGCTCACGCAGACGCGGGCGCTGTCCAGCGGCAATCCGCCGTCCCGGTCCAGCTGCGCGAAGTCGACCTCGGCCTTGTCCCAGTACCGCCGCTTCGGTTCGAAGAACACCACCGGATCGTCCAGCGCGACCGCCTGGCGGATCATGAGATACGCGTCGGCCGGATTGCTCGGCGACACCACCCGCAACCCGGCGGTGTGCGCGAAATACGCTTCCGGGGATTCGGAATGGTGTTCGACCGATCCGATGCCGCCGCCGAACGGAATACGAATGGTGATGGGGGCGGTCACTTTTCCGCCGGTGCGATAGTGAATTTTCGCCACCTGGCACACGATCTGGTCGAATGCGGGATACACGAATCCGTCGAACTGGATTTCGCACACCGGCCGCAGGCCGCGCAACGCCATTCCGAAAGCCGTTCCTATAATGCCGGATTCGGCCAGCGGCGTATCGATGACCCGGTTGTTCCCGAAGTCCTTCTGCAGGGTGTCGGTGACCCGGAAGACACCGCCCAGCCTGCCGATGTCCTCGCCCATGAGCAGGACCTTGGGATCGTCCTCGAGCGCCCGGCGCAGTCCGAGGTTGATCGCTCCCGCGAAGGTGGTCTTCATGACCGTGCTCCCTCCAGATAGGCGGCGTACTCGGCGCTTTCGCGTTCTATGAGACGGTGCGGGGTGGCGTACACGTGCTCGAACAGCGCGCTCGGATCCGGGTCGGCCATGCCGAGGGTGGCGCCGCGCAGGCGCGCGGCCACCGCGTCGGCGGTCACGGTGACCTCCTGTGCGAAATCGCTGTCCCACAGCCCTTCTCGCTCCAGCAGCCGGCGCAGGCGGTCGATGGGGTCGCGCCGCCGCCACAGTTCGATCTCCGCGGCCGCGCGATAGCGGGTGGGATCGTCGGCGGTGGTGTGCGGTCCCATGCGATAGGTGATGGCCTCGATGAACGACGGGCCGCCGCCCGCGCGGGCGCGCACCAGGGCCTGCCGGGTCACCGCCAGCACCGCGAGGGCGTCGTTGCCGTCGACCTGCACCGCGGGAATTCCGTAGCCGGCGGCCCGGCGCGCGATCGGCGTGGCGCTCTGCACCCGCACCGGCGCGCTGATGGCCCAGTGATTGTTCTGGCAGAAGAACACCACCGGCGCGTCCCAGGAGGCGGCGAAACCCAGCGCCTCGGCGATGTCGCCCTGGCTGGTGGCGCCGTCGCCGAAGTAGGCGATGGTGGCGATCTCCGCGCCCTCGAGCTGGGCGGCGTACGCGTAACCGGTGGCGTGCAGGCCCTGCGCGCCGACCACGATGGCCGGATTGGTGATGTTGAACGCGTCGGCGTCCCAGCAGGAGTGCGCCACCCCGCGCCACAGCGCGGTCATCTGCTCGGGCGGCACCCCGCGGCAGTAGGCGACGCCGGCTTCGCGGTAGCTGCAGAAGGCGTAATCGTCCGGGTGCAGGGCGTGCGCGGAGCCGACCTGGGCGGCTTCCTGGCCGAGCAGCGGGGGCCACAGACCCAGCTGGCCCTGGCGTTGCAGGGCGGTGGCCTCGGTGTCGATGCGGCGGGCCACGACCATGTCGGTGTACATCGCGCGGAGGCGGTCACCGCCGATGTCGGCGACGAGCGGGGCGTGCGCCCGGTCGTGGACGCGGTGCCCGTCGGGCTGGAGGAGCTGTACCGGGTAGGGGACCTTCTCGATATCGCCCTGCGGGGGAGAGATGCGCTGCTCCGGCATCGGTATCGCCTCCTCGAAACGCCGGGTACACCGTGGGCGCCGGGGGATTGTGTCCCGTATCGACGGCGGTGTGTGGCCTGTACCACACAGCATCCTCCGCTGTGCGATCTGCGCAAGTACCAAGGTCAAAACTGAGCAGAATGCGCGGTTGAGCCCGCGGTCGGCGTGTCATACTGCCTTTCATGAGCAGCAGGGAACCCTTCACCGGCCCGCTCGACGCCACCGACGCCCGGCTGTTGCTGGAACTGGTGGACAACCCCCGCGCCACCGGCGTGGAACTCGCGGCCAGACTGGGTCTCTCCCGCAACACCGTGCAGGCCAGGCTGGCTCGCTGGGAGGCCGCCGGGGTCCTCGCCAGCGTCGAACGCCGGGTCGAACCCCGCGCCCTGGGCTATCCCCTGGCAGCCCTGGTGTCCGTGGTGGTCGACCAGCACCGCCTCGACGCCGTGGTGTCCGCGCTGGCCGAGATTCCCGAGGTCACCGAGGTCTGCGGCACGACCGGCGCGACCGATCTGATCGTGCGTGTCGTGGCGGTCGACGCCGACGACCTCTACCGCCTGGCGGGCCGGGTCCTCGAGATCCCCGGCGTGGAACGCACGAACACCTCCCTGCTGATGCGCTCCCTGGTGGGCCCACGCACCGCGCCCCTGCTGGACCGCCTGGCCGGAACCAACGGCACCCCCGACCCCGACTCGAACTGACCCGCGCTGGGCTCACCCCGATTTCAGTCCAGTTTCGATGCATTGGCCACTGACCGCACCCGGAGTGGACCGGGACCATGGCCCGATGACGTCTCTCGCCGCCACCCCCGCCGCCGATGGCCCCGCGAACGGCCACGGCCGCGCGACGGTGCCGCCCGGCGAGGTTCCGGCGACGGGCGCCGCACCCGTGGGCGAGCCCGGCGCGACGGCAGCCGGTCCCGCCGCACTCGGCGCCGAGGCCGGGGCGCCCGCCGATCTGTTGGCCGGCGTCCCAGCCGGACCGGATGGTGCGGTAGGTGCGCGAGGCCGCGCCGAACTGGACGAAGCCGCGTTCGGAGATGCGTCCGATGGCGAGTCGCCGGACGCCGGGATCGGGCAGGCGCTCGGGGCGGGGATCGTCACCGCGCTGGTGGGATTCACGAGCTCGTTCGCGGTCGTGCTGGCGGGGCTCACCGCGGTGGGAGCCACAGCGGCACAGGCGGCTTCGGGGCTGCTCGCGGTGTCGGTGACCATGGGCGCGGGGATCCTGATCCTGAGTCTGCGGTACCGGATGCCGATCACGCTGGCCTGGTCCACGCCCGGCGCGGCGCTGCTGGCGAGCACCGGGGTCGTGGCGGGCGGGTGGCCCGCGGCCGTCGGCGCGTTCGTGGTGACGGGCCTGCTCATCGTGCTGACCGGGTTCTGGCAGCGGCTCGGCGCGCTGATCGCGGCCATTCCGGTGGAGATCGCGCAGGCCATGCTGGCCGGGGTGCTGCTGCCGCTGTGCCTGGCCCCGATGAAAGCCCTCGCGGTGACCCCGGCGGTGGTGGTGCCGGTCATCGCGACCTGGCTGATCCTGCAGAAGTACGCGGCCCGGTGGGCGGTGCTCGCGGCGTTCGGGGTGGCGGCCGTCGGCGCGGGCATCGACATGGCTGTGCACCAGCGCGGTCCCGAACTCGCCGCCATGGCGCCCCGGTTGGAATTCGCTGTGCCGCAATGGAGTTGGCAGGCTCTCATCGGGATCGCGGTGCCGCTGTACGTGGTGACCATGGCCGCGCAGAACATCCCGGGTACCGCGGTCATGAGTTCGTTCGGCTATCGCGTGCCCTGGCGCGCCGCCATGACGGTGACCGGCCTGGGCACCGTCCTGGGCGCACCGGCGGGCGGCTACGCCATCAACCTCGCCGCGATCAGCGCCGCCCTGTCCGCCGCCCCCACCGCGCACCCGGATCCCAAGCGCCGCTGGATCGCCGCCGCCACGGCCGGCGCGACCTACCTCCTACTGGCCCTGGCCTCGGGCGCGCTCGTAGCCCTGGTCGCCGCCGCCCCCGACGGCGTCCTGGAAACCGTTGCGGGCCTTGCCCTCATGGCCACCCTCGCCGCCGCCCTGACCTCCGCGCTGACCCCGCCCGACCACCGCCTCGCCGCCGCCTTCACCTTCATGGTCGCCGCCTCCGGCATCGCCCTGCTCGGCGTCGGCGCGGCCTTCTGGGCGCTGGGCGCCGGCCTCCTGGTCCGCCGCCTCCTGCGCCCCCGCCCGCAACCGGAAGCAACCTCCTGACACGTTCGCCGGCACGCCGGGACACGGCCACGCCCGAGTGCGCGGCGATACCCGGCTCAGTAGGGTGAGGGGGTTCCATTCGGAGTGCGGATCCTGCGAAGAGGAGTTGCGTTGAGCACGGTGCTGATCTCGGCCGAGGAGCTGCGGGAGCGACTGGGCGGCGGTGATTCTCGGGTGCGGCTGCTGGATGTGCGGTGGGCGCTGGGGGATCCGGACGGGCCGCAGCACTACCTGAACGGGCACATCCCGGGCGCGGTCTTCGTGGACCTCGAGACCGAACTGGCCGCGCCGCCGTCCCCGGCGCGCGGGCGTCACCCCATGCCGGAGATCGGGCACCTGCAGAAGTGCGCCCGCAGCTGGGGCGTACGCACCGGCGACACCGTCGTCGTCTACGACGCCACCGGCGGCATGGCCGCGGCGCGGGCCTGGTGGCTGCTGCGCTGGGCGGGCGTGCCCGAGGTGCTCATCCTCGACGGCGGACTGCCCGCCTGGGAGCGTGCGGGTGGCGCCGCGGCCTCCGGCGAGGAACCCGACCCGGCCCCCGGCGACGTGGTCCTGAACCCGGGCGCCATGCCCATGATCGACGCCGACGCCGCCGCCGGCTGGCGCGGCCTGCTGCTCGACGCCCGGGCGGGCGAACGCTACCGCGGCGAGGTGGAGCCCATCGACCCGCGCGCGGGCCACATTCCGGGTGCGGTCAGCGCCCCGACCGCTGAAAACCTCACGCCCGAAGGGCATTTCAAGTCCGCAGCCGAATTGCGCTCGCGCTTCACCGAATTGGGCGCGGGTCCGGTCGCGGTGTACTGCGGTTCGGGCGTCACCGCCGCGCACCAGGTGGCGGCGCTGGCGGTGGCCGGTATCGACGCCGCGCTCTACCCGGGCTCGTGGTCGCAGTGGTCCCACGACCCCAAACGCCCGGTCGCGACCGGCTAGTTCGCTGGGCAGCCGCGCGCGACGCGCTGCAGCGCGGACCTGTCCGCCTTGGTGACGGGCAGGTCGTAGTGCACCGCGACCGTCAGGTACTTGCCCGCGTAGAAGCAGTGATTGGCCCCGGCGGGCGGTAGCCACGACGCCGGGGTCCGATCGCTCTTGGCCTGGTTGATCCGGCCCTCCACCGCGAGCAGATTCAGCGCGGTGTCGTTGGCGAAGACCATGCGCCGCGCCGGCGTCCACCCCGCGGCGCCCATGTCCCACGCCGCGGCCAGCGGATAGACGTGATCGATCTGCACCGCCTTCGCGTCGGCCTTGGCGAAGACCAGCCGCCGCCCGGTGTACGGGTCGATCAGCGTGCCGCCCACGACGACACAGGTGCCCGCCCCGGACCGGTAGGCCACTTCGGCGAGCTGCGCGGCCAGCACGTTGTTCCGGGTGTCGCACCCGTCGTGCCCGCCCGGGCCGTCGTGGTCGTCACTCCACGCGGGCCCGAACACGCAGCCCTGCCCCGCTTTACAGCCGCGTTCGTAGCCGCCCGGGTGCGGGCGCGCGTGCACGGTCCGCACCTGGGACAGCAACTGTTCGAGCACGGCCCGGGTGGGGCTGCCGGGTGCGGGCGTGTCGTGTCCGCCCACCGCGGCACATCCGGATGCGGTGAGCGCCAGGAGAACCGCGAGCAGTACGCGCACCGCTACACACTTACTCCCGAACCGGGAAGCAATGGCGTAGGCACGCGAGTTCGCACCCCCGCGGATTCACGACACCGTGCTGAACAGGTGGAACAGGCTGGAACGGAACTACAACCAGGCGTGCGCGAGCAGATCGTCTGCCGCGGTTTCCGACAGCTGTGGTGGGAAGCGGGTGGCGGCGATGGAATCGGCGTGCACGCCGTCGTGGCCGATGAGCCACGAGCCGCCCCGCTCTTCGCACTCGGCGATTTTGGCGAAGGTGGAAAGCAGGAAATTGATGGCGTCACGTGGATCGGCGACGCGGGCCAAACGCTGGGATTCTCCCGGACGGGACAGATCGAGCCATACGCCCGATTGCCCGTCCAAACGCATTCCCACGATTTTCGTCGTGTCCACGAAGGTGAACTTTCGTCGCTCCCACGGCGTTGTCGGCGTGAAGCTCTGCTCGAGCACTTGGAGCAGAATCGTCATCTTCACGGCCTCCCTCGGTATCGAAATTGCCACGGCTCCGGCATGAGTCGCGGTGGATTATCAGGGTGCGCCCCGCCAGGCTGTCACTAGGCACAGCCGATACCGCAATACGCGGTGACCTGGGGTTATCTCAGTATGTGCTGTCGGCGGGCAGAAATAAAGACCCGGTAGGGGTCGTGATTCGCCGGATTACGGAGAGAGTGCCCGACAGGACTGTCGGGGCGGGCTGCTTGGATGGGGCAATGCTGCACGGACTGTGGTCGCCGGGGTCGGGGCTGGTGCTGTGGCACGACCCGGAGACGGTCCCCGATCCGGCCGGGCTGCCCGAGCCCACGGCCTCGATCGTGGCCGCCGCCAAGTTCCGGCACCGGGCGAACGTGCTGGTCCCGGGCCCGGACGGGCCTCGGGAGCTCCAGGTGCGCGCCCACGCGCTCGCCCCGGAGAAGGCCGTGCGGGTGCTGCTGAGCGAGCTGCCCGCGCCCGCCGTCGCAGGCGATCTGCGGTATCTGTCGCACGTCGCGCACGGTGTGGATCGCTGGGTGCGTGCGGGTCGCATGGTCCCGCACGTGCGCCGCGACGAGGGCGACTGGTGGGTGCGCTGGCGGCTGGTGGGCGGTCAGCGCCAGCGCGCGTGGCTGGCCGAGCTCGCGGTGGCCATGCCGGCCGCCCTGCAGGCGGCGGGCCGCCCGGCCGAGATCCTGGACAATCTCCTCGACGAGCTCACCGATCCCATGGTGCGCGCGCGGCTCGACGCGCGGGCGGACGCGCTCGAATCCGCGGGCCCGGTGACGCATCCGCTGCTGACCGCGCTGCTGGACGCCGAACCGCTGGAAGAGGGTTCGCCGCGGGTGGCGGCGGTGCTCACCGAGTGGCGCACGAGCCTGACCGCGGACGAACCGGAACTGCTGCTGCGGCTGCTCGAGCCCGCGGCCGAGGACGACGGCGACGCGCTGTGGCGGCTCGAAGTCTGCCTGCGCACCGAAGGCGAAGCGCCGCAACCGGTCCTGCTGCCCGGTGATCCGCAGCTGGTGCGGATCGCGGGGGAGAAGCTGGCCGCGGCCAAGCTCGCCTATCCGCGCCTGCGGGATCTGCCCGGCGACAACCGCAGTATGGACCTGTTCCTGCCGAGCGAAGTGGTGATGGATCTGGTGGCGCACGGCGCGGGTGCGCTGCAGGCGGCCGGGGTGCGATTGCTGCTGCCGCGCGCGTGGCGGGTCGCCGCGCCCGCGCTGCGCCTGCAGGTGCAGAGTCCGGCCGCCACCGAAACCGCCGTCGGGCTCGAGGGTTTGGTGTCGTTCCGCTGGGAGCTGGCGCTGGGCGACCAGACGCTCTCGGCCGCCGACATGGCGCGCCTGATTCGCTCGAAGTCGGATCTGGTGAAACTGCGCGGGGAATGGGTGCAGGCCGATCACCGCATGCTCGCCGCGGCGGCGGAATACGTTGCGGGCCGGGCCGAGCCGGTGTCCTCCACGATCGCGGGCCTCTTCGCGGAACTGGCCGCGCAGCCGGTGCCGGGCGTGCCGATCGAGGAGGTGTCCGCGACCGGCTGGGCCGCGGAGCTGCTGGAGAGCGAACGCGAGTCCGCCCCGGTCGCCGAGCCGGTCGGGCTGAAGGCGCAGCTGCGGCCCTATCAGCTGCGCGGGCTGAGCTGGCTGGCCACCATGAGCCGGCTGGGGTGCGGTGCGATCCTGGCCGACGACATGGGTCTGGGTAAGACCGTGCAGGTCCTGGCACTGCTCGTGCACGAACGCGAGACCGCCGCCGCCGCAGTAGATCACGAACCGGTCGGGCCGACGCTGCTGGTCTGCCCGATGTCGGTCGTCGGCAACTGGCAGCGCGAGGCCGAGCGGTTCGCGCCGGATCTGCGGGTGCTGGTGCATCACGGCGCCGGACGCCGCTCCGGTGCGGAATTCGATGCCGCGGTGGCCGATTCGGATCTGGTGGTCACCACCTACGCGCTGCTGGCCCGCGACGTCGAGGAGCTGAAGCGCCAACCCTGGCAGCGGGTGGTGGTGGACGAGGCGCAGCACATCAAGAACGCCGGGACCCGCCAGGCCCGCGCGGCGCGCCAGGTCCCCGCGCGTCATCGGCTGGCCCTCACCGGTACCCCGGTGGAGAACCGGCTCGAAGAACTGCGCTCCATCATGGATTTCGCGAATCCGGCGCTGCTGGGCAAGGCCTCGGAATTCCACGCGCGCTTCGCCGTGCCGATCGAGCGCGAACAGGACCACAACGCGGTCACCCGGCTGCGGGCCATCACCGCGCCGTTCGTGCTGCGCCGGGTCAAGACCGATCCCGCGGTCATCTCCGATCTGCCGGACAAGATCGAGATCACGGTGCGCGCCAACCTGACCGTCGAACAGGCCGCGCTGTACCAGGCGGTGCTGGACGACATGAGCGCGAAACTGAAGTCCGCCAAGGGGATGGAGCGCAAGGGCGCGGTGCTGGCCGCGCTGACCCGGCTCAAACAGGTCTGCAACCACCCCGCCCACTACCTGCGCGACGGGTCGGCGCTGCTGCGCCGCGGCCACCATCGCTCGGGCAAACTCGCACTGGTGGAGGACATCCTGGAATCGGTGCTGGCCGACGGCGAACGCGCGCTGCTCTTCACCCAGTTCGCCGAATTCGGGGAGCTGGTCGCGCCGTTCCTGACCGAGCGTTTCGGCGCGGAGGCGCCGTTCCTGCACGGCGGGGTGAGCAAGGCCCGCCGCGACGACATGGTCACCCGTTTCCAGTCCGGGGACGGGCCGCCCATCATGCTGCTCTCGCTCAAGGCCGGTGGCACCGGGCTCAATCTCACCGCCGCCAATCACGTTGTGCACCTGGATCGCTGGTGGAATCCGGCGGTCGAGAACCAGGCCACCGACCGCGCCTTCCGCATCGGCCAGCGCCGGGATGTGCAGGTGCGCAAGCTCGTGTGCGTCGACACCATCGAGGAGCGCGTGGACGACATGCTGCGGGGCAAGAGTCAGCTCGCGGACCTGACGGTCGGCGCGGGCGAGAAGTGGATCACCGAACTCGGTGACGCGGAACTGCGGGCACTGCTGGCCCTGGGCGACGCGGCGGTCGGCGAATGAGCTTCCCCGACTTCGGTGAATTCGGCCCGCGCCGGCCGGTCAAGGGCGCGGTGCCCGCCCGCAGCCGCGGGGGTGCGGCGTTCGCCCGGACCTGGTGGGGCCGTGCGTTTCTGGGCGCGGTCGAGAAGGTCGCCGACGCCGGGCGCCTGACCCGCGGCCGCTCCTACGCCCGCAGCGGCCAGGTCATCAGCTACCGGCTCGAATCCGGCGCGGTGACCGCGGAGGTGCAGGGCAGTCAGCCCCGGCCCTTCATCTCGGTGCTGACCCTGCGCGAACTGCGCGACGAGCGGCTGGCCGAACTCGCCGATCTGGTTCGCGCCACCCCCGGCATGCTGGGGGAGATCGCGGCGGGCACGCTGCCGCAGGCGCTCGCGCCGCTGCTGCTGCCCACCACCGCGTCCGAACTCGACTTCTCGTGCAGCTGCCCGGATTCCGGCTGGCCCTGCAAGCACGTGGCCGCGGTCTGCTACGTCATCGCCGAACGCCTGGACGAGCATCCCGACGACCTGCTCACCCTGCGCGGGGTGGGCCTGGACGATCTCATCGGCCAGGTGCAGCGCGAGTCCGTTCCGGCCGATCCCGTTGATCTCTACGGTGATTCGGCCGCCTGGCCCGCGCTGCCGAAACCGGCGCACCGCGCCGCCTGGGAGGACCTGGACGCCATACTGCTGCGCCAGGCGCTGCGGATGACCGCCGAGGACGAGCGTGTCGCCGAGAGCGGCTTGCGGCAACTTCGGACGATCTACCGCGTGCTCGAGGACTGAACCCGGTCGCTCAGCGGGCGCGGCTGCGGCCCGCTACGCCCGCCGGTGCGCTACGCGGTGCGAGCGTGTCGAAGCGATAGTGGTTCAGGTCGAAATGGCCCGCCCGCCAATATGCTTCGGGTGTGCTCATGGGGCGCAGCGGCACATCGCCGTTCTTGTCGAAGTAATAGCTGTTCGAGAGCGCGCAACTGTCCTGCCAGAACACCTGGGTATCGCGGCGGGACAGCATTTCCCGGAAGTACTCGGCATTGGCCTGCTCGGTGACTTCCACGCGGGTGGCCGCGCGCCGCCGGGCCTGGCGCAGCAGTCGCAGAATGTGCCGGGTCTGCGTTTCGATGAGCGCGAAATACGAGGATCCGTTGTAGCCGTAGGGTCCGATAATGGTGAAGAAATTCGGGAAGCCGGGCACACTGACGCCCTCGTAGGCCTGCAGTCGGTGGGTGTCCCACCAATCCTCGAGCCGGACGCCGCCGCTGCCGCGCAGATCGAAGGTCGGCATGTTGCCGGACTCCATGACCTTGAAACCGGTGGCCATGATGAGCACGTCGACGTCGTGATGCGCATCGGCGGTACGCACCCCGGTGGCGGTGATCTCGCTGATCGGATCCGTTTCCAGGGTCACGTTCGCGCGATTGAACGTCTTCAGATAGTCGTTGGAGAACGACGGCCGCTTGCAGCCGAGCGCGTAGTCCGGGGTGAGTTTGGCACGCGTCACCGGATTGCGCACCTGGTCCCGCAGATGGGCGCGCCCGGTGCGCTCACCGAGGGCGGCCACCGGCAGGATCCGGTAGTAGTGCGCGGCCAGCGGGAAGGTGACTTCCACGAACGCCTGGCTGAGCCAGCGGGTGAGCGCCTGCCCGCCGGGCAGGCTCATGAGCCGGCGCACCGCGTCGGGCACGGGTGCGTCCGGGCGCGGCAGGCACCAGATCGGGGTGCGCTGGAAGACGGTGAGAGTCGCGACCCGCGGCGCGATCTCGGGAATGATCTGCACCGCGGAGGCCCCGGTGCCGATGATCCCCACCTTCTTTCCGCGCAGATCGACCGTGTGATCCCAGCGGGCGGTGTGCACGACCGTGCCGGTGAAACTGTCCGCGCCGGGGATGTCCGGCAGTTTCGGCCGGGTGAGCACGCCGGTCGCCCCGACGACGAACCGAGCGGTGAGCTCCTCGCCGTCGCTGGTGCGCAGCCGCCACAGGTGCACGGTGTCGTCGAAGTCGGCGCTCGCGATGGTGGTGTTGAACCGAATGCGCGGGCGCAGGCCGTATTTCGACACGCAGTGCTCGGCATACGCCTTGAGTTCGCGCCCGGGCGCGTACACCCGCGACCAGTCGCGCCGCTGCTCGAACGAGTACTGATAGCTGAACGAGGGAATGTCCACCCCGATACCGGGATAGGTGTTCCAGTGCCAGGTGCCCCCGACCCCGTCCGCGTCGTCCACCAGCAGGAAATCCTCGAAACCGGCCTCGCGCAAGGCGATCGCGGTACCTATGCCCGCGAATCCGGCGCCGACGATGATGATCTCGTGATCGACCACGGTACTGGTCATGTGTTGTCCTCCACGAAGATGATGCAGTCCACCCGATGCTCGACGCCGTCCACGGTGCGGACACCGAGGGGCGCGAGGCGGGCGATGGGCCAGGTGACGAGGGTGGTGTTCGGGGCCTGCAGGGCCGCGTAGTAGCGGGTGTGCAGCCGGACGCCGGCGGTGGTGTCGGGCGTCAGTTGCCGCCGCTGCCACGGATCACGCACCCGCACCCGGAGATTCGCCAGGGCCGCCAGGCGCAGCGCTTCCCCGGCGATACGGCGTGCCGGCGAGGCCGGGCCGGGACCGGCGGGTTCCCCGGTGAGCGGGGCGGAGGTGTGCGCGGGCAGCGCGCCGAGCAGATCCGCCGGCAGCCCGCGCAGCAGCCGGACGCCGGGCAGCCGCGGGGTGGGCAGCACCCAGACCGGATCGTGCTGGAACACCGTCACCCGGCGCGCCCGCGCGGCGACGGCGGGGAGCACCCGGGCCACGGCCGCACCGCCGCCGATCACCGCGACGTGCAGGCCGTCGAGATCGTGGTCGTCGCGCCAGCGGGTGCACCGCACGCGGGGTCCGTCGTAGCCGGCGTGCGGATCACGCGGCCGCGGTACGGAACTCATTTCGCCACCGGATCGTAGGTCAGGCTCTTCGACCAGGTCGGCGGCTTACCGAGCAGGCGGACCGGGAAGTGATCGATGGCCCGGTTCAGCGCGGTATTGATGCCCTGGATCGGCTGGAGACCGTTGATCGTCGCGCGTCCGTGCAGCCGGACGACGTGGAACAGCGGCACCCGCTGGATGCTCGGACTGCGCTCGCCCGCTTTCTCGTAGCGCCGCACCGCGTTCCAGAGCTTCTCCTCGTCCAGCCCCATCGCCATGATGTTCGCGGACATGCGCGAGAGCAGCGGGGTGTAGAGCAGTGCGCCGAGCAGCAGGGTGGGCCGCAGCGCGAAACCGGCGGTCTCGATCGCGATCCGGCGCAGGGGACCGGCGCCGAGCTGTTCGAGCACCTGGAAACCCACCGCCAGGTGCCGGGATTCGTCGCTGTTGATGTGCCGGAAGACGCTATGGCACAGCGGATCCCGGACCTCGTCGAGCAGGAACTTCACCAGGGCGCCGTCGAGGGCGCATTCCAGCGAGGGAATGACCGTGCCGAGCACCGGCAGTGACAGCTCGTCGCCGTACCGGTCGAGCCACTCGATGACGAGCCGGATGTTCTTGTTGGGCACGGGCATCGAGTCGCCGTCGAGCATGCCCCAGCGCCGCATGAGCGCCAGCTCGGCGTTGGCGTGCTTCTGCTCCTCGGCGTGGAAGTAGCGGTAGATCTCCTTGAGCGGGCCCTCGGGCGCGCACCGGGTGAGCGCGGCGAAACCGCGCGCGCCCACGTGCTCGATCCACACCAGATCCGCCATGAACGCCGCCAGTCGCGGGCGCTGCTCGTCGGTGATGAGCTCGGCTCCCGGTGCGTCCCAGTCGATATCGGCCAGGGCCCACTGTTTCTCCTGGATCACCGTGAGCATGTCGGAATACGTGAACGCCATTGTTCAGCTCCTGTTCGAAAAGTGCTACCGCACCAGCCGCTCCAGTAATCCGGCGGCGCGGGTGTACGACTCGGGCAGCAGACGTTTGGACTGCCAGATGACTTTGGCCTCGACCTGCGGGACCACGTACAGCTCGCCGCGGTCCACGGCGTCGAGGGTGGTGCGGGCGATGGCGGCGGGCGGGCGGCCGGTCCAGCGCAGCAGCCGGTCGCCCCACAGCTGCACGGTGGGGTCGCCGATCGAAACGCCCTCGAGGATGCGGGTTCTCACCGCGGTCGGGCACAGGGCGGTGACCACGACGCCGGTGCCGGCCAGTTCCGCGGCCAGGGTCTCCGAGAGCGCCAGCACCCCGGCCTTGCTCACGTTGTAGGCGGCCATGCGCGGGGCGGCGCCGAACGCGGCAGCCGAGGCCACGTTCACGATGGCGCCGTGCCCGGCGGCGCGCAGCCGCGGTGCGAAGACGTGGCAGCCGTGCACGACGCCCCACAGGTTGATGTCCAGGACCCGATGCCAGTCGTCCAGGGGAGTTTCGCCGACCACCGTGCCGCCGCGCCCGATTCCGGCGTTGTTGACGACCACGTCGGCGGGTTTGCCGAACCACTGTTCGGCGGTGTCGGCGAGTGCGGTGACCCGGTCCAGGTCGCGGACATCGCAGACCGCGTCGAAGGCCTTGCCACCGGTCGCGGTGACCGCTTCGGCGGTCTCGCGCGCCCGATCCGCGTCGATATCGGAGCAGATGACGCGCCCGCCGCGGCGTCCGAGCTCGATCGCGAACGCGCGGCCGATGCCGCTGCCCGCGCCGGTGACCACGGCGTCCGCCTGCCGGGTGCGGTGGGTGCCGCCGAAGGGATTGAGTCGCATGGGAACTCCCCGAGAGTGTGATCCGGGCAGTCAAGTGGTGGCATCTGCCACCACTGGCCGCGCCTGCCACCAATTAGGCGCGCGATGGGGCAAAATGTCAACCATGAACGTGCGCGCACCGGCCGGGACCTGGGGCGGCCGAACCCGGGACGAACGCCGTGCCGAACGCCGCGGGCGGATCGTGGCGGCGGCGCTGGACATCTGGCTCGAAAGTGGCTGGGCCGCAGTCACCATGCGCGGGGTCTGCACCCGGGCCGGGCTCAACGACCGCTATTTCTACGAGCACTTCACCGACCGCGACGAACTGCTCGCGACGGTGTGGGACGAGGTGTGCTCCGAGGTCTTCGGCGAGCTCTCGGCCGTGGTCGCCGAAAACCTCGGCCGCGCGCCGCTGGACATCCTGGACCTGGCCATCGCCCGCGCGGTCGGCCTCCAGATCGACAGTCCCGCACGCATTCTCTTCGGCGACCACGCGGGCAGCCGGGTCCTCGAGGAGCGCCGCAAGGCCATGCTCACCGAGGCCACCGATCTGCTCATCGCCACCGCCCGCCCGTACCTGCGGCCCGGCTGCGACGAATCCGACCTGCGCATGGGCACCGTGATGGGCATCGGCGGCTTCGTGGAGCTACTGACCGCCTGGCGCACCGGCGCCATCGAGGCCGACACCGCCCGCATCATCGAGCACGTCTCGGGCACCGCCCACCTGCTCGGTGTTCGATACCTGGCCCTGCCCTCCTGAGCCGGCGAGCCCGCGCAGCACCGCGGCGGTGAATTCGTCCAGGGGATAGAAGAGTTCGATGGCGAGTTCGGAGAGCGTGACATCGGCGGGCGCGCCGAAGGTCGCCATGACACTGAACATCGCGAGTTCCCCGGCCGGGGTGCGGATCCGCACCGGCACCTGGAACGGCCCGGACTCGGCGTGTGCGCCCGAATACTCTTCGGCGGGAACCGGATAGCGCGTGACTTCGTCGTACAACGCCCGCAGCTCCGGATCGCCGGTGGCCGCGGCCTGCCGGGTCAGCCGTTCCAGGAACAACGCGTGCACCTGCGCCGTTCGCCAGCCGGGCGGTCAGCCCGCGCGGATGCAGAACCAGGCGATACACATTGGGGCGGGAGAGCAGCACGTCGCCGGGGATGCCGTGCATGAGCACGCCTACGCCGGCGCGCGGTGGCCGTGTCGCGGGAGCTCGGGGTGGAGGATAGGCGCGCGCATACTGGGGGAATGAGCGGTGATCGTGCGGTGGGGGTCGCGTTGGCGCGGTTGGTCGAACAGGGCGTTCTGACCGGGGCGCAGCGGGACGCGGTCGTGGCGGAGGTGGCGCGGGAGCGGGCCGCCCGGGCGTCGGGTGGCCGGTGGCTTGCCGAGGTCGCCGCCTACGCGGGGGCCGGGCTGGTGCTGGGCGGGGTGGTGCTGCTGCTGGACTCGGCGTGGGACGACCTGGGCAAGGTTGCGCAGCTGGGGGTGATGGCCGTGGTGATCGTGGGACTGGTGGCGGGTGGGTACGCGGTGGCCGGCGGGCGGGCCGCGCTGTTCCGGGGACGTGCGCCGGCACTGCGCGCGGGGGCGGCGGGGGGTTCGGCGGCAGCGGAACACGGACCTGGCGTGCCGGATTCCGTTCCGGCCGGACCGGATTCCGGGGCCGGGTCCATCGACCGCGGGCGGACCCCGGTGGCTCCGCCGGGGTCGGCGCGTGCGCGGCTCGGGTCGGCGCTGTTCGCGCTGGCGGCGGTGTGCGTGGCCATCTTCGTGGGGATGGCGCTGGACGGCTCGTCGGGGGAGGACTGGGTGTGGCCGGTCGCGGCCGGACTGATCGCGGCCGTCGCCGGGTACGCGGCGTTGCCGTCGTTCGTGGGACTGTTCGCCTGCGCGGGGTTCGCGCCCGCCGCGGTGGCGGGGGTGCTCGATCGGTTCGATGGATCGCACGACGTCGTGTTCGGTCTCGCGCTGCTCGTGCTGGCCGGAATCTGGTTCGCCGTCAGCTTTTTCGGCTACGCCGAGCCGACCTGGGCGGGATACACCGCCGCGGTGCTCACGGGCCTCGCCGGGGCGCAGACCGCGGGCGACGCCGGACGGCCCTGGGCCTACGGACTCACCGTGCTGGTCGCGGCCGTGTGCTTCGGCCTGTACGGCCTGCGCCGCCATTCGGTGCTGGTGATCGGCGGCGCGCTGGCGCTGGCCATCGGCGCGTCGACGGCCGTGTGGGACTGGACCGGCGGCACCGCGGCCGCCTTCGTCATCGTGCTGATCGTGGGCGCGGTCGTGCTCGGCGCCGGTGTCGCCCTGCTCGTGCGCGACCCTCGCGGGCCCGCGCCGCGAGAACAGCGGAGCGACACCGGCACACCGGGCTAGAAGTCGGTGATCCCGTACACCCGTTGGGCATTGAGCCGGAACACCTGCTCCAGCGCCTTGTCGTCGGCCCCGTGCCCGGCGAGCGCGGTCGCCACCGCCTCGGCGGCGTTGCCGATGCTCGTGATCGGCTTGTCCACCGGGAAATTCGAGCCCCACAGCAGCCGATCCGCGCCGAACACGTCGAGCGCGTGCGTCAGCATCGGCGAAATGCGTTCCAGCAGTACCGGTACCGGGGTGGCCTGCCCGCGCGGTGGCACCGGATGGCCGAGGATCGGCATCATGAGCCCGCTGACCTTGGCCACCACGTTGGCGTGCGTGGCCAGCTCGGCGATGTCGTCGCGCCAGCGCAGCAACAACTCCCGGCGCTGCCCGGGATTGCGGCCGGTGTGCTTGCCGACCGGCCCGAAAATCCCGGCGGGCGTGGCGAGGTGGTTCAGCACGATGGTGGCGTCCGGATAGCGCGAGGCCAGCGCGGTCACCTCGGGCAGCTGCCCCGAGTACACCCACGCCTCGAAGGACAGCCCGCGTTCGGCCAGCGCCGCGAAACCGTCCAGGAACCGGGGATCGGTCAGCTTGCCGGGCGCTTTGTTGTGCGCGCGCACGGCGGGATCCGGGTGGTACTCCACCCGGGTGCGAATCCCGCGGAACAGCGGGGACGCGGATCGGTGCGCGTCGAGCAGCTCGGCGAAATCCGGCGCGGCCGGATCACCCGCCCCGATGATGGCGCCCAGCACCGGGGTGTCCACCCCGAACGGCAGGCTCGCCACCCAGCGGGTTTCGGCGGCCTGCGCCAGCGGCCCCTTACCGGACCACTCCACCTCGATGTGCACGATCGCCTCGACCGGGACGTCCCCGGCGTCGTCGCGATACTGCGCGGGCAGATACGGTGCGACGAACGGCGCTGGGTCACCGACGAATTCGCGATCCCGCCGGGGTGCGACTCTCTTGGCCCAGTCGATGGGAACGGGAACATATCGGAAAAGCCTGGCCAGTGAGCTGAACTCGCGCGGGGTGCTGAGCGGATCCCACTGGTGGATGTGCGCATCGACGACTGTCATTCCCGCAAGGTCCATCTTGTCCCTTCCGTCCGGGTCTGCCTGCCCCCGGATTGTTCCACGGGCGATCGCGCCGGGTGGTTCGAATCCGGCAGGAGCCGAGCGGGAACGGCGTCGCGCGCTCAGCCCAGTTCGTAGTCGAACCGGATGTGGTGCGTGCCGTCCGCGTCGATCTCGATGTCGCCGGTGCCGGTGATGCCGGCCAGCTCACCGGTACCGCTCCCGGGCACGATGACGAAGAACGGCGCGCTGCGGTCCGATCCCGTGGTGGTGGCCGAGTGCGCGAAGTTGAAGCTGCCCGGCCGCCCGTTCAGGGTGCCCTCGAAGGATTCGAGCGCGAGATAGGTGCCCGCGCCGGTGTTCTGATCGAAGGCCGAGCTGAACAGCGTCGACGCGCGGCCGGCGATGTCGCCCTCGAACAGCTTCTCCATCAGCGCCGCGCTCACCGGCGCCGCCGTGGCGATCCGCGGTTCGGGGACCACCTCGGTGGGCGTGAAGGATTTGACGCTGAAGGTTCCTGTTGCCTGCATGGATCCGAACCTAGCTCGCACCCCCGACAGGTTCGGGTCGGCGGGCGCGAACCCGCCTCACACGTTGCGCCGATACTGCCCGCCCACGGTGAAGAACGTGTCGGTGACCTGCTGCAGCGTGCACACCCGCGCCGCGTCCATGAGCACCTCGAAGACGTTGGCGTCGCCGCCGGCGGCCTCGGCCAGCCGGGCCAGCGCCGCCGCGGACTCGCCGCGATGCCGTTCGCCGAACTCGCGCACCCGTCGCAGCTGGGACTGCTTCTCCGCCTCGGTCCCGCGCGCCAGCTCCAGCACCCGGTGCTCCTGCTCGTGCGGGCTCCGGAAGGTGTTCACGCCGATGATCGGCAGCGAGCCCTCGTGTTTGCGCCGTTCGTACAGCATGGACTCGTCCTGGATGCGCCCGCGCTGAAAGCCCGTCTCCATGGCGCCCAGTACCCCGCCGCGCTCACTGATGCGATCGAACTCGCGCAGCACCGCCTCCTCCACCAGATCGGTGAGCTCGTCGATGATGAAACTGCCCTGCAGCGGATTCTCGTTCATCGCCAATCCCCATTCGCGGTTGATGATGAGCTGAATCGCCAGCGCGCGCCGCACCGACTCCTCGGTCGGAGTGGTCACCGCTTCGTCGTAGGCGTTGGTGTGCAGGCTGTTGCAGTTGTCGTAGACCGCGATGAGCGCCTGCAGCGTGGTGCGAATGTCGTTGAAGCTCATCTCCTGCGCGTGCAGCGACCGCCCCGAGGTCTGCACGTGGTACTTCAGTTTCTGCGAGCGCTCGTCCGCCCCGTACCGGTCCCGCATGGCCACGGCCCAGATGCGCCGCGCCACCCGGCCGATCACCGAGTACTCCGCGTCCATGCCGTTGGAGAAGAAGAACGACAGGTTCGGCGCGAAGTCGTCGATCCGCATCCCGCGCGCGAGATACGCCTCCACGTAGGTGAATCCGTTGGCGAGGGTGAAGGCCAGCTGGCTGATGGGGTTCGCCCCGGCCTCGGCGATGTGATACCCGGAGATGGAGACCGAGTAGAAATTGCGAACGCCGTTGCGCACGAACCATTCCTGGATATCGGCCATCATGCGCAGGCTGAATTCGGTGGAGAAGATGCAGGTGTTCTGCCCCTGATCCTCCTTGAGGATGTCCGCCTGCACGGTGCCGCGCACCGTCGCCAGCGTCCGCGCCCGCAGCTCGGCGGCCTCGGCGTCGGTGGGCGGCCGGCCCTCGGCGTCGGCGAACTGCTGCTCGGCCTGATCGATGGCGGCGTTGAGGTAGAAGGCCAGGATGGTCGGGGCCGGGCCGTTGATGGTCATCGACACCGAGGTGCTCGGCGCGTCCAGATCGAATCCGTCGTAGAGCGCCTTCATATCGTCCAGCGTCGCGATGGACACCCCGGAGGTGCCGACCTTGCCGTAGATATCGGGCCGCTCGGCGGGATCGTGCCCGTACAGCGTCACCGAGTCGAAGGCGGTCGAAAGCCGTTTGGCCTCGGCGTGTTCGGACAGCACCCGGAAGCGCCGGTTCGTGCGGAAGGCGTCGCCCTCCCCGGCGAACATGCGCGCGGGATCCTCGCCCTCGCGCTTGAAGGGGAACACCCCGGCGGTGAACGGGAACCGCCCGGGCAGGTGCTCCGCACGCAGGAAGCGCAGCAGCTCACCGTGATCGGCGTAGCGCGGCAGCGCGACACGGGGAATCGAGCTGCCGGACAGGGTTTCCCGGCGCAGCGCGGTCCGGATCTCGCGGTCCCGTACCCGGACCACCTGCTCCTCGCCCCGGTAGGACTCGGCCAGCGCGGGCCATTCGGCGAGCAGTTCGGCGGCGTCGGGGGACAGCTCCCGGCGCGCGCTCTCCAGCAGCGCGGTCACCGCGGCCACGCCGTCACCCGGCATCCCGCCCGCGCGCGGCGCGGCCTGCTCCCGGCTCGAATCCGCGGGGGAGTCGGCGCCGGACGGCCCGCCCAGCTCGGCCAGGACCAGCTCCAGCCGCTGTACCCGGCGGGCCGCCGCGACCTGCAGGTCCGTCGCCCCGTGATACGCGCGCACCGTCTCGGCGATCTCGGCCAGGTACCGCACCCGCGCGGGCGGAATGATCTGCGCGAACCGGGTCGAGGCCCGGGTGTCCACGCGCGGCAGCACACCGGGTTCCAGCGGCAGGCCGTGCTCGCCGAGCAGCGCGGAGACGTGCTGGTAGAGCGCGGTCACCCCGTCGTCGTTGAAAGTCGCCGCGCTGGTACCGAATACCGGCATGTCCTCGGGCAGGGCGTGGAACTCCTCCCGATTGCGCAGCAGCTGGCGCGACACGTCGCGCAGCGCGTCCGCCGCCCCGCGCCGCTCGAACTTGTTGATGGCCACCACATCCGCGAAATCCAGCATGTCGATCTTCTCCAGCTGGGAGGCCGCGCCGAACTCGGGCGTCATGACGTACAGCGCCACGTCCACGTGCTCGGCGATCTGGGCGTCGCCCTGCCCGATGCCGGGGGTCTCCAGCACGACGAGGTCGTAACCCGCTGCCTTGCAGGCGATCACCATCTCGTCGATGTTCACCGGTACCTCGCGCGCGCCGCGGGTGGCCAGGGATCGGAAGAACACCCGCTCGGGATCCAGCGCGTTCATCCGGATACGATCGCCGAGCAGGGCGCCGCCGCCGCGCCGCCGGGTCGGATCCACCGCGAGCACCGCGACCTTCAGCTTGTCCTGCTGATCGGTGCGCAGCCTGCGCACGAGTTCGTCGGTGAGCGAGGACTTTCCAGAGCCGCCGGTGCCGGTGATGCCGAGCACGGGCACCCGCCGCGCGGCCGCCGCCGCGGCCAGGTCCGCCATCTCCGCCGAGCCGAGCGTGTCCTGCTGCAGGCAGGTGAGCGTGCGGGCCAGGGCCGCGCGGTCGCCGCCGAGCACCGCCTCGATCGGCGCGGGGGTGCGCGCCAGGTCCGTGTCGCACTCCCGGATCAGCTGATTGATCATGCCGGGCAGCCCGAGCCGCTGCCCGTCCTCGGGCGAGAAGATCGTGACCCCCGCCGCGCGCAGCCGCTCGATCTCCTCGGGGATGATCACCCCGCCGCCCCCGCCGAAGACGCGCACGTGCCCGGCCCCCGCCTCGCGCAGCGCGGTCGCCAGGTATTCGAAGTACTCCACGTGCCCGCCCTGATACGAGCTGACCGCGACGCCCTGCACGTCCTCGCTGACCGCCGCGTCCACGACGTCGAGCACCGCGCGGTTGTGCCCGAGGTGCACGACCTCGGCGCCCTGCGCCTGCAGGATCCGCCGCATGATGTTGATGGCCGCGTCGTGTCCGTCGAACAGCGCCGCCGAGGTCACGAATCGGACCGGGTTCACGGGAACGTGCAGATCGGCCATGGATTCCTCCGCCTCGACGACCGGGGCGCGCCCGCCCGCGGCTCGTACCGTTGATATCCCAATAGTAGGACGTCAAAGCAAAGTCGAGGTGATATCCGACACAGCAAACACTCTGGAATTACTTGGATGTCCAACTATATGGTGGCCTAGCACCCGCGCGATCCGCGTGCGGCGCCGGCATCGGCCCTCGGCGATGCGACGGCGGCGATTCGAGACAGGACTGGCATGGTTCGCGAACTCACCCACTTCTACGGCGGGCAGCACGTCCCCGGCACCTCCGGCAACTTCAAGGACGTGTTCAATCCCAGCACCGGACAGGTGCAGGCGCGCGTACCGCTGGCGAGCAAGGCCGAGGTCGAGGCCGTCATCGCCAACGCCGCCGACGCCCAGCGCGAGTGGGCCGCGTTCAATCCGCAGAAGCGGGCCCGCGTCCTGATGAAGTTCCTGACCCTGGTGCAGGACGAGATGGATTCGCTCGCCGCGCTGCTGTCCAGCGAACACGGCAAGACCATCCCCGACGCCAAGGGCGACATCCAGCGCGGCCTCGAGGTCATCGAATTCGCCACCGGCATCCCGCACCTGCTCAAGGGCGAGTACACCGAGAGCGCCGGCACCGGCATCGACGTCTACTCCATGCGCCAGCCGCTCGGCGTGGTCGCCGGCATCACGCCCTTCAACTTCCCGGCCATGATCCCGCTGTGGAAGGCCGGGCCCGCGCTCGCGTGCGGAAACGCCTTCGTGCTCAAGCCTTCCGAGCGTGACCCGTCGGTGCCGCTGCGCTTCGCCGAGCTGTTCCTCGAGGCCGGGCTGCCCGCGGGCGTGTTCAACGTCGTCAACGGCGACAAGGAAGCCGTCGACACCATCCTGCACGACGAGCGGATCAAGGCCGTCGGCTTCGTCGGCTCGACCCCGATCGCGCAGTACATCTACGAGACCGCCACCGCGAACGGCAAGCGCGCCCAGTGCTTCGGCGGCGCGAAGAACCACGCCATCGTCATGCCGGACGCCGATCTCGACGACGTCGCCGATCAGCTGGTCGGCGCGGGCTACGGCTCGGCCGGTGAGCGCTGCATGGCCATCTCGGTCGCTGTGCCCGTCGGCGAGGAGACCGCGGATCGCCTGCGCGCCAAGCTCGTCGAGCGCGTGGAGAAGCTCAACGTCGGCGCCTCGGACGACCCGGGCGCGGACTTCGGCCCGCTCGTCGGCCAGGACGGCGTGGACCGCGTCAACAACTACGTCCAGATCGGCGTGGACGAGGGCGCGGAACTCGTCATCGACGGCCGCGGCCTCGTGGTCGAGGGCGGCGAGGACGGATTCTTCGCCGGGGCAACGCTCTTCGACCATGTCACCGAGAACATGCGCATCTACAAGGAAGAGATCTTCGGCCCGGTCGTCACCATCGTGCGCGCCAAGGATTACGAAGAGGCCGTACGGCTGCCGAACGAGCACGAATACGGCAACGGCGTCGCCATCTTCACCCGCGACGGCGACACCGCCCGCGACTTCGCCGCGCGCGTGCAGGTCGGCATGGTCGCCTGATCGGCGCGCTGATCCAGCGCATCACCGGGCGCAGCTTCGGCAGGTTCTTCGCCGAGGAACTGGCGGGACCGCTGGGCGCGGACTTCCACA
>NZ_JBSFNO010000027.1:0-117222 GCF_053981095.1 Nocardia sp. NPDC003693
ACTGGTGCACCCCGAGCGGGGAGACGCCGGCCGGATACGCGCCCGCGTCCGCCGGTTCCATCTCGTTCTGGACTGAGTGGAGCGGGGGAGCGAAGCGGAGGAGCGGAAGGAGGGAAGAACGAGACTTCGGGGGCCGCGAACCCGCCGGAGCGAAGCGGAGGCAGAAAAGTCACGGCACCCGCCCGGAGCGAAGCGGAGGGCAAATTAAACCCAGCTAGACTGGCGCAGTGTCTCCGGCCGATCGCGCGAACAGTCGACGCCGCCAGCCCCGGCGCCGTGGTTCGGCCGGTAGTGCGGCGAAACCTCGCATGCGCACCGTGCGGGAGACCTCGGCCGGTGGACTCGTGGTCGACGGCCTCGACGGCCCCAGCGAGAAGCGTTGCGCCGCACTGATCGGACGCACCGACCGCCGCGGGCGGCTGCTCTGGTCACTGCCCAAGGGACATATCGAAGAGGGCGAAACCGCTGAACAGACAGCGATTCGCGAAGTCGCCGAGGAAACCGGCATCAACGGCAGCGTGGTCGCCGAACTGGGCAGCATCGACTACTGGTTCGTGACCGAGGGCCGCCGGGTACACAAGACCGTGCACCATTACCTGATGCGATCGCTCGGCGGCGAACTCTCCGACGCCGACGTGGAGGTCACCAAGGTGGCCTGGGTTCCCTTGAGCGAATTGGACTCCCGCCTCGCCTACGCCGACGAGCGGCGCCTGGCCGAGGTCGCGAACCGGCTGATCGACCGGATGGAGAACGGCAGACAATGACGTGTGCGGGGTCCGGGGGGCCTGAGCAAGACACCGCGGCGGCACACCCGACTCGACCGAGAACGCTGCACCGCTGGATTCTGTCGTTCGCCGCGGTACTGCTGTCCGTCCTGGTGGCGTGCCCGCCGTTCGCGACAGCACAGCCGACCGGCAACGGTTCCGGCGCGCCCAGCGGACCGAAATTCCTGAAGCTGTCCCTGGATTCGGTCTCGCCGACGGCGATCACCGCGGCCAGCGATCCGTACTTCGTCGTCTCGGGCACCGTCACCAACATCGGCGACCGCCCGGTCGACGACGTCAGCGTGCGCGTCCAGCGCGCCGCGCCCGTGAACAGCCCCAGCGGGCTGCGCACCGCGCTGCGCCTGGACCAGATCAACTACGACGTCGCCGGTGAATTCCAGGACGTCGCAGAACAATTGACGCCCGGACAGCGGAAACAGTTCAGCCTCACCGTCGCCCTGCGCGCCGGGGCCGAGACGCCGGGCGGCATCTCCGCGCTCGACATCACCGCGCCCGGGGTCTATCCGCTGCTGCTCAACGTCAACGGCGAACCCGCGTACGGCGGTCAGGCCCGCCTCGACGACGCGCGCTTCCTGCTGCCGGTCCTCGGCGTGCCCGCGGCCACCGACCCCAAGGCCCCGGCCCCGGCCGTCCCGCCCGCGGTGGACGCTCCGCCGGTCGCCACCACCCTCGTCTGGCCGCTGGCCGACCGCCCGCGCCTGGTGGCCGGGCGGCCCGGCTCGCCCGAGGGCGAGGCCCTGCTCACCGACGACGACCTGGCCGCCTCGCTGACCTCCGGCGGCCGCCTCGATCAACTCCTGTCGGCGCTCGAGACCGCGCTCAAACCCGACGGCGGCCGGGACAAGAATCTGCGCACCGCGCTGTGCCTGGCCGTCGACCCGGATCTGCTGCTCACCGTCTCCGACATGACCGACGGCTACCGGGTGCTGGCCAGCCCCTCGGATCCGGACGGATCCACCCGCGCCGGCGGCGGCGCGAGCGCGGCCAGGTCCTGGCTGGACCGGCTGCGCACCCTCGCCCCCGGCCTGTGCGTGGTCGCCCTGCCGTTCGCGCAGGTCGATCCCACCGCGCTGGCCGCCACCGGCGACCCCACGCTCTCCGAACGCGCGTTGAACGCGCCCGCGGACCTGGTCGATTCGATCCTGTCGGTGCAATCGGTACGCGGGGTCGCCCTGCCGGACGCGGGCAGCATCGACTCCGAGGCCGCCGGACTGTTCGCCCAGCACGGCTTCACCACCGCGGTGCTCGCCGACAACGCCGTCACCAACGGCACCGCGCGCCCGGAGATCACCACGGTCAAGAGCCCCGACGCCCCCCTCGAACCGGTGAACCCCGACATCGTGCGGCTGGCGAGCGTCCCGCTGCCCGCCACCGGCACCACCCCGCCCGCCACGCCGGAACTGCGCGCCGCGACCTTCGACATCTGGGCCGCCACCGCACTGGCCGCGGTCGGCTCGCACCCGCCGACCCCGCCGTTCACCCCGGACCAGGTGCGCTACGACGTCACCAACGACTCCCGTGCGGCGCGCCTGCAGGACGCGCTGGGCGCCATCTCCTGGTCCGCGCTGAATCCGCAGCCGGGACAACCCCGTTCGGCCCTGCTCATGCCGCCGCAGCAGTGGGGTCCCAACCGCGACGAGGCCACCGCGCTGCTCGGTCAGGTGGACGAACTGCTGCGCGCCAACCTCGCCACCGCGCGCTCGTTCCGCGACCTGCTGGCCCAGCCCGCCGATCCGCAGCCCTTCGAACTCGACTACCTCGCCGCGGCCGCCGAGGAAGCGGTGCCCACGCACTTCGCCGAACCGGTACGCCAGCAGGCGCACCGGCTCACCGAACTGATGAGCGCCCTGGTCGACGTGCCGCAGCAGGAACTGAGCCCGCGCGCCTTCCTTACCCCGCTGCGCGACGACCTGATCCGCGCGCTCACGCTGTCGGACCGGCGAGCCGGGGGCGCCCAGGCCGATATCAACGCCCAGCGCCGGATCGATCAGACCAGCCGCTGCGTGGACGATCTGTTCCTGTCGGTGACCGTGCTCCCGCCCGGCGGCGTCTACACCCTGGCCTCGGAACAGAGCCCCCTGCTGCTGGTGGCCCGCAACGATCTGCCCGTCGCGATCCGCGTCGAGTTCCGGATCGACGCGCCCGCCGACACCACCATCTCCGACATCGGCGAACAGCAGCTGCCCGCCAAGGGCACCCGCTCGTTCCAGATACCGACCGAGGTGTCCGAGAGCCGGAGCCTGAAGATCCCGATCGCGCTCACCACGCCGGACGGCGTGCCGCTGGGCGACGAGGTCAAGGTCTCGGTGCGCTCCAACGCCTACGGTCAGGTGTTGGCGATAGTCACCGCGAGCGCCGGCGCGTTACTGCTCCTGCTGGCCGGACGCCGGCTCTGGCACCGCTTCCGCGGGCAGTCGGATCCGGCCGACGAGGGTTTCGACGCGGAGACCCGGCGCCGGGTGAACCGATTCCGGCGGGCGCGCAAGCGCGAGTTACACAAGCAGGAGGCGCGGTGAGCCCGCTCAGGAAACAGGAGGCACGGTGAGCGAATACGGCGACGGTCCGCGCTCCTCGGGCCGGCCCGAGGACGGGCCGCCCCCCGCCCGCCGGACGCCCTCCGCACCCTGGGAACGGGGAGCCCCGCCGCGGCGCGAACCGCCCCGGCCCGCGCCGCCGGGGTCCGGCCCCGGCGGCCGGGGCACGCCACCGCCCCGGATTCCGGGCAATCCCCCCGGGGCGCCCGGTCGCCCGCAACCGGGTCAACCGTCCGGTCCACCACGCGAGCGCGGCCCCCGGCCCGCCGAGGACGGGCCCTTCATGCAGCGGCCCGCGATGCCGCAGCGGCCCGCGCCCCCGAAACCGCCGCACGGCCGATCGAACCCGCCGACCCAGCCGCCCCGCGGCGACCGGCCACCCGCACCCGGCCGGGCCCCCGCGCGGCCCGCGCCCAACCCCGACGACCGCTATCACTGGGGACACCGCGACGCCGACCCGAACCGGCCTGCCGGCGGACCCGGCCCGCAGCGCTACCCGACGCCGCCGCTGTCGAATCCGCAACAGCGCCAACCGCTCCCGCGCAGCATGCCCGCCACGCGTGGCGGACCGGTCACCAGAGACCAGCCCGCGGCCATCGACAAACGGGACAACTCCAACGCGAAACTGGTCCGGGACTCCGGATCCATCGCCATCGCGACGCTGATGAGCCGGATCACCGGATTCGGTAAACAGCTCATGCTGCTCACCGTGCTCGGCCCGTCGATCGCCTCGGCCTTCGGCGTCGCCAACACCCTGCCCGCCATGATCTCCGAGCTGCTGCTCGGCGCGGTGCTCACCGCGATCGTGGTGCCCACGCTGGTGCGGGCGGAGAAGGAGGACCCGGACGGCGGCGCGGCCTTCGTCCGCAGGCTCTTCACCACCGCGTTCACCGTGCTCGGCACCGGAATGCTGCTGGCGCTGCTGCTGACCCCAGTGTTCACGCCGCTGCTCGTCCCGCACGACGGCAAGGTCGACACTGGGCTCACCACCGCCTTCACCTACCTCGTACTGCCCGCCATCCTGCTGTACGGCATGTCCGCGCTGCTGATGGCGATCCTCAACACCCATCAGGTGTTCCGGCCCGGCGCGTGGGCGCCGGTACTCAACAACGTCGTGGTGCTCACCGTGCTGGTGCTGTACTGGCTCACGCCGGGCGAGATCACCCTGAATCCCACGAAGATGAGCGATCCGAAGCTGCTGCTGCTCGGCATCGGCGCGACGCTCGGTGTGGTCGTGCAGGTGGTAGTGCTGCTGCCGGCGATCCGGCGCGAGCGCATCGACCTACGTCCACTGTGGGGGATGGACCCGCGGCTCAAGCGGTTCGCCGCCATGGGCGCCGCGATCATCCTGTACGTCCTGATCAGCCAGCTGGGCTGGATGGTCGCCACCCGGGTGCTCTCCCAGGTCGACGCGGCCGGTCCCGCCATCTACCAATTCGCCTGGCTGCTCCTGCAATTGCCGTACGGCGTCATCGGCGTGACCCTGCTGACCGCGATCATGCCGCGCCTCTCGCGCAACGCCGCGGCCGACGACACGCCCGCCGTAGTGGACGATCTCGGCACCGCCACCCGGCTCACCATGATCGCGCTGGTCCCCATCGTCACGTTCTTCACGCTGGCCGGACCGCAGATCGGCAGCGCGCTGCTGTCCTACGGCAAGTTCGGCGCCGGGGACGCCGAGCGCCTCGGCGAAGCCGTGGCCTGGTCCGCGTTCACGCTGATTCCCTACGCGCTGGTCCTGATTCACCTGCGCGTGTTCTACGCGCGCGAGCAGGCGTGGACCCCGACCTGGATCATCCTCGGCATCGTCGCGGTGAAGGTCCTGCTCTCGGTGCTGTCCCCGCTCGTGGTGGACGACGAGCACGTCGTCATCGCCCTCGGCGTGGCGAACGGCCTGGGCTTCGTGGCAGGCGCGATCATCGGCGGCTGGCTGCTGCACCGCAGTCTCGGCGACCTGCGCATGGCCAATGTCGGGCACACCATCACCCGGGTGGTGCTGGCCTCTGCGGCCGGCGGCGCGGTCATGCTGATCGCCGACAAGGTCATCGGCCTGCACCGGCTCTCGGACTCCTTCGGCGGCGTCGGCTCGGTGGTCCGGGTCGCGCTGACCGCCGTCATCATGTTCGGCGTCGCCTTCGCGCTCATGCGCCTGGCCGGCATCCCGGAGATCGTGGCCATCACCGTGGCCGTCTCGCGGCGCCTGGGGATCACCCCGCCCGCACCGGATCTCGAACTCGACGGCACCCCGCTCGAGGACATCCACGAGACCTCACTGATCCCGCGGCCCGATCTGCGCGCCGCGCCGTACTACTACCGCTTCGATCCGTACCTCGACGCGCAGACCATGGTGCTGCCCGTCGTCCGGCCCGAGGCAGTTGAACCCACCGTCAAGCACGAGTTCCCGTACCCTGTTCGGCAGACGAGCGCAACCGCCGGATCCGGCGTTCCGGCAGACTCGAACCGGAAGCCGGACAACGCCCGCACGACATGGGACGATGCTGTCCGTATGTCGCAGGACGGCGGTGCCCGTACGACATCGGATGCCGGTGGCCCGGTTCCGGCCCCGACATATCGTGCTTCGACACACCAGGGCGAAGGAGGAGCGAGGGTGAGCGACGACGCGGCGGGCGGTACCCCGGCCGCTGAATCTTCAGCGGGCGGCGGGCTCTCCACAGATGTCCCTCCGACCCCGGACGACACGAGTGGATCCCCGGGCGGCAAGGCCGGTTCCGCATCCAGAGGCGGCGAACGCGGCCCCCGGATCGAGCCGGAAGACCTACCCGAGCAGGCCGGCGCGGGCCCCGAAACCGGTGTCTACGAAGCGGTCTCCCCGCTCATGCCGCCCATGCGGGTCGAAACGACCGGCAAGCGGGTCCAGCGCGGTCCCAAGCTCATGCCCGGCGCCTCGGTGGCCGGTGGCCGCTACCGGCTGCTGGCCGGGCACGGCGGCGCGCGCGGGCTGAAGTTCTGGCAGGCGCTGGACGTGAAGCTGGACCGCGAGGTCGCGCTCACCTTCGTCGACGCCGACCAGACCGCCTCGGAGAACTCCGGACACGATGGGCCGCAGGCGATCCTGTCGCGCACGCTGCGCCTGGGCCGGATCAACTCGCCCGGCCTGGCCCGCGTCCTGGACGTGGTGCGCGGTTCGTCCGGCGGCATCGTGGTCGCCGAATGGACGCCCGGCCGCTCGCTCAAGGAGATGGCCGACACCGTGCCGTCCCCGATAGGAGCCGCCCGCGCCATTCGCGCCCTCGCCGCGGCGGCCGAGATGGCCCATCGCGGCGGCGGTTCGCTGTCCATCGATCACCCGGACCGGGTGCGCATCAGCGCCACCGGTGACGCGGTGCTCGCGTTCCCCGGCACGCTGGGCGATTCCGACGCGCAGTCCGACGTGCGCGGCCTCGGCGCGATGCTCTACGCGCTGATCACCGCGCACTGGCCGATCCGCACCGGTGGCGTCACCGGCACCGCGGCCACCATGGGCGGGCTGCCGCTGGCCGATTTCGGGCCGGACGGAACCCCGGTGGAGCCCAGGCAGATTCGGCCCGAGGTGCCCTTCGAGATCTCCGCGGTCGCGGTGCGCTCGCTGGAATCCAACAAGGGCGTGCGCACCGCGGCCACCGTCCAGCACGTGCTGGAACAGGCCTCGGTGGTGGATCAGAAGACCGATCTGATCCCGGTGCTGCGCCTGGGCCAGCGGCCGCCGTCCGCGCCGGACGAGTCGCTGGCCGATCCGGAACTGCTGGCGGCCGAGAAGGAACGCTCGCAGCGGATGATGTGGATCCTGGTCGGGCTCGGCGTGCTCGCCGCGCTGGTGGTCGGCGTCATCATCTGGTGGCTGCTGAGCGTGTTCGCGCCGGGCAGCTCGTCCGAGCCGCTCAACGAACAGCGCAACATCGGCCTGACCACCTCGCAGTCCGCGCCCGCGGCCCCGGGCGCGCCGTCGTCCCCGGCCACGGCCGCGGAGGGCGTGCCGGTGCCGGTCACCGGCGCGATGGTGTTCTCCCCGGAGGGCACCCCGGACAATCCCGGCGGCGTGGGCGCGGTCCTGGACAGCAACGGCGCCACCCTGTGGCGCACGGACGCGTACTTCCAGCAGTTCCCGGCCCTGAAGAAGGGGCTGGGGGTGCTGGCGACGCTGGGCAGCCCGAGCAAGCTGACCAAGGTCGTCATCGAATCGCCCTCGGCCGGAACGCAGGTCGAGATCCGGACCTCGCCGACCGCGTCGCCGACGCTCGATCAGACCCAGTTGATCGGGTCGGCGACGCTCGGCGACGGTCTCACCGAGATTCCGGTCAAGGCGGATCAGCCCGCGCGCTACGTCCTGATCTGGATCACCGCGCTGGGCAGCAACGGCGGCCAGCACCAGACCTCCATCGCCGAACTGCGTTTCGAAGCGGCTCCCTAGGAATCGATTCCCCCGCGCCCCCGGGCGCGGGGCGATCGGGCCGGTCGGCACGGACTGTCCCTTTCGCCCGAAAAGGGGGTGCGAACTGCGCTTTTACCGCCCGAACCGGTGCTCCGGGATCGGCATCCTCGATATGATCTTGCGTACTCACCGGCAGGGGAGCGCACGCCATCCGGCCCTTCGGATCCGGCAGGCATGCGGACAACCGAGGTGGCACACGGCCGGCCGTGGAGGCCGTGGCCACCCCCTTGGGGGTTGCATTGTCGTCTGCGCAGCAATACGGGGAAATCACGGGGGCGCATGCCCCTTTCGTCGGCACGGCCGTCCGGTCCCGCCCCCGCGTGACCGAAGCCTCCGACCACGATCTGCTCACCGCGCACGCCACCGGTGAACGGCACGCCTTCGCCGAGCTGTTCCGCCGCCATCGCGACCATCTGTGGCAGACCGCGCTACGCGCCTCCTACACGCGCGAGGACGCCGCGGATTCGCTACAGGACGCCCTGCTGTCCGCCCACCGCGGTGCGGGGGCCTTCCGCGGGGAGTCCGAGGTGCGCAGCTGGCTGCATCGCATAGTCGTCAACGCGTGCCTCGATCGGATACGTCGCAACAAACTGCGGCACACGGTACCGTTGTCCGACGAGTCGCTAGCCGAACCCCTTTATGCCCGCGACGATTTCGCGAATCTGGAGACCGCGCTGGTCGTCGACGCCGCACTCTTCCTGCTGCCCGCCGATCAGCGCACCGCCCTGGTCGCCGTGGTGCTGGAGGGCTATTCGGTCGCTGACGCCGCCGCACTCCTCGGCGTTCCCCCCGGAACGATCAAGAGTCGCTGCGCGCGCGGCCGGCGGCGACTCGAAGCACACCTGAACTCGATCGACACCTGACATTCCGCCGAATTCCCACACCCGGGTCCTTCTGGAGGGGCGATGAACGACAAGGCCGAGCACGTCGGCGCGGGACATATCGGGGCGGGGGCCGGAACCATACCCCGGCCGCCCTTCGCCACCGAGCTCCTGGCCGACCTGCACGCCGGGAACCTGCCCGAGCATCTGGCCGACCAACTCTGGCCCGCGGTGCGCCGCGATCCGGACGCCGCACGCTATCTGCGCTCACTGGACGCGGTGAACGCCGGCCTGCGCGATCTCGGGCGCGAGGACTACCTGCTGCACCCCATGCCCGGCGACGTGAGCGACCGCCTGGAACGCATGATCGACGACCTGTCCGCCCCGGCCGTGCCGCCCCGGCAGGCGGCCACCGTGCACCGGCTCCCGGCGCGGGCGCGCACCACCCCCGCGGGCCCGCCGACCACCGCGCCCATCCCACTGCTCGCCGGGGCCGGCATCTACGACACCGGCCGGCTGGACCCGCGCGAACTCGACGAACAGCACGGGGCCGGCGACACCCGCGACACCGACGAGGAATTCGATCCCCAGGCCGGACGCAGCACCGGCCGCCCGTCGCGGCGGTGGCTCTGGCTCACCACCGCGGCCGCGGCCACCGCACTGGTCGCCGGGGGTCTGGTGGCGGCCGACGCCATGCGCACGCGGGACGCCACCGGTACCGCCGTCCCTGCCGCGGAAGCCCGGCTCGCGGCCGACCTACCCCACACCACGATGCTCAGCGCCATGGGCAGGCGTGAGATCAGCGGGCCGCTGGCGGCCGGCGACGCCCTCACCGACTGCCTGCGGGCCGCCGGCCTCGACCGCCCGGTCCTGGGCGCGCGCAGCGTGGTGTTCGGCGAACAGCAGGCGGTGCTCGTGCTGCTGACCGGACCCAAGGCCCCCGTGATCACCGCCGCGGTCCTCGCCGCGAGCTGCACGGCCGACGATCCGCGGGTGCTCGCGACCACCGATATCGGCTGATCCCGGCCCGGGGGCGCGCCCGACACGATCATTCCCCTATGGAAGGTCCCGGACGGTCCCCGGCCCCGTACCCCCCGAGCAACGGGAACAACAGCGTTTACGCTGTTGTTGACCGACACGCCTGACACCCGAAATATTGCCTCGGAGGATCCTTTGAGTACCGCTGTTCGCGACCTGATCATCGTCGGTTCCGGACCGGCCGGATACACCGCAGCCGTGTACGCCGCGCGCGCGGAACTCCAGCCCCTGCTTTTCGAAGGCACCCAGTTCGGCGGCGCCCTCATGACCACCACCGAGGTCGAGAACTTCCCCGGCTTCCGCGAGGGCATCATGGGCCCCGACCTCATGGAGGAGATGCGCGAGCAGGCCAAGCGGTTCGGCGCCGACATCCGCACCGAGGACGTGGACGAGCTCGACCTGTCCGGCCGCATCAAGAAGGTCACCGTCGGCGGCGAGGTGTACGAGGCGTACGCGGTCATCCTGGCCATGGGTTCGGCCGCCCGCTACCTGAACGTCCCCGGTGAGCAGAAGCTCCTGGGCCGCGGCGTCAGCGCCTGCGCCACCTGCGACGGCTTCTTCTTCAAGGGCCAGGACATCGTCGTGGTCGGCGGCGGCGATTCCGCCATGGAAGAGGCGACCTTCCTCACCAAGTTCGCCGCCAGCGTCACCGTCATCCACCGCCGCGAAGAGTTCCGCGCCTCGCGCATCATGCTGGAGCGGGCCAAGTCCAACGAGAAGATCCGTTTCCTGCTGAACTCGGAAGTGGCGCAGGTGCACGGTGATTCGGCCGTCACCAGCCTGACCATCCGCGACACCCGCACCGGCGAGACCTCCGAACTGGCCGCCACCGGCCTGTTCGTCGCCATCGGTCACGACCCGCGCAGCGAGCTCGTCGTCGGCCAGGTCGATCTGGACAGCGAAGGCTACGTGCAGGTGCAGGGCCAGTCGACCTACACCTCGCTGCCCGGCGTCTTCGCCGCGGGCGACCTGGTCGATCACACCTACCGCCAGGCCATCACCGCCGCGGGCACCGGCTGCCGCGCGGCCATCGACGCCGAACGCTGGCTCGCCGAGCAGGGCGACATCACCAGCAACACTCTCGAGCACGCCGGCCAGCCGGTGGAAGTCACCAACTAAGGAGCGATCCATGTCCGACGCCAAGACCACCGCCACGAAGACCGTCACCGACGCCACCTTCGCCCAGGACGTGCTGGCCAGCGAGAAGCCGGTACTGGTCGACTTCTGGGCGACCTGGTGCGGTCCGTGCAAGATGGTCGCCCCGGTGCTGGAGGAGATCGCCGCCACCCACGCCGACGCGCTGACCATCGCCAAGGTGGACGCGGACAACAACCCGGAGTCCGCGAAGGACTACGGCATCCTGTCGCTGCCCACCATGGTGCTCTTCCAGGGCGGCAAGGAAGTCAAGCGGATCGTCGGCGCGAAGGGCAAGGCCGCGCTGCTGCGTGAACTCGAAGGCGTCATCTGACACCCGAGTTCGGGCGCACTCTGTAGGATTTCGTCGCCGCGGCGTCCGCGCGGGACCCCGGGCTCCGGCTCGAGGTCCCGTTCGCGGGCGCCACGGTAGGATGCCTGCACTCGACAGTTGCCGAAATCTGGTCCGGGTCTGAGACAATCGACCGACGCTCCGGTCGTGCGTGGTGTAAACCTCTGCACGAGTGGGTACCCGGGTTGGCGGAAGGAAAGGGCTCTTACGCATGCACCGACTTCGTCACGGCGATACTGGACCAGCCGTAGCTGAGGTTCGGAGCACCCTCGCAAGCCTCGGGTTCCTGCACGCACACCCCAACAGCGACCCCGGCGCCCGCAACGGTGAGTACTGGAAGGACTCGGACGCCAGCTTCGACCACGATCTGGACTCCGCGGTCCGCGCGTTCCAGCAGCATCGCGGTCTGCTCGTGGACGGCGTCGTCGGCCCCGCCACCTACCGGGCGCTGAAAGAGGCCTCCTACCGGCTCGGCGCCCGCACCCTCATCTATCAGCTCTCCGCGCCGCTGTACGGCGACGACGTGGCCACCCTGCAGCGCCGCCTGCAGGATCTGGGCTTCTACGTCGGCCGGGTGGACGGCTTCTTCGGCCCGCACACGCACGAGGGCCTCACCTCCTTCCAGCGCGAGATCGGCCTGGCCTCGGACGGCATCTGCGGTCCGGACACCCTGCGCTCGCTCGATCTGCTCGGCGCCCGCGTCACCGGCGGCAATCCGCATCGCATCGCCGAGGAAGAGGTCGTACACCGGGCCGGGCCGCAGCTCACCGGCAAGCGCATCGTGATCGATCCGGGCCTGGGCGGGCCGGACAAGGGCTCGGCCGTGCCCACCGAATTCGGTGACGTCTACGAGTCGGAGATCCTCTGGGATCTGGCGAGCCGGCTCGAGGGCCGCATGGCCGCCACCGGCATGGAGACCTTCCTGTCCCGGCCGTGGGGCGCCAATCCCACCGACGCCGACCGCGCCGAGACCTCCAACACCTTCGACGCCGATCTGATGATCTCGCTGCGCTGCGCGGGCAACCCGAGCACCTCCGCGAGCGGGGTCGCCAGCTTCCACTTCGGCAATTCGCACGGCTCCACCTCGATGATCGGCCAGGTGCTGGCCGGCTTCATCCAGCGGGAGATCGTGGCGCGAACCTCGTTGCAGGACTGCCGAACCCACGCCCGCACCTGGGATCTGCTGCGGCTCACCAAGATGCCGACCGTCCAGGTCGACATCGGTTACCTCACAAACGATTACGACTCGTCCGTGCTGACGAATCCGCGCATGCGCGACGTCATCGCCGAAGCCATCCTGATCTCGGTGAAGCGGCTCTATCTGCTCGGGCAGGACGATCAGCCCACCGGCACCTACACCTTCGCCGAACTGCTCGCCGAGGAACTGGCCGCCGCCGACCGCCTCTGAGCGCACACCCCCGGCAACGAGAAACCCCGCCTCCGGATCACTCGGGAGAGCGGGGTTTCGCCGTGCGGGGCAACCTCTTACAGGGTGACGAGCCGGTTCGGCATGGTCATGGCCGCGGCCGCGAGCAACTGATCCAGCGCGCGCTCCACGTCCTCCTTCCACAGGTGGTCACTGTCCAGCTCCAGCCGCAGTCGCGGGAAACGATGGTGCGCGGCAACCACTTTGAAGCCGACCTCCTCCAGGAAATCGGCGTCGATCATGCACGTCTCCGGCGCGCACCCGGCCGCGGCCGGCGGATTGGCCGCCCGCGACGGCGTCGGCGCGATCCGTTCGAGCAGGGTCATGGAACCGAAGCGATCCGCCATCGCGGTGGCCGGCGGGTCCCAGCGCAGGCCGAACGCCTCGATGGCCCGGACGCCACGACGCACCAGATCGCTCACCACGGCCTGAATGAGCTGCTGGGCTACCCCGTTGTGGTGGTAGGGGTTTTCGGCCCGCAGCGTGGTCAGCAGGACCGCGTCCGGGCTCACGGGGGAGGTGGGGAACAGGCCGGCGCGCGGCACCCGATTCGGCGGCGAGTAGATCGCGCACCCGGCGGGCTTGTCGTCGACCAGTGCGACCTGCCCGCAGGAACCCCACTCCAGCAGCACGGAGGAGAGCCAGGCCTCCTTCTCGAAGACCGGGTCACTGAATTCCCGGGAATCCGCGGCCACCGCCGGATCGATCTCCCAGAACACACACCGCCGGGCATGTGCCGGAAGTTTGTCGAGTCCGCCGAGGGTTAGTGCGGTAACGCTGGTCGACACCGCTCTGCTCAGCCTCCAGCTGTCCGATTCATCCACACTCACGCCGCATCAATATCCGCTCGCCAGCAAGAATAAGCGATCAAAGCAACACGCCTCTCCGGGCCTCTGTTCAGGGGTGCTGAACGCCTCTGTCACAGTGACGTTTCCTCCCCGACCCGGTGGGTGGGGGCCCGAACCTCCGATTTTCCACACTTTCGGAGCCCGGGGGCGGAGCCCCTGAGACCGTTCAGCTCTTCGCTTGCTCCATCAGGCTGACGATGCGTTCGAGGTCGTCCACGGAACCGAACTCGACAGTGATCTTGCCCTTGCGCTTTCCGAGAATCACGGTGACCCGAGTGTCGAAGGATTCCGACAATCGCTCCGCTACATCCTGCAGGCCCGGCATCTGGATCGGCTTCCGCTTGGCACTCGGGGGAGTGGCGGCGGAATCGGGTTCCCGGTTGGCCAGGGTGACGGCCTCCTCGGTCGCCCGCACCGACATACCCTCGGCGACGATCCGCGCGGCCAGTGCCTCCTGCGCGTCGGCTCCACCCTCCAGCGCCAGCAGTGCGCGGGCGTGCCCGGCGGACAACACGCCGGCCGCGACCCGGCGCTGCACCGGAATCGGAAGTTTCAGCAGGCGAATCATATTCGTCACGACCGGTCGGGAGCGGCCGATTCGCGAAGCCAGTTCATCATGGGTGACGCCGAACTCCTCGAGCAGCTGCTGATAGGCCGCCGCCTCTTCGAGGGGATTCAACTGCACCCGATGGATGTTCTCCAGCAACGCGTCCCGCAGCAGCGACTCGTCCGCGGTCTCACGCACGATCGCCGGGATGGCCCCCAGCCCCGCTTCCTGGCTGGCGCGCCACCGCCGCTCGCCCATGATGAGCTGATACTTCGGCGTCGCCCCGGATTCGACCTGCCGCACCACGATGGGCTGCATGAGGCCGAATTCCTTGATGGAGTGCACCAGTTCGGCGAGCGCCTCGTCCTCGAACACCTGACGCGGCTGCTTCGGGTTCGGGACGATCTGCTCGGGCGGGATCTCCCGATAGGTCGCACCGGCGTCCGCGCCCGCGAGATCCACCGCGTCCTCGACCACATCGGCCGGATCCGGAACCCGGTGCAGGAAGGCCGAAGCCGGCTGCGGGCCGATCGGATCCAGGCCGATGACCACGTTGGCGGCGGCGCTGCCCAGACCGCCCGGTGTCGCCGTCGGCCCGGTCGGGATCAGCGCGGCGAGACCGCGTCCCAGTCCACCTTTCTTCGCCTGACTCATCGGTCTACTGACCCCTTTCCTTCATCACCCACCGGATCGAACTCATCTACTACACACCAGCATCGGGCACGGCGGCCGATCCGGCGGGCTGCGCCGCGCGGGAAGCCATCTCGCGACCCGCGTCGAGGTAGCTCATGGCGCCGCGGGAACCGGGATCGTAATCCAGCACCGTCATGCCGTAGCCCGGTGCTTCGGAGACCTTGACGCTGCGCGGGATGACCGAGCGCAGCACCGCGTCACCGAAGTGGCCGCGCACCTCTTCCGCCACCTGATCGGCGAGCTTGGTGCGGCCGTCGTACATGGTGAGAACGACCGTGGAGACATGCAATTCGGGGTTGAGATGAGCCTGCACCAGCCCGATGTTGCGCAGCAGCTGGCCCACGCCTTCGAGCGCGTAGTACTCGCACTGGATGGGGATCAGCACCTCTTTGGCGGCGACCATGGCGTTGACCGTGAGCAGGCCGAGCGAGGGCGGGCAGTCGATCATGACGTAGTCGATGTCGTAGCCGGCGAGGTTCGCCTCCTGAATGGCAGACTTCAGGCGGTTCTCGCGGGCGACCATGGAGACGAGTTCGATCTCGGCGCCGGCCAGATCGATGGTGGCCGGAATGCACAGCAGCCGTTCGCTGTGCGGGCTCTGCTGGATGGCGTCCTTCACCGAGCATTCGCCGATGAGTAGTTCGTAGCTCGACGGAATGCCGGAGTGGTGGGGGATGCCGAGCGCGGTGCTCGCGTTGCCCTGCGGATCGAGATCGACCACCAGCACGCGCATGCCCTGCATGGCGAGCGCGGCGGCCAGGTTGACGGTCGTGGTCGTCTTGCCCACGCCGCCTTTCTGATTGGCGATGGTGATGACCCGCTGTTCCCGGGGACGCGGTATCGCGCCGGCGCCGTTGGGGTGCAGCACCTGGCTGGCGCGGGAGGCTTCCGCGGCGATGGGGGTTTCGATGGGGGAGATGTTGCCGAAGGGCGTGCGACTGAACTCTTCTACATCGAAGGATCCGGTATCGAGCATGCCGGGCACTCGGGACGTTGTTTCCCGTGAAACATTCGCCGGACCGTTGGACATACAGGCTCCTAACCCCGAGAACTCAAAGACACGTGGCCGAGCTGGCGCATTCCATCACTACCGCCGCACCTGGCAACCTCGACGACAGACCGACTACGAAGGCCAGTGGGCATGACGCGACGTTGCGTTGTCACCGAGAAGGTGCGAGGTGCGCGACGATCGATACCCATCCCGAAGCCGTTCCCAGCTGACGCCGCAGCCGATTTCGAGCCGCTGCCGGGCATCGCAGTCTGCGCTCACGCTCGACGAGGACTAGCTTGCCAGTACCGGACACAATACGGAAGTTGAACGGCAACTATGCGCACCCGACACGCACAACGCGCCCGATTCTCGAGTGCGCGTCATGGTTTCCCGTGAAACATCGCGACTGCCGGGCGCCCGGCGACACCGACCCCGAACGCACGATGCGGGCGCGGAGGCTCGTGCCTCCGCGCCCGCATCGGGTGGAATCGATTGCCGTGCCGGATGAACCGCCTACTTGGCGGAGAGGCTGCTCAGCAATCCGGCCAGCGGGTTGCTGCCGGAGGAGCCGGTGCCCCCACCCGGGGTGGTGGGCTTGTTCGTCACAGTGACGCTGACGGTCTTGCTGCTGATGATCTCCTGGACCGCCTTCAGCTCATGGGTGCCCGCGGTGGACGGGGTCCACGAAATGGTGGCCATGCCGTCCTTGACCGACGCCTTGCCGATCTCGGTGCCGTTGTCGCTGAAGGTCACCGGGAACAGGAACGAGGTGGCGGTGACGTCCGCGGTGATGGTGTACGCGGTGCCGACGTACAGGGTCGTGTCCGACACGCTGATCCCCTGAACGAGGGCGTTCGCCTGGGGTGCTGCCACCAGCGCCGCGGTCGCCAGCGCGCCGAGGAGTCCAGCGCCGAGTCCAGTTCGCCGTGCAGTCTTCATGTGTGTGCTCCTGTGCTCCGAAACCCACTGCCGTGTGGGTCATCGGGACAGTACCGACGCGCGCGGCGGAGCACAGCTATTTTGAAGGACCAATCTTTCAAAATAATCGGCCCCGCGAAAAAAGGCGGGAAAAGACGATAGCGACGCCCACTCACCACGCAACGAATGCCCGGCACCGGGGGCGGGCGAACCCGCTCACGCCACGTGACGATACGACCGCGCGGCGATCACTTACCGGAACGACGGCGACGCTCGGCGCGGGGAAGCCGCTCGGCGCTGATCACCATCGTGGGCGTCTCCAGCACGCCGACTCCGACCTCGATCACTTCCGCGCGACCCGCGCCCGCCTTCGTGAGCTCGTCCCGATCGCGTTCCAATTCCTCGATCGCGCTGATGCCCTTGAGCGCCAGCATCCGCCCGTGGTCCCGAACCAGCGGCATGGACCAGCCCGCCAGCTTGGCCAGGGGAGCGACCGCGCGCGAGGTGACCACGTCCGCCCCGCCGGCTTCCTTCTTCACGCCGGGCTGTTCGGCGCGCCCGCGCACCACGGTCACATCCAGTCCGGCGGACTCGATGAACTCGGCCAGGAAAACCGTGCGGCGCAACAGCGGTTCGACGAGGGTGATGCGCAGATCCGGTCGCGCGATGGCGAGCGGGATACCGGGCAGGCCCGCGCCGCTGCCGATGTCCACGACGGTCGAGCCCTGCGGAATGAGCTCACCGATCACCGCGCAATTGAGAATGTGGCGATCCCACAGCCGCGGCACCTCACGCGGCCCGATCAGTCCCCGTTCGACGCCGGCGCCCGCGAGCGCGGCGTAGTACCGCCGGGCCAGATCCAGCCGGTCGCCGAAGACGACGGCCGCGGCGGCGGGCGGTTCGACGAGAGCCGAAGCGGTCACTTCGGTGTCAGGTTCCACGTGAAACATCCTTCTGTGGGGGAGCGGTGAACGGGGGTTCCAGACAAAGCGTAGGGCCCCCGGTCGACTCGACGCGGGGGCCCTGGCTGTGCGGGGGTGCGTGTCACGCGGGCAGAACCACGACCCGGCGGTTGGGCTCGACGCCTTCGCTCTCACTGATCACGCCGTCCTGGGCGGCGACCGCGTCGTGCACGATCTTGCGCTCGAACGGGGTCATGGGAGCGAGAGCCTCACGCTCGCCGGACGCCTGCACGCGCTTGGCCGCCTCGGTGCCGATCTCGCTCAACTCCGAGCGGCGCTTCGCGCGCCAGCCGGCCACGTCCAGCATCAGCCGGCTGCGTACACCGGTCGCCTGTTGCACCGCGAGGCGGGTGAGTTCCTGTAGCGCGTCCAGCACCTCGCCGCGCCGGCCGACCAGCTTGGCCAGATCCTTGCCGCCGTCGATGCTCACGATGGCCCGGTCGCCTTCGACGTCGAGGTCGATGTCACCGTCGAAGTCGAGGACGTCGAGCAACTGCTCCAGGTAGTCGCCCGCGATCTCACCTTCTTCGATGAGGGCTTCCTCGGCATCCACCACGGGCTCGGCCGTGGTCTCCGATGTCGCCTCCGGTGCCGCCGTCGCAGCCGTCACAGTGGGGTCCCCTCCGTCGGTTTCAACAGTCATGGTTGGTTCCTTCATCTGGAGTTGTCGGCGCGGTGCGCCTCAATAGGGCAAGAGCGACTCAGCGCCGGCGCTTCTGGTTGGCCCGCCCGCGGTTGCCGGAACGCTTCTTGTTCGCGGTCGACTTGGCACCGTTCTGGTTGGCCTTGGGCGCGGCGCCGTTCTTGGCGGCGGTCTCGGACCCCTCCGCGGTCACCGTGTCCACGGCGTCCTGCTTCTTGCGCACATCGACCGGCTTGGCGCCCGGCTTCGGCGCGTTCTGCGCACGCCGCTCCAGCGCCTGCTCCTTCTTCGCCTGCTCTTCACGTTCCATGCGGCCGAAGACCAGATGCTGCTGCGCGTAGGTCCAGATGTTGTTCGCGACCCAGTAGATGAGGATGGCGATCGGCAGGAAGGGACCACCGACGAGCACGCCGAGCGGGAAGACCCACAGCGCGAGCTTGTTCATCATGGCGGCCTGCGGGTTGGCCGCGGCCTCCGGGCTCTGGCGATCCACCGACGCGCGCGCGTTGAAGTGGGTGGCCAGACCGGCGATCACCATGAGCGGCACCGACACCGCGATGATGGCGACCTTGCTCGGAACGCCGCCGTACTCGGCGAAGGACTCCAGCACGGCGGTCGGCTCGGTGATGAAGGCCGACAGGGGCGCACCGAAAAGCCGTGCGGTCAGGAAGGATTGGACGTCGCCCGCGCTGAAGACGTAGTTCGCGGTGTGCGCGTTGTCGTACGGCGACATGCCCAGCTGACCCCAGCCGGTGCCGGTGCGGTTGAACGAGCGCAGCACGTGGAACAGACCGAGGAAGACCGGCACCTGCAGCAGCACGGGCAGGCAGCCCATGAGCGGGTTGAAGCCGTGGTCCTTCTGCAGCTTCTGCATCTCGAGCGTCATCTGCTGACGATCGTTCTTGTACTTCTTCTGCAGTTCCTTGATCTGCGGCTGCAACTCCTGCATCTGCCGCGTGGTCCGGACCTGCTTCACGAAAGGCTTGTACAGCACCAGCCGGAGCGTGAAGACGAGGAAGACCACGGACAGCGCCCAGGCGAAACCGTTGTCGTCGCCGAGGGCCCACCCGAAGACGCGGTGCCAGAACCACAGAATGGCCGACACCGGGTAGTAGATGAAATCGAGCACGGCGTTATGTACTCCCGTCGTTCGTATCGCCGGTCACCGCGGACGGCGACCCTTCATTGGCTGATGCCGCGTGCCGGCGACGCGAACGTTCCGGTACGGGGTCCCACCCACCAGGGTGCCAGGGCGCACATTTGGCCAGTCGCACGGCCGCCAGTCCGAGCCCGACGAACAGACCTCGGGTGCGCAGGGCGGTGACGGCGTACTCGCTACAGGTGGGCGTGAACCGGCACACCGGCATGCGGGTGGGGGAGACGTAGGTCCGATACAGCTCGATGAGGAATATCAGAGCTCGGGCCGGGAAGCGGGCAGCGGCGCGCGGCAGGGCGCGAGCTCGGCTCGGCGCGCTCATGATCGGGTGCCGGCGCCGGCGCCGGAATCGGCGCCCGCGTCACCTGTGATGCCGAGTTTGCGCAGCCCGCCTCTGACTTGCCGTTCGAGATCGGCGGAGGATGCATCGGCGGCGCCCGGCAGGGCGCGCAGCACGATGTCCGTGTTGTCGGGCAGTTCGGCCGCGATACTCGCGCAGATATGACGCAGGCGGCGGGCCACACGGTGGCGTACCACCGCTGGACCCACCGCCTTGCTGACGATCAAGCCGAAACGCGGACCGCCCACCCGGATGGATGGCATCGGTCCGCTCGGCTGAGCGTCGTGTAGCAGTACGTGCACAACGAGATCCCGCCTCCCGATCCGCCGGCCCTGGCGTACCGTCCGGGAGAAGTCGGTACGCCGGTGCAGCCGGTACGGCTCAGGCAACACCTGGGCCGCCGACGCAGTGCGGGCGGGGGAGCGACCCGAGAGACGACGAGCCGAAGGTCCGGCTCCACGGCGAGCCGTGCATACGTCGCCGCATCTCGGTGTTGTCGAATCAGGCCGTGAGAGTCTTGCGACCCTTGTTACGGCGCGCCGAAACGATGGCGCGACCCGCACGGGTACGCATCCGGAGACGGAAGCCGTGGACGCGCGCCCGACGACGGTTGTTCGGCTGGAACGTCCGCTTGCCCTTGGCCACGGTCAACACTCCTCTAGGTGGTGGACGTCCGGTGACGCCCGAAGCTTTGTCGGTAAATCAGTGTGCACCACGGCGGATCGGTGAGATCCCTCGGTGCATACCCTTTAGTTCGGCACGGGCAGCAGACAGCCGCCACCGCACCATAGGGTGACTGTAGAAGGGTACTGATCTGCTGGACGAGGGTCAAACTCGGGGTTAAGCGTGGGATCGCCCCGCGTCTTCCGGCTCGTCGGGACCGTACGCCCGGGCCCGCCACGCCCGGTGTCCGGGGTTCGCCACGCGGCGCATCCTGCGGGTTGGTGCGCACGCGCCTCGGTCATGTACGGTCCTTATCTGCGTCGGAGACCGCGAGCTAAGTTGCTAACGATTAGCTGAAGAACCGCAGGTCCACGCTGAATTATGACAATCCACCGGGATGCGACACGCATCCCCAGGTTGTCCACATCTGTGGATAATTGTGTGGAAAGACCCCTGAAGTGGCATATTCGTAGAGCCGACGGCGCCCGCCCACGCTCGGTTATGGGGAAACCGAGTAGTGCCTGCCCGTTTGCTCCAATCGACCTTGCTCCGGGGAGGACTACGTTCGTGGACGACGAGCAGAATGTGCTGACCGCTGTCTGGCCAGAGGTGATCGCCGAGCTTGCGAGCGGCTCCGCCGATGGGGAGATCCAGCCGGTCAGCAAGGCTCACAAGGCATGGCTCGGCATTATCGAACCCATCACCTTCGCACAGGGATTCGCCCTGCTCTCGGTGCCCGGAACGATGGCGCAGGAGGTCGTGGAAAGAGATCTTCGCGAGCCCATTCTGCGGTCGCTGGCGCGGCGCGGCCTCCAGGTCGAGGGACTGGGCGTTCGTATTCGGGCACAGCAGAACTCGCCGGTGGACCGGGCGCCCAGTACGCCGCGGCACGCGCGGATGACCTCGCGCCCGGAACGCCCGCGTGAGACCGATCACGCTCCCGGCGGCTACCAGCCGGCGCCGCCCGCACCGGTCCCCGCGGACCGGCCCGTACCGCACTACCAGGCACAACCGGAGTACCCGGCGGCCCGCTACAACGCTCCACAGGACTACCCCACCGAGTACGGCGAACGCAAGACCTATCCACCTGTGGAATTCCCCCCGGCGCCGATGGCCGAAGAGTTGCCACCGCCGCCCGCACCCGAGCCGCAGGCCCCGCCGCGCCGCCGGGAACCTCATCGGGCCCCGGCCATGCCGCCGGGCCAGGAGTCGTTGTTCTCGCCCGATCCCGACCCGGAGCCCGCACCGCTGCCGCCGCCCGCGCGCCGGCCCGTGGACGAGGATCACCACGACGACGAGGAGCCGGTGGTCAACGCCCGCAACTCGTGGCCGTCCTATTTCCCCAGCAAGTCGCCCGAGCGCGAGACCCCGCAGCCGCCCTCGGCGAACAGCCTGAACGCCAAGTACACCTTCGAGACCTTCGTCATCGGCGCGTCCAACCGCTTCGCACACGCCGCGGCGGTCGCCATCGCGGAGGCTCCGGCGCGCGCGTACAACCCGCTGTTCGTCTGGGGCGCTTCGGGTTTGGGCAAAACGCACCTGCTGCACGCGGCCGGGCACTACGCCCAGCGGCTGTTCCCGGGCATGCGGGTGAAGTACGTGTCCACCGAGGAATTCACCAACGACTTCATCAACTCGCTGCGTGACGACCGCAAGGTGGCCTTCAAGCGCCGCTACCGCGAGACCGACATCCTGCTGGTGGACGACATCCAGTTCATCGAGGGCAAGGAGGGCATCCAGGAGGAGTTCTTCCACACCTTCAACACCCTGCACAATGCCAACAAGCAGATCGTGGTCTCCTCCGACCGGCCGCCGAAACAGCTGGCCACGCTGGAGGAACGCCTGCGGACCCGCTTCGAGTGGGGCCTGATCACCGATGTGCAGCCGCCCGAGCTGGAGACCCGCATCGCCATCCTGCGCAAGAAGGCGCGGATGGACCGGCTGGACGCGCCGCACGACGTGCTCGAGCTGATCGCGAGCCGGGTGGAGCGCAACATCCGCGAGCTGGAGGGCGCGCTCATCCGGGTGACGGCCTTCGCCTCGCTCAACGGTCAGCCCCTCGACCTGGGCCTGGCCGAGATGGTGCTGCGTGATCTCATGCCGGACACCGCGACCATGGAGATCACCGCGGCCACGATCATGGCCGTGACCGCGGAGTACTTCAATACGACGCTGGAGGAGCTGACCGGTCCGGGTAAGGCCCGGCCGCTGGCCCAGGCCCGGCAGATCGCCATGTACCTGTCGCGCGAGCTCACCGACCTATCCCTGCCGAAGATCGGCCAGGCGTTCGGCCGGGACCACACCACGGTCATGTACGCCGAGAAGAAGGTGCGCAAGGAGATGACCGAGCGGCGCCGGGTGTACGACCAGGTTCAAGAACTCACAGCCCGAATCAAGCAACGTTCGCGCTGATCCACAACTAACAGGCCCCCACGTCGGTTGACGTGGGGGTTTGTAGTTTCCGGGGTTGGGGATTCCTCGAGGAGTCCTCGAGGAAAGCCTGTGGAATCCTCGAGGAATCCTCGAGTTGTGCACCGGTTTACCCACAGGGCTCGATCCACAGGGGTGCACAACCGGTTGTCCACAGTTCACACAGGTTCGTTCATCCTCGAGGTCTGACCTGGGCCGATGGGAGTTGTGCCCTGTGGATTCCTCGAGGACTCCTCGAGGAGTCCTCGAGTAAACACCGGGTTGTCCCCCGATTCACTCCCATGTGGGTAGGTGGGCCCGAAACCGGGGAGCAACTCGAGGATGACTCGAGGATGAATGTGGAAACCGGCCGTGCTTCCACAGCCACTCCACGTTCATCCTCGAGACACCCTCGAGACATCCACACGCCGCCACACCCTCGGACCTGCGGAAACCGGGGAAGTCCACAGATTCCACACCGCCTACTACTACTTCAGTTCTCTCTAATTAGATTTCTCTTTTAAAACAGGTGTGTGGAAAGTCGGTCTGGGAGTGAACGGTTCGACGGGTAGCCGCTCCCCACTCGAACGAGGCATGGAGAAGGACGGGGGACGGGTTGCCCCACACACACCCGGAGCATCGACCGGAGCACACACCGAGTGGTTCGTTCGCGACCGGCGGGCCGTTTCATCGCGGACTCCGTCCGTGCGCCGGTCCCCGGGTCCATGACCACGGGCGACGAGCCGGCGGGTGCGCGCCGAGCCGGTGGGAGGGTCGGCGCGCACCGGCGAACTTCGCGCGGGTACGGTTCCTTGTCGTGCCCCTGTGCGAGACTGCGTAGGCGGCTTCCGGGGGAGAGGGCTCTAGCCCCCCTGAGAAATTCGCAGACCACGATCTATCGAGACTGGGAGAGGACAGCCGGGCGATGGAGCTTGCAAGCATGAAGTTTCGGGTTGCTCGCGAGGACTTCGCCGAATCCGTAGCCTGGGTGGCCCGCAGCCTGCCGTCGCGGCCTCCGGTCCCTGTGCTCGGCGGTGTGCTCCTCGTGGCGGACGAAAGCGGTCTGACCGTTTCGGGATTCGACTACGAGGTCTCCGCGCAGATGCGGGTGGCCGCCGAGGTGGCCGGCCCCGGACAGGTGCTCGTCTCGGGCCGCCTGCTGGCCGACATCACCAAGGCGCTCTCGAACAAGCCGGTGGACGTGTCGGTGGACGGCACCCGCGTGCTGATCGCCTGCGGCAGTGCGAAGTTCTCGCTGCCGACCATGCCGGTCGAGGATTATCCCCAGCTTCCCGAACTTCCTCCCCAGACCGGTGAACTCGGTGTGGACGTGTTCTCCGCCGCCGTCGCGCAGGTGGCCGTGGCCGCGGGCCGCGACGACACCCTGCCGATGCTCACCGGCATCCGGGTGGAGATCGAGGGCCCCAAGGTCGTCCTGGCCGCCACCGACCGTTTCCGGCTCGCCGTGCGCGAACTGGAGTGGAACCCGGGCCGCGCGGACGTGGAGACCTCGGTGCTGGTCCCGGCCCGCACCCTGTCCGAGTCGGCCAAGACCCTCGGCGCCTCGGATCAGCCGGTGCAGCTGGCGTTCGGTACCGGCAGCGACGGTCTGCTCGGCATCGTCAACGGCGGCCGCCGCACCACCACGCGCCTGCTCGACGCGGAATTCCCCAAGTTCCGCCAGTTGCTCCCCAAGGAGCACACCTCCATCGCGACGCTCACCGTGGCGGCGCTGACCGAGGCCATCAAGCGTGTGGCCCTGGTGGCCGAGCGCGGCGCGCAGGTGCGGCTGGAGTTCTCCGAGGAGGGCGTGCTGCTCTCCGCCGGCGGTGACGACGCGGGCCGCGCCGAGGAGTGGCTGGACGCCGATTTCCGCGGTGAGCCGCTGACCATCGCCTTCAACCCCGGCTACCTCGTCGACGGCCTGTCCGCGCTGCACACCGACAAGGTGACCTTCGGTTTCACGACGCCCAGCCGTCCGGCCGTCTTCGTGCCCGCGCCGGAAGAGGATCCGGCACAGCTGGATTCGGGCGCGTTCGCGGCGCTGGCCAGCAGCTACATCTATCTGCTGATGCCGGTGCGGCTCCCGGGCTGATCTGTGCACAGTGTTGACAACCCTGTGAAAAACTCGGCGCGCGTAGAGGATTCGATTCCTCTGCCCGCCGGGTTTTTTTCGGTGCGTGTGACGATTCCGCCGCGCGCCACGGCTGCTGCCCCGCCGCGTCCGCGCGCGCTCGCCGGCACCGGGCCGTTTCTCCCCAGGTGGGTATCGCCGCTCCACAGGACGGTGTCGCCGGGTCGCGGTCGCGCGGCGCGTGCGGCCGATGCGAAGGGCACGGTGGACTGACCGGATGTACGTGCGCACCCTGTCGCTGCGCGATTTCCGGTCGTGGGAAGCCGCCGAGCTCGAATTGCCGCCGGGCCGAACGGTTTTCCTGGGCTCCAACGGCAACGGCAAGACCAATCTGATCGAGGCCGTCGGTTATCTGTCCACACTCGGTTCACACCGCGTGTCCACCGATGCCCCGCTGATCCGGATCGGCGCCCAACGCGCCCGCATCGGTGCGACGGTGGTGAACACCGGTCGCGAGCTGCGCGTGGACGTGGAGCTCAACCAGGGCGTCGCGAACAAGGCGCAGATCAACCGGTCGCCGGTGCGGCGCCCGCGCGAGATCCTGGGGATTCTGCAGACGGTGCTGTTCGCACCGGAGGACCTGTCGCTGGTGCGCGGGGATCCCTCCGAGCGCCGGCGGTTCCTGGACGAGCTGGCCACCGCGCGCCTGCCGCGGCTGGCGGGGGTGCGCGCGGATTACGACAGGGTGCTGCGGCAGCGCTCGGCGCTGTTGAAAACCGCGGGGCGGCACGCGCGTTCGGGTGCGCGCGGGAACGAGCTGAGCACGCTGGACGTGTGGGACGGGCATCTGGCCGCGCACGGCGCGGTGCTGCTGGCCCAGCGCCTGCGCCTGGTGCACGAGCTTTATCCACACCTCGCACAGGCCTACGGCTCGATCGCCCCGGAGTCGAGACCGGCGTCGATCGGTTACCGAAGCGGTTATCTCCCACCGGAACTGCTCGATCCGGCGCGTTCTCCACAGGATGGTGACGACGGCGAGCTGGAGGCGATTCTGCTGCGCGAGCTGGCCGCGGCCCGGTCGAAGGAACTCGAGCGCGGGGTGTGCCTGGTCGGTCCGCACCGTGACGATCTGGATCTGATGCTGGGTTCCGCGCCCGCCAAGGGTTTCGCCAGTCACGGTGAATCCTGGTCCTTCGCACTGGCTTTGCGGCTGGGCGCGTTCGAGCTGCTGCGGACCGCGGGCACCGACCCGGTCCTGATCCTGGACGACGTGTTCGCCGAGCTGGATCGCCGCCGCCGGACGGCGCTGGCCGCCGTCGCCGCCGGGGCCGAGCAGGTGTTCATCACCGCGGCGGTGCCCGAGGACGTCCCGCCGGAATTGGAGGCCGCGCCGATGCCGGTGGAGACCACGGGCGAGGCGGACCGCCGCGCCTCGCGGATCGCGCGCTGAGGGACCGTCGCGCCTCCGCCCGCCGATTCGCGACTCCGGATCGCGCTCGTACACACACCTTTCCGCCCGGTAGTACTCACCGGCACCCGCACGCGCGTTGAACGTCCCGGCGCGCATCGGGGCCGGTCGCCCTGCCGCGGCGCGGGCCGAACTGTCGCCGCCCGTGCGTGTTCCGCGCCTGCTACGGAGTTGTCCCCAGCTGTCCCCAATTCCCCAGCTTTGTCCCCAGGCTCGGCGCACACCATCCCCGGGTTTCGCACCCGGCGCGGTGGCGCGAGTGCGACATCACCGCCCGGCGCGGCCGTGTTCGTCGGCGGCATGCGGCAGAATCCTGCAGGACCACCGACCGGTGTGCGGCCCGCGAACGGGATCCGTGCGCGCGGGGCGGCGGGCGCGCACGGTGTTCACACAGCGCCGGCGAGCGACGGGACAACGATGAGAAGGGACAGGTGGAGTGGCCGAGCAGTCCGAACCCCGTGACCTCGATCGTCCCGCCGCCGCGAGCGGTGCGGCGGGTTCGGAACCGGAGTTGCGCGGGGTCGATCTCGCGCGCCGGGCATTGGAGGAGGCGCGCGCGGCGGCCCGCGCGGCCGGCAAGTCGGTCGGCCAGGGCCGGTCCTCGCCGCGCACGGGCGGGGTGCGCGCGCTGCGCGGCCGCCGCCGCGGCTGGTCCGGCGCGGGCCCGGACGATCGCGATCCACAGTTGTTCGGCGCGCTGACCAGTCAGCTGGCCAAGGGGCGCGGCTGGTCCGGCAAGGTGGCCGAGGGCATGGTCTTCGGGCAGTGGGCCAAGGTGGTGGGGGAGGACATCGCGGCGCACGCGCAGCCGATCTCGCTGGAGAACAGCGTGCTGAGCATCCAGGCCGAGTCGACCGCCTGGGCCACGCAGCTGCGCATGTTCCAGTCGCAGATTCTGGCCAAGATCGCGGCCGCGGTCGGCCACGGCGTGGTCAAACAGGTGCGCATCAACGGGCCCATCGCGCCGAGCTGGCGCAAGGGGGAGCGGCACATCAAGGGCCGGGGGCCGCGCGACACCTACGGGTAGATCCGCGGCCGACCCGAGCCGGAATCGCCTGTGGCGGAACCGGCCCCGCTCGTCCCCATCCCGACCGGCCCGCCGCTTCGTTCCACGTGAAACGGCGGGCCGTGTCGTGTCGGTGCCCCGCACTAGGCTGAACCTGTTCTCACGCGCGGCGCCCGGGCGTCGCCCCGGAATTCGCGGGCCCGCGATCACGATCACCGCGAACCGCATCGCAAACTCGTCCGCCGCGCGCTCGTCCGCCCGCTGAGGCTCTTTCCACGCCGTTCACCCATGACCGGACATATTGCTGGTCGATTTCTCGCACTCACGGCCCACTCAGGGGTGTCATAGGTGCATTCCTTGTCGGTCGTACCAGTAGGATGGGGGAGTAACTAGCGGCGATACCTCCCGGCGCGTTCAGCGACAGCTCGCGCGTGGACCCGTAACTCTCGAGCAGACATGCTTTCGGGCCCCACGTGTGCGCTCGTCCGGCGCCGGGAGGATCAGCAAGTAAGGAGAGCTACCGACCAGTGGCTGCCATGGACTCCAACGCAGACGGCTCGACCAAGCCCAAGTCAGGCAACCCGGGCTACGGTGCCGACTCCATTACTGTTCTCGAGGGCCTCGAGGCGGTCCGCAAGCGTCCCGGTATGTACATCGGTTCGACCGGCGAGCGCGGCCTCCACCACCTGATCTGGGAGGTCGTCGACAACTCCGTCGACGAGGCGATGGCGGGCTACGCCAGCCGCGTCGATGTCACGCTGCTGGCGGACGGCGGCGTCGAGGTCGTCGACGACGGCCGCGGTATCCCGGTCGGCATGCACGCGCAGGGCGTACCGACCATCGAGGTCGTCATGACCCAGCTGCACGCGGGCGGCAAGTTCGACTCCGACGCCTACGCGGTGTCCGGTGGTCTGCACGGCGTCGGCATCTCGGTGGTGAACGCGCTGTCCACCCGCCTCGAGGCCGAGGTCGACACCGACGGCTTCCACTGGACCCAGGAGTACAAGGATTCCAAGCCGGGCCCGCTCGCCAAGGGCGACGCGACCCGGCGCACCGGCACGACGATCCGGTTCTGGGCCGATCCGAACATCTTCGAGACCACCACCTACAACTTCGAGACGGTCGCGCGCCGGCTGCAGGAGATGGCGTTCCTGAACAAGGGCCTCACCATCACCCTGACCGATCAGCGGGTCGCCGAGAACGAGATCACCGACGAGGTGGTCAGCGATACCGCCGAGGCGCCCAAGCACGTCGACGAGAACACCCCGGCCGCCGAGCCGAAGGTCAAGACCCGGACCTACCACTACCCGGGCGGCCTCGAGGACTACGTCAAGCACATCAACCGGACCAAGACCCCGATCCACAATTCGATCGTGGGCTTCACCGGCAAGGGCACCGGGCACGAGCTCGAGGTCGCCATGCAGTGGAACTCGGGCTACTCCGAGTCCGTGCACACCTTCGCCAACACCATCAACACCCACGAGGGCGGCACCCACGAGGAGGGCTTCCGCGCGGCGCTCACCACGGTGGTGAACAAGTACGCGAAGGACAAGAAGCTCCTCAAGGAGAAGGACGGCAACCTCACCGGCGACGACATCCGTGAGGGCCTGGCCGCCATCGTCTCGGTGAAGATCTCGGACCCGCAGTTCGAGGGCCAGACCAAGACCAAGCTGGGCAACACCGAGGTCAAGTCGTTCGTGCAGCGCACCTGCAACGAGCATCTCGCGCACTGGTTCGAGGCGAACCCGGCGGACGCGAAGACCATTGTCACCAAGGCGGTCTCGTCCGCGCAGGCCCGCGTGGCCGCGCGCAAGGCCCGCGAGCTGGTGCGCCGCAAGTCCGCGACCGACCTGGGCGGGCTGCCGGGCAAGCTGGCGGACTGCCGCTCCAAGGATCCGGTGAAGTCCGAGATCTACATCGTGGAGGGCGACTCCGCCGGTGGTTCGGCCAAGTCCGGCCGCGACTCGATGTACCAGGCGATCCTGCCGCTGCGCGGCAAGATCATCAACGTCGAGAAGTCGCGTATCGACAAGGTGCTCAAGAACAACGAGGTCCAGGCGATCATCACCGCCTTCGGCACCGGCATCCACGACGAGTTCGATATCGCCAAGCTGCGCTATCACAAGATCGTGCTGATGGCCGACGCCGACGTGGACGGCCAGCACATCTCGACGCTGCTGCTGACCCTGCTGTTCCGCTTCATGCGCCCGCTGGTCGAGCACGGTCACGTCTACCTCGCGCAGCCGCCGCTGTACAAGCTCAAGTGGCAGCGCAGCGAGCCGGAGTTCGCGTACTCCGACCGCGAGCGCGACGGGCTGCTGGAGGCCGGTCTGGCCGCCGGCAAGAAGATCAACAAGGACGACGGCATCCAGCGCTACAAGGGTCTGGGCGAGATGAACCCGAAGGAGCTGTGGGAGACCACCATGGATCCGACGGTCCGCGTCCTGCGTCTGGTGACGCTCGACGACGCGGCCGCGGCCGACGAGCTCTTCTCGATCCTCATGGGTGAGGACGTGGAGGCGCGCCGCAGCTTCATCACACGCAACGCCAAGGACGTTCGGTTCCTCGACGTCTAGCGAGGCAGGGCCCGGGGGTTCGATTCCCCTAGGCCCCTCCTGCGTCCGGAACCATCCAAAAGACTTCCTACGGAGACCAATTCATGACTGAGACCGAGCTTCCCCCGTCGGGCGGCGACCGCATCGAACCGGTCGACATCCAGCAGGAGATGCAGAACTCCTACATCGACTACGCCATGAGCGTCATCGTCGGGCGCGCGCTGCCCGAGGTGCGCGACGGCATGAAGCCGGTGCACCGCCGGATCCTGTACGCGATGTACGACAACGGCTACCGCCCGGACCGCAGCTACGTGAAGTCCGCGCGCCCGGTCGCCGACACCATGGGCAACTACCACCCGCACGGTGACACGGCGATCTACGACACCCTCGTCCGCATGGCCCAGCCCTGGTCGCTGCGCTATCCGCTGGTCGACGGGCAGGGCAACTTCGGTTCGCGCGGCAACGACGGCGCGGCCGCCATGCGCTACACCGAGTGCCGCCTGACCCCGCTCGCGATGGAGATGCTGCGCGAGATCGACCACGAGACGGTCGATTTCACGCCGAACTACGACGGCAAGACGCAGGAGCCGGTCGTGCTCCCGGCACGCGTGCCCGCGCTGCTGATGAACGGCTCCAACGGCATCGCCGTCGGTATGGCCACCAACATCCCGCCGCACAACCTCACCGAGCTGGCCGAGGCGATCTTCTGGGCGCTGGACAACCACCTCGCCGACGAGGAAGCCACCCTCGAGGCGTGCATGGAGCGCGTGAAGGGCCCGGATTTCCCGACCGCGGGCCTGATCGTGGGCACCCAGGGCATCAACGACGCGTACCGGACCGGCCGCGGCTCGATCCGCATGCGCGGCGTGGTGGAGATCGAGGAGGACTCGCGCGGTCGCACCACGATCGTCATCACCGAGCTGCCGTACCAGGTCAACACCGACAACTTCATCAACGCGATCGCCGAGCAGGTCAAGGACGGCAAGATCGCGGGCGTCTCGGACATCCACGACGAGTCCTCGGACCGCGTCGGCATGCGCATCGTGGTCACGGTCAAGCGCGACGCCATCGCCAAGGTGGTGCTGAACAACCTCTACAAGCACACCCAGCTGCAGACCTCGTTCGGCGCGAACATGCTCTCGATCGTGGACGGGGTGCCGCGCACGCTGCGCCTGGATCAGATGATCCGGCTGTACGTGACGCACCAGTTGGAAGTGATCGTCCGGCGCACCAAGTACCTGCTGCGCAAGGCCGAGGAGCGGGCCCACATCCTGCGCGGCCTGGTGAAGGCGCTCGATCAGCTGGACGCGGTCATCGCCCTGATCCGCCGCTCGGCCGACACCGACACCGCCCGCACGGGCCTGATGCAGCTGCTCGAGATCGACGAGGTCCAGGCGACCGCGATCCTGGACATGCAGCTGCGCCGCCTGTCCGCTCTCGAGCGCCAGAAGCTGATCGACGAGCTGGCCAAGATCGAGCTCGAGATCGCCGATCTCAAGGACATCCTGGAGCGGCCCGAGCGCCAGCGCTCGATCGTCCGTGACGAATTGGCCGAGATCGTCGACAAGCACGGCGACGATCGCCGCACCCGGATCATCGCCGCCGACGGCGATGTCGCGGACGAGGATCTGATCGCCCGCGAGGACGTGGTGGTCACCATCACCGAGACCGGGTACGCCAAGCGCACCAAGACCGACCTCTACCGGTCGCAGAAGCGCGGCGGCAAGGGCGTGCAGGGCGCGGGTCTCAAGCAGGACGACATCGTCCGGCACTTCTTCATCACCTCCACGCACGACTGGCTGCTGTTCTTCACCAACAAGGGCCGGGTGTACCGGGCCAAGGCGTACGAGCTGCCCGAGGCGCTGCGCACCGCGCGCGGTCAGCACGTGGCGAACCTGCTGGCCTTCCAGCCGGACGAGAAGATCGCGCAGGTCATTCAGCTCAAGACCTACGAGGACGCCCCGCACCTGGTGCTCGCCACCCGCAACGGCCTGGTCAAGAAGTCGCGCCTGACCGACTTCGACTCCAACCGGACCGGCGGCATCGTGGCCGTGAACCTGCGCGACAACGACGAATTGGTCGGCGCCGCACTGTGTTCGGCCGAGGACGATCTGCTCCTGGTGTCCGCGCACGGCCAGTCGATCCGCTTCTCCGCCAACGACGAGGTGCTGCGCCCGATGGGCCGCGCGACCTCCGGCGTGCAGGGCATGCGGTTCAACGCGGACGATGAACTGCTCTCGCTCAACGTGGTTCGCGACGGCGACGGAATCTACCTGCTTGTCGCGACCGCGGGTGGGTACTCCAAGCGCACCGCGATCGACGAGTACACCGCTCAGGGCCGTGGCGGAAAGGGTGTATTGACCATTCAGTACGACCCGAAACGTGGCAGTCTGGTCGGGGCGCTCATCGTCAACGATGACGACGAGCTGTATGCCATCACTTCGGGCGGCGGAGTTATTCGCACTGCGGCCAATCAGGTTCGTAAAGCCGGACGCCAGACCAAGGGTGTGCGATTGATGAACCTCGGCGAGGGCGATACGTTGCTTGCGATCGCGCGGAACGCGGACGAGCCCGACCAGGTCGCCGATGACGACACCGGCGATTCGGCGAAGCAGTAGTTTCACCACACAGCGGCGGCACAACGGATCGAAGGATTCACCATTGACCACGAATCAGCCGAATGACCAGCGCGGTCACGCCAACGGTGTGACCGAGAGAATCGCACCGTCCCCGATTCCGCCGCGCCCGCGTCCGGGATCCGGGAACGAGGGCGGTGTGCCGCAACCGCACGAAACGCCGGACGCCTCCGGCGATTTCGCGCCGGAGGCACCCGGGGCGCGCACGACGGACCAGTCCGAGGCGGCCGCTCCCGAGGCGGTGGAGGGTCAGGCTGGGAATTCGCCGTATCAGGACGGGGGTTGGTCGCAGCTGCCGCAGCGCGAGCCGCAGTCCAACCTGTACCGGCCGGGCCAGTCGCCCACCACCGGTCGCCCGGCGGGCGGCGGCGGTCTGGGCGGCGGTGGGCTCGGCGGCGGTGGCGGGCTCGGCGGCGGCGGCCTGAACGCCGGCGCCTCCAACGCCCGCACGACCGCGGACCTCGCGGCCAAGGCGGCCCGCAAGGAGGCCGCCATGGTGAAGTCCGTCGGCATCGACGGACCGACCCGCAGCATCGCCCGTCCGGAGCTGGTGAAGGATCTGCCGGACCTGTCGGAGATCCGGCATCCGCTGCCCATGCCGGAACCGATTCCGCCGGCCGGTCCGGTGTCGCCGTCCGCTCCGGCGGCGGTGGCGCAGGCCGCGGCCACCGGTGAGCCGCTGCGCGCCACCGTGCAGGTGCGCCACATCGATCCCTGGTCCACGCTGAAGGTTTCGCTGGTGATCAGCGTGGCCATGTTCTTCGTGTGGATGCTGGCGGTCGGCATGCTGTACCTCGTGCTCGAGGGCATGGGCGTGTGGGAGCGGCTCAACAGCACCTTCACCGACATGGTGTCGGACAGTTCGTCCTCGGGAATCATCGACGCGGGCTCGGTCTTCGGCTACGCCGGCGTCATCGGCCTCATCAATGTGGTTTTGCTCACCGCGCTCTCCACGGTGGGCGTGTTCGTCTACAACCAGTGCTGCGATCTCGTCGGCGGTATCCAGGTGACCCTGGCGGACCCCGATTAACGGTCGCTGATCCCGTGCCGAAACGGCCGGTCCCGCCTGTAATTTCAGGCCGGTGACCGGCCGTTTTGCTTATCCGCACGGTCATCCGGTAATCTTCTGCCTCGGTCAGGGTGACACACTCTGAACCGGATGAGGGCCTATAGCTCAGGCGGTTAGAGCGCTTCGCTGATAACGAAGAGGTCGGAGGTTCAAGTCCTCCTAGGCCCACTCTCGAACATCACAGTAGGGTGGGATTCATGAAATTTCTCCTCACGGTCGGTGTAGTCGTCGCGGTGATCTTCGGAATCAGCAAGCTCCGTCAGCGCAGCGACGCGGATCTCTGGCACGAGGTAACCACTCGCTGATGTGATCCTCTTCGGGACTCGTCCCGTTCGGGGCCTTAGCTCAATTGGCAGAGCACTGCCTTTGCAAGGCAGGGGTTAGGGGTTCGATTCCCCTAGGCTCCACAATCTCTCGCAGGTCAAGCCCACATCAGTGATCTTGGCCGTGTCGCGCGTCCGCGGTGTCCACGAACCCGCCGACCGTCCCGGGCCCGGTGCCGGGGAATCCGCCGCCGCTGTTCCTCATGACACGAACGGTGCTCGGTTGTGACACGAGACAGTGCGCTGAACCGGCGCCTGATCGCCCCGTAAGGTGACTGCATGGCTGCCACGGAAATCTCCAAACTCGTCCAATCCGTGGTCGAGCCGTACCTGCTCAACGGTCCCCGCAAGTACAACCGCCGCGAAGTCGCCCGGCGCACCGGGGTGCCGTCCTCGCTGACCCGCAGGCTGTGGGTCGCGCTGGGTTTCCCGGCCGATCCCGACGACGACGCCGTCGAGTACACCGACGCCGATATTCAGGCCGCGCGGACCTTCGCGCGCCTGAATGTGCTCGCGGAAGCGGACATTCACCGGCAGACCACCACCGCGCGCACCCTGGGCCGGTCGATGGCGCGGCTCGCGGAGTGGCAGGTCGATCTGGTGACCGAGGAGATCCAGGCGCGGATCGCCAACCGGCTGGCGGAGGATCCGGGCGCGGATCGGGCCGAGGTGGCGCGCGCGGCCACCGAGGAGGTGGTGTCCGATTTCGAGGCGCTGCACTCCTACGCGTGGCGCCGGCACCTGGACGCGGCCCTGGCCCGTTCGCTGGACGAGGGCACGTACGCGGGGGACACCCAGCGCATGCTGGCGGTCGGCTTCGCGGACATGGTGGGGTACACCCGCCTGACCCGGCACCTGGAGGTGGAAGAGCTGGCGGCGCTGCTGGAGGCGTTCGAGGCGGCCACCAGCAACGCCATCACCGCCAACGGCGGCTGGGTGATCAAGAACGTGGGCGACGAGGTCATGTTCGCGTCCTACAGCGCCGAGCAGGGCGCGCGCATCGCGCTGGCCATCCAGGAGGCCGCCACGGCCTCGCACGGCGTCACCCAGGAGTTGCGGGTGGGTCTGGCGTACGGCGAAGTCCTGCAACGCTTCGGGGACCTCTACGGGTCGGTGGTGAACGTGGCCGCGCGCCTCACGGGTGTGGCCCGGCCGGGCACGGTGCTCATCGATGACGGTGCGGCACAGGAGATCAGCTCCGATCCGCAGTTCGATCTGCGGCACCTGCGCACGGTCCGCGTCCGCGGCATCAACCGCCTGCACGGTCATGTGTTGCGCCGCAACGAGATCCGGCCGTTGGTCTGATTCGTCTGATTGATCCCTCGTCGCCCCGGCGGGCGAACCTACCCCGGACATGGGGGCGGGCCTCGGCGAAGGGGGGGAGTTAGCCGAGGCCCGCGTAGGGTCGGCCCGGGGGGGAGGGGCCGACGAAAACGATCCTACGCGACACCGGCAGATCGCGTGGCCATCGGGGCATCGCGTTCGGAAGATTTTTTGCACCGAAACCTGTCGTACCCCTGTGCGAACATGTGTTCGTACCGGAACCGCGGTGTTATTCAGGTGACATTTCGCGGCGATTCGGACGATACTTGCCCCATATGTCCGATCTCGTTCCGTGGCGTTCGCGCAGTTCAGACCCCCTGCGAGCGCCTCACCACACGACATCAGGAGAATCATGCCCGACGCAGTAGTCGCCGAGGGTCTGGTCAAGAAGTACGGCCGGACGGTCGCACTCGACGGACTCGATCTATCCGTGCCGGAGGGCACAGTCACCGCACTGCTCGGCCCCAACGGCGCGGGTAAGACGACCACGGTGCGCGTACTCACTACCCTGCTCATCCCCGACTCCGGCCGGGCCACGGTCTCCGGTGTGGATGTGCTGAAAGAGCCGCAGCTCTTGCGATCTCGGATCGGCACCTCCGGGCAGTACGCCGCGGTCGACGAATATCTCACCGGTTTCGAGAACCTCGAGATGGTGGGCAGGCTCTATCACATGGGTACCAAGCGCAGTAAGGAGCGCGCCCGCGAACTGCTGGAGCGCTTCCGGCTCTCCGACGCCGCCGATCGCCCGGTCAAGGGCTACTCCGGCGGTATGCGCCGCCGGCTCGACCTGGCGGGCGCCCTGGTCGCCAATCCGCCCGTGCTGTTCCTGGACGAGCCGACCACCGGCCTGGATCCCCGTGCGCGCCTTGATCTCTGGGACGTCATCGAGGAACTGGTCGCCGGCGGCACCACGCTCCTGCTCACCACCCAGTATCTGGAGGAGGCCGATCGCTTGGCCGATTCCATCGCCGTCATCGACCACGGCAAGGTCATCGCCGAAGGCACCAGCGATGAGCTCAAGGCCCTGGTCGGCGGCGACCGCATCGAGTTGACCGTCGACCACGTCGACAGTCTCGGCGTCGCGCACGAGGCGCTGATCAACCTGGCACAGGGGGAGATTCGGCTGGAGCCGGGTCTGCGCCGCATCATCGTCCCGGTCAGCGACGGCTCGCAGGCGCTGGTCGACGCGATCGGGCAGCTGGCCAAGCACGAGGTCGTGATTCGCGACGTGGCACTGCGCCGCCCCTCGCTCGACGACGTGTTCCTGACCCTCACCGGTCACGAGGCCGAGGATCTGGTCAACGGCGCCAAGGCCGCGACGACGGAAGGACAGAACTGATGAGTGTCGTCACCGCCGCGAAACCGTCGCTGGCCGAACGCGCTTCGATGCTGGTCAGCGACAGCCTCACCATCACCAAGCGCAACGTCATCAAGATTCGCCGCGTCCCGGACGTGCTGATCTTCTCGACGCTGTCGCCGATCATGTTCGTGCTGCTGTTCGCGTTCGTCTTCGGCACGGCCATCAAGATTCCGGGTCTCGAGGGTGGCTACCGCGAATTCCTCATCGCCGGCATCTTCGCCCAGACGGTCGTCTTCGGCGGCACGTTCACGGGTCTGAGCCTGGCCGAGGACATTCAGAAGGGCATCATCGACCGCTTCCGCTCGCTACCCATGGAACCGGCCGCGGTGCTCATCGGCCGCACCCTGGCCGACGTGGTCATCAACGTGGTGAGCCTGATCGTCATGTCGCTGGCTGGTCTGGTCGTCGGCTGGCGCATTCGCGGCTCGTTCCTGGACGCGGTGCTGGCCTACGTGCTGCTGTTGCTGTTCGCCTACGCGATCTCGTGGATCATGGCCGTCATCGGCCTGATGGTGCGCGCGCCCGAGGTGTTCAACAACGCGGTGTTCATGGTGATCTTCCCACTCACCTTCCTGGCCAACACCTTCGTGCCGCTCAACGATCTGCCTGGCCCGCTCAAGGTCTTCGCCGAGTGGAATCCGGTGTCGGCGCTGACCGAGGCCACCCGCGTGCTGTTCGGCAACACCAGTGCGGCGTTCCCGCCGCCGGATGCCTGGTCCATGCGGCATCCGGTAGCGACCACCCTCATCTGGGTGGTGGTGATCCTGGTGGTGTTCGTGCCGCTGGCGGTGCGGCAGTACAAGCGTTCGGTGAGCCGCTAGCCGCGGTCAGCGGTTGGTCTCCGCGTCCGCCAGCGGGGCGGGCGCGGAGCCGTTGCGGGAGTAGCCCAGCCGCGGCGGCTCGGCCGCCGGGACGGGCGGCTGCGGCCGCCGGCTCAGGACGAACGCGGCGGCCCCACCGGCCGCTGCCAGCAGTGCCGCCAAGATGATCGATTTGCGAGAGCGTCCCATCCGACCACTGTGTCACGGCACGCGACATCGCGCACCAATCGATTCGTGACCGAGCGGGGCCCGGGGGTGAACACCCCCGGGCCCCGCTCGTTTGTCGCCGGTCCGCTATTCGACCGTGACGCTCTTGGCCAGGTTCCGGGGCTTGTCCACATCCCGGTCCAGCGCGATGGCGGTGTGATACGCCAGCAGCTGCAGCGGGATGGTGAGAACGATCGGGTCGAGTTCGGGCGCCACCGCGGGTACCCGGATGACCGCGTCGGCCAGTCCCTCGGGCAGTTCGGTGTTGGTGACCGCGATGACGGGCCCGCCGCGCGCCTTGATCTGCTCGATGGTGGTGATGTTCTTGGCCAGCAGCTCGTCACCCGGGATCAGCACCACGCTGGGCATGTCGGGGTCGATCAGGGCCAGTGGACCGTGCTTGAGCTCGGAGCCCTGGTACGCCTCGGCGTGAATGTAGGAGATCTCCTTGAGCTTCTGCGCCCCTTCGCGGGCCACCGGCCAGCCGCGGACCCGCCCGACGAAGAACATGCTGCGGGCCTTGGCGTAGTTGGCCGCGATCTCGGCGATCTCGGCGTCCTGGGCGAGCACCGCTTCGATGGCGTCCGGCAGTGCCCGCAGACCGCCGACGATGCGCTCGCCGCCCGCGGCGGACAGGTCGCGCACCCGGCCGAGCAGCAGCGCCAGCATGGCGAAGGACACGGTCATGTTGGTGAGCGCCTTGGTGGAGGCCACCGAGACCTCGGGGCCGGCGTGCAGGAACACCCCGGCGCCGCATTCGCGGGCGATCGCGCTGCCGACCACGTTCACCGCGCCGATCACGCGCCCGCCCTTGCGCTGCAGCTCCTGGACCGCGGCCAGGGTGTCCAGGGTCTCCCCGGACTGGCTGATGGCCACGTACAGCGCGTCCGGATCCACCACCGGGTTGCGGTAGCGGAACTCGGAGGCGGGTTCGGCGGTCGCCGGAATGCGCGCCAGCTCCTCGACCAGTTGCGCGCCGAGCTGTCCGGCGTAGTAGGCCGAGCCGCAGCCCAGGAACACCACCTTGCGAATGCCGCGCAGTTCGCGCGCGTCCATGTTCAGCCCGCCCAGGATGGCGGTGGCGAAGCGTTCGTCGAGCCGGCCGCGCAGGGCGCGGCGGACGGCGTCGGGCTGCTCCGCCATCTCCTTGCGCATGAAGTCGTCGTAGCCGCCCAGCGCGTAGTCCTCGGCCGCCATGGCGATGGTGGTCGGGGTCTTGTCGGTGCGGCGCGCGTCCAATCCGAGTGTGCTGGTGCGGAATTCGCCCGCGCGCACGGTGGCCAGCTCGCCGTCGTCGAGGAAGACCACGCGCTGGGTGTGGTGCACCAGCGCGGCGACGTCCGAGGCGACGAACATCTCGCCGTCGCCGACGCCGAGCACGATGGGGCTGCCGTTGCGGGCGACCACGAGCTCGTCGGGGCGGCGCGGGTCGAGCACGAGCAGCCCGTAGGTGCCCTCGACGCGGTGCAGCGCGGTGCGGACCGCGTCTTCCAGGGAATCTGCGTCGGTCAGGGCGGCCGCCACCAGGTGGGCGATGGCCTCGGTGTCGGTGTCGGAGACGAATTCCACACCCGCGGCGGTCAATTCGGCGCGCAGTTCCTCGGCGTTCTCCACGATCCCGTTGTGCACCACGGCGATTCGGCCGGCACCGTCGGTGTGCGGGTGCGCGTTGGCGTCGCTGGGCTCGCCGTGCGTGGCCCAGCGGGTGTGCGCGATGCCGACGTTGCCGCGCAGGCGGGCGCCCTCGGCGTCCACCCGGTTACGCAGATCCTGCACCCGCCCTTGGGTTTTGGTGATCCGCAACCGGCCCCGGTGCGGGATGGCGAGTCCGGCGGAGTCGTACCCGCGGTATTCGAGCCGATGCAGGCCCTCGAGCAGGACCGGCACGGCGTCGCGGTGCCCGATGTATCCGACGATTCCACACATTGCGGCGAGGCTCTCCTCTATCCGTAGACGATGCGGCGCAGTTGCCGTTCGGTGAATTCCGGGGCGGCGACCGGCCGCCCGGCGAGTTCGGCGGCGAGCTGCCGCCAGATCTCGGCGTTGCGCACCTGCCGGCGCTGCAGTTCGGCGTGTCTGCGTCGCACGAACTGTTCGGCGGTCTCGTCGAAGTATCCGGCGACATCGGCGACCACTCGGGCCGCGACCGCTGCGGGTAGCCCGGTGGACGCCGCCACGTGGCGCACCAGATCGGCCGGAACCCCGTCATTCACCGCACCGAACCTGCCATGATCACCCCTACTCCGCAACTTATCTGCCCGGATTCGGGCAGGAAGTGCGGTGAATCTCGTGACCGGCGGTGTTTGCGGTGGGGACGGCCCCGGCTCGGGTCGCGCCGGTCCCGAGTGTCGGGAAACCCTGGACGCGCAACCAACTACCCTTGGCTCCGTGACCTCACCGAATCAGACCGCCGTGGCGACGCTGCACACCAACCTCGGCGATATCAAGATCGCGCTCTTCGGTAACCACGCCCCCGCGACCGTCCGCAACTTCCTCGGGCTCGCCGACGGTTCCGCGCCGTACACCACCCCGAACGCCTCGGGCACCAATTCCGGCCCGTTCTACGACGGCGCCGTGTTCCACCGGATCATCGACGGCTTCATGATCCAGGGCGGCGACCCGACCGGCACCGGCCGCGGCGGCCCGGGGTACGAGTTCAAGGACGAGTTCCACCCGGAACTGCGTTTCGACCGCGGCTACCTGCTGGCCATGGCCAACGCCGGCCCGGGCACCAACGGTTCGCAGTTCTTCATCACCGTGGGCCCGCAGTCGCACCTCAACCGCAAGCACACCATCTTCGGCGAGGTGCTCGACCCGGATTCGCGCAAGGTGGTCGACACCATCGCCACCGCGGCGACCGATCGCAACGACCGTCCCAAGGACGAGATCGCGATCTCCAGCATCACCATCTCCTGAGTTCACCCGATCCAGAAGAGAATTCGACATGAACCCGCACCAGCCCGCACCGACCTGTTTCCGGCACCCCGACCGGCCCACCGGTCTGGGGTGCACCCGGTGCGGGCGCCCGGCCTGCCCGGAGTGCCTCACCCCGGCCGCGGTCGGGCAGCACTGCGTGGAATGCGTGCAGCAGGGCCGCCGCGATGTGCGGCCGGTCCGCACGATGACCGGCGCGGTGCAGTCGGCGGTCGGCAAGCCGTACGTCACCTGGACGCTCATCGGGCTGAACGTCCTGGTCTTCGCGCTCACCGCGTTCCAGGCGAAGAACCCGGTCCAGAACACCGATTCGCAGCTGTTCCGGGATTGGCGCCTCATTCCCGCCCTGGTCGGTGAGGGCGAGTGGTGGCGGGTCATCGGTTCCGGGTTCCTGCACTACGGCCCGCTGCATCTGCTGGCGAACATGTTCGCGCTGTACGTGCTCGGCCCCTACTGCGAGGCCGCGCTGGGCCGGGCGCGCTACGTCTCGGTGTATCTGGTGTCGCTGCTGGGCGGTTCGGCGGCGGTGACGGTGCTCGGAAATCCGGGGGTGGCCACGGTCGGCGCCTCCGGCGCGATCTTCGGCCTGTTCGGCGCGGTCGCGGTGATCATGCTGCGCACCCGGCAGAACCTCACGCAGATCCTGATGCTGCTGGTGCTCAACCTGATCATCACCTTCGCGGTCCCGGGCATCTCGATGCTCGGGCACCTGGGCGGGCTGTTCGTGGGCACACTGGCCGCGGGCGGGATCCTGTACCTGCCGCGCTGGCTGAAGGCGAAGACCCCGCAGGCGGCCATGGCCATCGGCTGGGCGTCGGTGGCGGCGCTGGCCGTCATCACGATCGCGGCCATCGCGGTGGGCGCGCCGGACTTCACCGATCTGCTGAACTAGCGCGCCGCGGGACGATCAGCGCGGAAGGTAGGCCCGCAGGACGTCCATGACGTCCTCGGGATGGGTGCCCAGATCCCAGCGGCCGAAGATGAGCAGCCGCTCGTCGCCGTCGGGTTCGGCGATGTCCATCTCCAGCATGGGCATGCGCCGGCCGAGCCGGCGGTAGCTGATCACGCGGGTGCGCACGATGCGGTCCGGGGTGTAGCGCTGGGCCCCGGTCAGGCCGCGCACCACGATTCGCGGCGGATCACCGGGTTCCACGGCCAGGCGCGGGCGCTGCCGGAACCCGAGGACGGACAGGAAGATCAGGCCGAGCGCGGCCACCCCGATGAGCAGCCTGCCCGCCGCGTCGGTGGCGAGCGCGCTCGCCACGAGCAGCCCGAGGCCGCCGATTCCGCAGGCGATCACCGCGGGCAGGGGGGTGGCCCAGTCGAGTCGAGGGGTGGGCTCGGTCACTGTCCCCAGTCTCTCCTCGAGTTGTCCACACGGTTATCCACAGGTGTGTATGAATAACAATCGTGTAAGGCGATCATCGCCAGCGCATGGTCATGATCAGGCCGACGACCATCAGGCCGAAACCGATCAGGAAGTTCCACGGCCCGAGGTCGTTCATCCAGGAGATCTGCTCGGCGGCCAGGTAGTAGACCAGCAGCCAGACCAGGCCCGCGAGCATGAAGCCCAGCATGATGGACACGTACCAGACCGGCGACGGCCCGGCCGATTTCACCTTCACGGGCGTACGGCTGGCCGGGTTGATCGTGTAGTCGGTCTTCTTCCGGACCTTCGACTTGGGCATGACGTCCTCAATTTCGGCGTGCAGTCTCGATGAGATTATCCCAGGTCACTCGGGGACTGCTTCCCCAAGCCCCGTGAGGAGTGTCGAGGGATCGGCCCCCGAACTCCGGGACCGGGCGGTCTGCCCGGGTCTCTGTGGCAAGCGTGCCCCAAAGTTCACCGGCTGGGGAAGGAACGATCCGTGATCGTTGTGTACGGGGTTGTGGATCACTGTGGACGCGCGGGCCAACCCGGTATTGCGTGCGACGCGCAGGCGCAGGCCAACTACTCTCGACTCATGCGTGTTCTGGTCGTCGACAACTACGACAGCTTCGTGTTCAACCTGGTGCAGTACCTGGGCCAACTGGGTGCCGAGGCGACCGTCTGGCGCAACGACGACGCACGGCTGGCCGACGTGGACGCCGTGGTGCGGGACTTCGACGGTGTGCTGATCTCGCCCGGGCCGGGTACGCCCGAGCGCGGTGGCGCCAGCATGGACCTGGTCCGGGCCGCGGCCCGGAACGAGCGCCCGCTGCTCGGGGTCTGCCTCGGCCATCAGGCCATCGGCGCGGCGTTCGGCGCGACCGTCACCCGCGCCCCGGAACTGCTGCACGGCAAGACCAGCGAGGTCTTCCACATCGGCGCGGGCGTGCTGGCCGGGCTGCCGGATCCGTTCATCGCCACCCGCTACCACTCGCTGACCGTGGTCGAGGAGACCATGCCGCCGGAGCTGGAGGTGCTGGGCCGCACCGAGTCCGGCATCGTCATGGCCATGCGGCACCGCACCCTGCCCATCCACGGCGTGCAGTTCCATCCCGAGTCCGTGCTCACCCAGGGCGGGCATCGCATGCTCGCGAACTGGCTGGGCGTGTGCGGCGAACGCCCGGACGAGGCCCTGGTGTCCAGGCTCGAGGCGGAGGTCGCGGCCCTCGTATGAGTGCGCCCGGTGCGCGGCCGTACGTGCTGCTGTCGGTCGCCGTGAGCGTCGACGGGTACATCGACGACGCGTCCCCGGACCGCCTGCTGCTGTCCAACGCCGCCGACTTCGACCGGGTGGACGAGCTGCGGGCGGAGTCGGACGCGATCCTCATCGGCGCGGGCACCCTGCGCGGTGATGATCCGCGACTGCTGGTCGACAGCGCCGACCGCCGGTCGCGGCGGCTGGCCGCGGGCAAGCCCGAATACCCGCTGCGCGTGGTCGTCTCGGCGTCCGGCGCGGTGAGCCCGGCGGCGCGGCTGTGGCACGCCGGCGGCGACCGGGTGCTCTACACCACCGATTCCGGGCGAATCGCGCTGGGCGGGCGGCTCGATGCCTGCGCCGATGTCGTGTCCCTGGGCCACGCGATCGACTTCGCCGCACTGCTGGACGATCTAGGACGGCGGGGTGTCGGCCGGCTGATGGTCGAGGGCGGCGGCTCGATACACACCGCCTTCCTGTCCGCGGGTCTGGCCGACGAGCTCAGCATGGCCGTCGCGCCCCTGGTGGTGGGCGATCCCGCCGCCCCGCGTTTTCTCGGGCCCGCCGAATTCCCGGGCGGTCCCGCGTATCGCATGCGGCTGGCCGAGGTCGGCCGCGTCGGAGATGTGGCCGTGCTGCGCTATCTGCCCAAGGAGGGTCCGGATGTCCATGCCGCACAAGAACGATGAGGCACGCACCGATCGCGGCTGGATGCGGCACGCGATCGGCCTCGCCCGCCTGAGCCCGCCCAGTTCGACCGCGTTCTCGGTGGGCGCGGTCATCGTCGGCGCGGACGGCGTGGAGATCATCCACGGCTGGTCCCGTGAGACGGATGAGAAGGTGCACGCCGAGGAATCGGCCCTGAACAAGCTCGAACCCGGCGATTCCCGGCTGCCGCACGCCACCCTCTACAGCACCCTCGAGCCCTGTTCGCAGCGCGCGAGCCAGGATCGCAAGCCCTGTGCCGACCGGATACTGGCCGCGGGCATCCGCCGCGTGGTCATCGCCTGGCGCGAGCCGGGGACCTTCGTGGACAACTGCCAGGGTGTGGAGAAACTGCGAGAGCACGGCGTCGAGGTCGTGGAGCTGGGGGATCTGGCCGACGAGGCCATGTCGATGAACCGGCATCTGTCGCTCTGACTTTCGCGCCCGCCGGGCCGAATCGGGCTGCCGGGCGGGATGTCTCGCCCCGGAACGACGAAAGCCGCACCCACGGGTGCGGCTTTCGTGGTCTATCGGCCGGGTCTCACGGCGGTCCCAGGGACAAGACCCCTGTCGTGATGGTCACCGTCTGGCTCTTGGAGATGGACGATCCGGCCGTCGGCTGCTGTGCGAGCACCCGGCCCACGGCGGAGGCGTCCAGCGTGCTCTGCGTGGTCTGGCTGATCTGACCGTTCCAGCCACGCTGGCGCAGGATGTCCACGGCCTGCGCCGGGGACAGCCCGATGAGGCTGGGCATGGGGATCTGATCGCCGCTCGAGACCTGCACGGTGATCGCGGAACCCTTGTCCGCCATGGTGCCCGCGCCCGGGGTGGTGCCGATGACGGTGCCCTTGGGCTGGGAGTTCGGCACCTCCTGCACGGTGACCTTGAAGCCCGCGCTCTCGGTCAGGTTCGGCTGGGCCACATCGATGTTCTGGCCGATGACGTCGGGGACGCGGACCTTCTCCGGACCCGAGCCGAGGGTGATGGTGACCAGTCCGCCGGCGTCGATCTTCTGGGCTTCGCCCGGGACCTGGCTGGTGACCTTGTCCTTCTCCTCGGCGGCGGAGGCCTCGCGCTGGGTTTCCGGATTGAGCCGCAGGCCCACCGCGTTCAGTTGCTGTTCGGCCTGCTGCTGGGTGAGCCCGGCCAGGCGCGGCACCGGGACCTGCGAGGGCCCCGACGAGATCTGCAGGGTGACGGTGCTGCCCTTGTCGATGCGCGAGCCGCCCAGCGGCTGGCTGGAGATCACGTTGCCCTCGGCGATCTTGCCGTCGGCCTTGCTGGCCTTGACGACGGTGAAGCCGAGCCGCTCCAGATCGCGTTGCGCCAGTTCGCCGTTCTTGTTCGCCATGTCCGGCACGGTGATCTGCTCGGCGTTGCTTCCGGGCCCGAGCAGCGCCCAGAACAGGCCGAAGGCGACGGCGAGGGTGCCGAGCACGCCGGCCACGATGAGCGCGGTGCGCCGCGGGTTGCCGTCGTTGTCGACGATCTCCTGTTCGGTGGTGTCGTCGCGGCGCTCGACCGTGCGGTAGCTGCGCGGGGGCGGCAGGTCGTCGTCGAGGAAGCTGTTGCGGTCCTCGTCGCTCATGACCATGGGCGCGGTGGGCTTCTGCCCGCCCAGCACGCGGATCAGGTCGGCGCGCATCTCCGCGGCGGTCTGGTACCGGTTGGCCGGGTTCTTGCTCATGGCCTTGAGCACGACCGAGTCGAGTTCGCGTGGGACGCTGGGCAGTACGTGCGAGGGCAGCCGGGGGTCCTCCCGGACGTGCTGGTACGCCACCGCTACCGGTGAGTCGCCGGTGAAAGGCGGTTCGCCGGTGAGGATTTCGTACAGCACGCAGCCGACCGAGTACACGTCCGAGCGCGCGTCGACCTGTTCGCCGCGCGCCTGTTCCGGCGACAGGTACTGCGCGGTGCCGATGACCGCGGCGGTCTGGGTCATGGGGTTGGAGCTGTCGGCGAGGGCGCGCGCGATGCCGAAGTCCATGACCTTCACCGCGCCCGCACGGTTGATCATGATGTTGGCGGGCTTCATGTCGCGGTGCACGATGCCGTTTCGATGCGAGAAGTCCAGCGCCGCACACACATCGGCGATGATCTCCATGGCGCGCCGGGGCGGCATCGGGCCCTTGCCGCGCACGATGTCGCGCAGGGTGTCGCCGTCGACGTACTCCATGACGATGTACGGCAGCGGGCCGCCGTCCACCTCGGCCTCGCCGGTGTCGTAGACCGCGACGATGGCCGGATGGTTCAGCGCCGCCGCGTTCTGGGCCTCGCGCTTGAAGCGCAGGTAGAACGTGGGGTCCCGGGCCAGGTCGGCGCGCAGGACCTTGATCGCCACATCCCGGGCCAGGCGCATGTCGCGCGCCTTGTGCACCTCGGACATGCCGCCGAAACCGATGATCTCGCCCAGCTCATAGCGGGACGAGAGGTTCTTCGGGGTCGTCATCGCTGTCCTTGGGGGATGGCTGGATCACTGTCGGTTGCGCCCTCGACTCCTCGAGCACCGGGAATTGGGAATGATGGTATGCCGATGCCCGGACGGCCCGCCGTGGTGGTCGTGGTCGCGCCCGCCGTGGTGGTCGGCGGCGCGGTCGTGGTCGGCGGGACCGTGGTCGTGGTCTTGGGAACCGTGGTGGTCACCGGCGGCGTCGTCGTCGGCGGCACCGTCGTGGTCGGCGGTTCCTCGGTGGTGGGCGGCGGCTCGTAGGTGGTCACCGGTGGCGGAACCGGCTTCTCCTTCGTCGTAGTGGGCGGAACGGTGGTCGTGGTCGTACTCGGCGGCGCGGTCGGCGCGATGACGGCGCTGGTCCGGGTGGTCGGGGCCGGATCGTCCGGCGTCCCGCTGAGCAGCACGAAACCCGCCGCGGCGCCCAGGATCAGCGCGCCGACACCGAGTCCGGCCAGGGCCTTCTGACTGTTGGTGAACCGGCCCTGCGGCTCCGGCTCACCGGCCGGGGGCGCACCGAAAGCGGTGTGGCCCACCGGGGTCTGCGACCCGGACATCATGACCGTCGCGCCGGTCGGCGGCGCGGGCGGGGGCTGGCGCATCGGCTGCGGCGGCGTCGGGTACCGGGTGGTGGCCGAGTCGGGACGCGGCGCGTTGGGGATGATCACCGTCGGCCCGGGCGGCAGCACCCGGGTGGCGCCGGTCGGGGCGATGCCGCCGCCGGGGGTGGGCGTGCGGCGGCCCGCGCGCACCGCGGCCACCGCGTCGGCGAACTCGCCGCCGGTGGCGAAGCGCTGCTGCGGATCCTTGGCCATGGTGATCTCGATCAGCTCGCGCACGTTCGGCGGCAGATCGGCGGGCAGCGGCGGCGGGGTCTCGCGCACGTGCTTCATCGCGACGGTGAGCGCGCCGTCGCCGGTGAAGGGCCGTTCCCCCGCCAGCGCCTCGTAGCCGACCACGCCGAGCGCGTACACGTCCGAGGCCGAGGTGGCGTCCTCGCCGGTGGCCTGCTCGGGCGCGATGTACTGCGCGGTGCCCATGACCATGCCGGTCTTGGTCACCGGCGAGGCGTCCACGACCTTGGCGATGCCGAAGTCGGTGATCTTCACCTGGCCCGTGGGGGTGACGAGGATGTTGCCGGGTTTGACGTCCCGGTGCACCACGCCCGCCGAGTGCGCCACCTGCAGCGCGCGCCCGGTCTGCTCGAGCATGTCCAGGCCCTGCTGGACCGAGAGCCGCCCGAGCCGGGACAGCACCGCGTTGAGCGGTTCGCCCTGCACCAGTTCCATGACCAGGTAGGCCATTTCGCCACCCGACGGATCGAGCGTCTCGCCGTAGTCGTAGATGCCCGCGATACCCGGATGGTTCAGCTGTGCCGTCGTCCTGGCCTCGGTCCGGAACCGGTGCCGGAACGTGGGGTCGGCGGAGAACTCCGCCTTGAGCACCTTGACCGCGACGCGGCGGTCGAGGCGGGTGTCGAGCGCTTCCCAGACCTGGCCCATCCCGCCGGTGGCGATGAGCCGCTGCAGCCGGTAGCGGTCCGCGATCATCGCACCGTTGTTCAGCATTCCAGACCCTGTCTACCTTGCGCCTTCATGTCGTTCAGCCCCCCAGTCCGGCATCGAGCACCGCGCGGGCGACCGGGGCCGCGACCGAGCCGCCGGTGGCGGCCAGCGAGCGGTCGCCGCCGTTCTCGACGATCACCGCGATCGCGATCTGCGGTTTCTGCGCCGGCGCGAACGCGATGTACCAGGCGTGGGGCGGGGTGTTGCGCGGGTCGCTACCGTGTTCGGCGGTGCCCGTCTTCGAGGCGATCTGGTAGGCCCGCTGGCCGCCGCCCTGGGTGTTCTTCTCCGATTCGATCATCATGTTGGTCAGCTGGGTGGCCACCGGGGCGCTGATCGCCTGCCCGACCGACATCGGCTTGATGGTCTCGAGCATGGTCAGGTCGGGCGCCTGCAGCTGATCCACCAGATGCGGCTGCATGCGGACGCCGCCGTTGGCCACGGTGGCCGCGATGACGGCGTTGTCCAGCGGGGTGAGCGCCACATCGCGCTGACCGATGCTGCTCTGGCCCAGGGCCGCGCCGTCCGGGATGGTCCCGACGGTGCTGTCCGCCCACGGAATCGGAATGTTGGGGTGCTGCCCGATACCGAAGGCGGCGGCCTCGTCCTTGAGCCGCGCGGCCCCCACCTTGATACCGAGTTCCACGAAAGCCGTGTTACACGAGCGCTTGAACGCCTCGGCGAGCGACGCGGTGTCGGAATCGCCGGGGCCGCAATGGCTCCCGTTGTAGTTCTCCAGCGTGGTGGTGGTGTCCGGCAGCGTGATGCGGGGCGCGGCGGTGAGCTGATCGTCCGGCTTGGCGACGCCGTTGGCCAGCGCGGCCGCGGTGGTGATCACCTTGAACGTGGAGCCCGGCGGATAGGTCTGCGAGACGGCGCGATTGAGCATCGGCTGGCGCGGATCGGTGCGCAGAGTCTGCCACGCCTGCGCCGAGGCGGCGCCGTCGTGCCCGGACAGCAGGTTCGGGTCGTAGGACGGGGTCGACACCATGGTCAGGATGCGGCCGGTGCTCGGCTCGATGGCCACCACCGACCCGGTGTAGCCCTTCGCGGTGAGCTGCTCGTACGCCACCTGCTGCATCACCGGGTTGATCGTGGTGATCACGTTGCCGCCGCGCGGATCCCGGCCGGACACCATGTCGATGAGCCGCCGCCCGAACAGCTGGTTGTCCGAGCCGTTGAGCACCGAGTCCTCGGCGTGCTCGAGCCCGGTGCTGCCGTACTGCATGGAGTAGAAGCCGGTGACCGGCGCGTAGCCCAGCGGATCGGTCGGGTAGGTGCGCAGGTACCGGTAGCGGTCGTCGGTGGACACCGAACTCGCCAGCACGGTGCCCTGGGCGGAGATCTGCCCGCGCTGGCGGGCGTACTCGTCCAGTAGCACCCGGACGTTGCGCGGATCGTTGCGCAGGCTGTCGGCCTTGAAGACCTGGACGTAGGTCGCGTTGGCGAGCAGGGCCAGCACCATGACCATGACGGCCATCGCGACCCGGCGCAGCGGCGTGTTCACGCGAGGCCCCCCTTCGGCGGCCGGCGCACCATCTGGGTGGGCGCCTCCGCGATCGGCTCCGGCGCCTTCTTGCGCACCGGCGCGGGCGCGCGCGCCGCGTCGGACACCTTGATCAGCAGCGCCAGCAGCGCGTAGTTGGCCAGCAGCGACGAGCCGCCGTAGGACACGAACGGGGTGGTGAGACCGGTCAGCGGGATCAGCTTGGTGACGCCGCCGACCACCACGAACAACTGGATCGCGATGGTGAACGACAGGCCCGCGGCCAGCAGCTTGCCGAAGCTGTCGCGCACCGCCAGCGCGGTCCGCAGACCGCGAATGACGAAGACGCAGAACAGCATCAGCACGGCGGTCAGGCCGATGAGGCCGAGTTCCTCACCGATGGACGTGATGATGAAGTCGGTCTTGGCGAACGGCACCTGCGAGGGCCTGCCGCTGCCGAGACCGGTCCCCGCCAGCCCGCCGGTGGCCAGGCCGAACAGCGACTGCGAGATCTGATACCCGGTGTTGCTGTAGTCGTCGAACGGGTGCAGCCAGGTCTCCACGCGCACCTGCACGTGCCCGAACATCTTGTAGGCGAAGAAGAATCCGACGCCGAGCAGCCCGAGGCCGATGACCACCCAGCCCACCCGCTCGGTGGCGATGTACAGCATCACCAGCACGGTGCAGAAGATGAGCAGCGAGGTGCCCAGGTCCTTCTCGCGCACCAGCACGCCGATGCAGACCAGCCACACCACCAGGATCGGGCCCATGTCGCGGGCGCGCGGCAGTTCCATGCCGAACACGTGCTTGCCCGCGGCGGTGAACAGATCGCGCTTGGCGACCAGCACCCCCGCGAAGAAGATGATCAGCAGGATCTTCGCGAACTCACCGGGCTGCATGCTGAAGCCCGGCAACCGGATCCAGATCTTCGCGCCGTTCACCTCGGAGTACTTGCTGGGCAGCAGCGCCGGGATGGCGAGCGCGACCAGGCCGACGAGCCCGAGGGTGTACGCGTAGCGGGCCAGCGTGCGGTAGTCGCGCAGCACGATGATGACCCCCATGAAAACCACCATCCCCAGCCCCGTCCACAGCACCTGCTGATTGGCATCGGGGGAGGGGATGGACTTGGAGGCGAAGATCGCGTCCTGCTTCTCCGCCAGGTCCAGGCGGTGGATCAACACCAGCCCGAGCCCGTTCAACAGGGCGACGATCGGTAGTAGCAGGGGGTCCGCGAAGGCCGCGAAACGCCGCACCGCCAGGTGCGCCACCCCGAACAGGGCCATGTAGGCCGCGCCCAGTTTGGCGATGTCCCAGGAGATGGACTGTTCCTGACTGGCCTCGACCAGCACCAGCGACACCGTCGTGATGACCGCCGCAAGTCCGAGGAGCAACAGTTCCACATTCCGCCGGGTGGACGGCGGAGGCGCGGGAGCGAATCCGCCCGGCGGACTGGGAAATGCCCCAGCGGACGGTGGTGCCGGTGCGGACATCAGTCCGCCACCCTGCAGTTCTGCCCAGGCTGCTGCGGCGCTGTCGTGGTGGTGACCGACGGCTGGTCGGTCTTGCGCGGCTCCAGCGGCCGGTTCTCGCCACCGGGCTGCGCGCCGGGGGTGGTGGTCGGGACGACCGTCGTGCTCGCGGGCGCGTTGCTGTCGCTGGGCGGCGTGGTGGTCGTGGGGGGCGGCGTCGAGGCGGCCGGCTTCTCGCACGGGGGCAGCAGTTCACGCTCGGCGAGCGCCTGCATCTGCTTGACGGCGTCGTCGTGCGAGCCGGGAGGCAGCCCCTTGTCGACCGAATCACGGCCGGTGGGCTTGAGATCGATGAGTTTGAGTTCGCGGCAGCCGGCGGGGAATTCCGCGTCGGGCGCGACCAGTTGCAGATCGCCGCCGCGGGTGACGCAACCGCGCTGATCCACATCGCGAATGGAGTACCCGAGAACCGAACCGGGCAGACCGCGGTGAATCACCACGCGGTCACCGTCGGCGCCCACGTAGTAGTTGCCGCGAATCATGTTGTAGCCCACCGTCAGACCCGCCCCGACGGCCACCAGCAGCGCGAGTGACAGTGCCACCCAGCGCAGTTTGTGACTCTTCTTGGGCGGATCCGGCTCCGGCTGCGCGACCGCGCGCCGGGGTGCGGCGCGCGGTGGTCTCATGGCGGCGGCTCGGCCGGCGGCGGTGTTGGGTGGGGGAGTGTCCTCGTCCTGCCCCGACGCCGCGCCCGCGACGATGGGGTGGCTCTGCCCGTAGTCCAGGTCGATGACATCGGCGACCACGACGGTCACGTTGTCGGGACCGCCACTGCGCAGGGCCAATTCGATGAGCCGATCCGCCGACTCGTCGGTGCTGCCCTCGCGCAGGGTGTTGGCGATGGTCTCGTCACTGACCACGTCCGACAGGCCGTCGGAGCACAGTAGGTAGCGATCACCGGCCCGCGCCTCGCGCACCACCAGGGTGGGCTCGATCTCGTTGCCGGTGAGCGCCCGCATGATGAGCGAACGCTGGGGATGGGTGTGTGCCTGCTCCGGGGTGATGCGGCCCTCGTCCACGAGCGACTGCACGAAGGTGTCGTCGCGGGTGATCTGGGTGAGCTCGCCGTTGCGGAGCATGTAGGCGCGGGAGTCGCCGATGTGGGCCAGGCCGAGTTTGCGGCCCGCGAACAGGATGGTGGTGAGCGTGGTGCCCATGCCATCGAGTTCCGGTTCCTCCTCGACCTGATCGGCGATGGCGGCATTGCCCTCGCGCACAGCGCGATCGAGCTTGCCGAGGAGATCGTCGCCGGGCTCGTCGTCGTCGAGATGCGCCAGCGCGGCGATCATCAACTGCGAGGCGACTTCACCGGCGGCGTGGCCGCCCATGCCGTCCGCGAGCGCGAGCAGTCGCGCGCCGGCGTAGACGGAGTCCTCGTTGTTGGCTCGGACGAGACCGCGGTCGCTACGTGCGGCGTAGCGGAGAACAAGAGTCACGATCGCAGCTCGATCACTGTCTTACCGACACGGACAGGGGTGCCGAGTGGAACTCGCACCGGGGTGGTGACCTTCGACCGGTCGAGGTAGGTCCCATTGGTGGAACCGAGATCCTCGACGTACCAGTCCTCCCCGCGCGGCGAGAGTCGCGCATGCCGGGTGGAGGCGTAGTCGTCGGTGAGGACCAGTGTGGAATCGTCCGCGCGCCCGATCAGCACCGGCTGCGCGCCGAGCGAGATTCGAGTGCCGGCGAGTGAACCCTGAGTCACCACGAGATATTTGGCGCCCTTCTGGCCTCGGCGCAAGGATGGGAGCACCGCTGAACCACCTGGGGCCCGTGGTGCGACCCGGATGCCGGAGGCCGCGTAGATATCGCTGCGCAAGGTCCGGAGCACCGCCCATACGAACAGCCACAACAACAGCAGGAACCCCGCACGGGTCAATTGCAGGATCAATCCCTGCACGGTGCTCCACCTCCTGTTCGACCGTGTCGTAGGTACGGCTTTCGACCCCCAACCGGTGTGCTGGTCGAATCGGCCCTATCGCTACGCATGTCCGTCTCTCGACAAGTGGTAGCAGACGCCACGCGTGCTGGCAGCATCATAGGGCCGTAGACCGGTTGCGATCACGATACGACCGAGGATTCTCGGGTCATATCGTGACCTGCACCGCGAGCTTACGGGATCAGACGATCCGGATCAGGATCTCGGAATGCCCGGCGCGGATGACATCACCGTCGGCGAGCTGCCAATCCTGCACCGGAGACCCGTTGACCAGCGTTCCATTGGTCGAACCGAGGTCCGAGAGCATGGCCGTCTGGCCGTCCCAGCGCACCTCGATGTGCCGCCGGGAGACCCCGGTGTCGGGCAGACGGAAGTGCGCGTCCTGCCCGCGGCCGATGATGTTGCTGCCCTCACGCAACTGGTACGTGCGGCCGCTGCCGTCGTCGAGCTGCAGGGTCGCCGAGTAGCCGGACGCCGCCGCGGGCGCGTAGCCGCCGCCCTGCTGGCCGTAGCCGCCCTGCTGGCCGTACCCCTGGTCGCCGCCGTAGCCGGCCTGGCCCTGGTCGGCGTAGCCCTGCTGCCCGTAGCCCTGGTCGTAACCCTGGTCGTAGCCCTGCTGGCCGTACGCCTGATCGGCCGGGTACGCGGGCTGCTGTCCGTAGCCGCCCTGCTGTCCGTAGCCGCCCTGGCCCTGATCGCCGTAGCCGCCCTGGTCGGCGTAGCCCTGCTGGCCGCCCTGCTGCCCGTAGCCCTGGTCGTAACCCTGGTCGTAGCCCTGCTGGCCGTACGCCTGGTCCGCCGGGTACGCGGGCTGCTGTCCGTACGCCTGCTGGTCGTAACCGCCCTGCTGGCCGTAACCCTGGTCGCCGTAGCCGCCCTGCTGGCCGCCGTAGCCCTGCTGGCCCGGCTGGCCCTGCTGGTAGTCGTACCCGTTCTGGTACTCGCCGTAGCCCTGCTCGGCGCCGTAGCCACCCTGCTGGCCGTAGCCGGCCTGGTCGCCATAGCCTCCCTGCGGTGCGGGGCGGCCCGCAGGCGGAGCGCCGTATCCACGGCGTGGATCGGACTCCGCGGGCTCACGGCTGGGGTCGTAGCCTGAGTTCTGCGTCATGGGGCCAGCTCCTGGTTGCGGGTTGGGTCGTGGTCTGCGTTCAGGTCCCGCCGCCGGGCCGGCCCGGCGGTCGACGCTGCCGCCGACAGCGTCCGGGTCCACTCGGCCGCGTGTCCTGAACTGTCCGGTGTGCAGCGTAGGGGATGCCTCGAACTCGACGTGTACTTCGCCGTAGGTCTGCCACCCTTGTTCGCGGATGTAGTCCTGCAGATGTTTGGCGAATGCGCGCACGGTGAGGTCGTGATCGGCCTGTCCTTCGCCCTGGACGAGCTGCCCCAGGTCCGACTCGTTGACGGTGATGACGTAGCTGTTCGGTGCGAGCCGGTGTCCGCCGCCGATGTCCTGCACGTTGTCCGAGGCCTCGCGCTGCAGCGCGGCCTCCACCTCCTGCGGGACAACGCTGCCGCCGAACGCACGCGCGAAGGCGTCACCTACTGCCCCCTGGAGGCGACGTTCGAATCGCGAAACAATTCCCATCGCCCCTCCTCTCGGGTCAGGACGCTCCCTCGAGTGAAGCGTTCGTCGTGTCGGGTCTGCCGGTGTGATGCCGTTGACCTGCGCGTTCGTCCGATACAGCGGCACGCGAGCATGGCGTGTCGCTGTGGGGACACGGTGCTTGCATGATATCCGCGATCACCCACACCTGTAACTCTTGGCGGCACCCCTGGGTTCCCAGCGTGCCACCACCCATCCGCATGGCCGATAACCAGCGGATTTCGTTTTGGCGCATACTCCGTGATACGTTTCTTCCCGTCGCTCGGGCGAGTGGCGGAATGGCAGACGCGCTGGCTTCAGGTGCCAGTGTCCGTAAGGACGTGGGGGTTCAAGTCCCCCTTCGCCCACCACCAGTAGGCCCCATCCGAATCCGGATGGGGCCTACTGCGTTTCGTGGTCCGTTCCGGTGGCCGTGCCCGTGCGGGCCCAGCTCGGCGGGTCGCCGCTCCCGCCGGCTCGACTGCCATCGTGTGCCGGGTCGCACTCCTTGGCGATACCCCGTTTCTCGGGTCTTGCGCGCCGTTGCCGGAAGTCCGGTTTCCATGCCCCGGAACGACCAGGTCAAACGGGGTGTGACGAAGATCGCAGACACGCGCGTGAACTCCTCGGCCGGGGCGTTGCCGGAGGGCCTCCGACGGTCCGCGCGGGGGTGGAAATCGATTGCCGGAAGGTTTCGAATCGGGTATGCGCCCGATTTTCTTCCGCCATTGCCGGATGCCAGGTTGGCCAAAATGAGGTTAAACAGACTTGGGGTCTGTTTCACTTTCGGTGACCACCGGGCAATGCGGCCGATTCGGTGCGAAACACCAGCTTAACGCGGGTTGAACCGCCGGAGATCGGTATTGGCCGGACCGATCGGCAAACACCGCCGGGGCGCGTCCATCGGGTGCCCGCGGCGGGACCGGAAGGGTCCGGAAAAAGGCGCCGAATGCCCGGTTTCGGACGGCTCGGCAGCCACCCCGCAAAGGGGAAGCCAGGAATTAGCGATTGCCTCGGGTTGTGTTCGGGGCAACCATATTTCGCCTGGTCGCGTCGTGCGTCCACTCAGCGAGTCGGAGGTTGCGTAGCCATAACGATTGTGTAGAGTCATCGGCAACGCTGGCCGCAGCTGAGCCGGACTCGCTGCGGCCAGTGCAAATCAATTCCTGGTCGTTGTCGCTGGCGTCCGAGTAGCCGGTGCCGCAGGGAATTCCGGGCCTTCGCCCACATGAACAGCGGGTGTCGCCGTTCGATTGCCGAAGGTGTGCGCCGGATCACCGACGGTGTGTGCGGCCGCTTCCGCCGCCGCCTCCTCGTCCAGCACGGCGCGCCGCCCCAGCCCGAAGACGTAGAGCAGGAAACCGATTTCGGCGAGCGCGCCGATCCCGACCCGCACCGCGGTGGGCCAGCCGCTCGGGGTGACGAAGCCCTCCAGCAGTCCGGACACGAACAGCACCACGACCAGGCCCAGCGCGATCACCGCGGTCGCGCGGCCCTGCCGGGCCAGGGCCCGCGCCCGCGTCTCGTGCCCCGGGTCGATCAGCGTCCAGCCCAGTTTCAGGCCCGCGCCGCCCGCCACGAAAATGGCCGTCAGCTCCAGCATTCCGTGCGGGAGGATGAACCCGAAGAACGATTCCAGCCGGCCCGCCTCGGCCATGAGACCGGCGCTGATGCCCAGATTCAGCGCGTTCATGAACATCACGTAGACCGCGGGCAGGATCAGCACGCCGGTGAACAGCGCGGCCGCGGCCACCGAGGCGTTGTTGGTCCACACCTTCGCGGCGAAGGCGTCGTGCGAATGCTCGGAGTAGTAGGTCTCGAAGGCCCCGCCCGGCTTCGTCAGCTCGCTGGTGTCCGACTCCAGGCCCAGATGCGTGCGCGCCGAATCGGATTCGGCCACCCACGCCCCCAGCGCCGTGGACACCGCCAGGAACAGCGCGGCCACCGACACCCACCACGGCCACGCGCGGTACGCCGCCGCCGGGAAGCGCCGGGTGAAGAAGAGACCGATCTCGCGCATCGTGTCCACGCGCGCGCCGAGCGCGCGGCCGCGCGCCCGGGTCAGGACCGCCGAGAGCCCTGCGACGAGTTCGGGATCCGCGGAACGCGTCTGCAACCGGGCCAGCTGCTGTGAGCCGATCCGGTACAGCCGCACCAGCTCGTCCGCCTCCGCCCCGGTGAGCCGCCCCCGCCGCGACGCCAGCTGGTCCAGCCGGTCCCACGAGCGCCTGTGCACGAAGGTGTACGCGTCCAGATCCATCGGTTGCCTTCCTGTGCTACCACTCGACAGAATGCTATCCAGCGCGTCCACCCGATCGGTCGCACCCGAACCGCGGTGAACGCCGACATGGCTCTGGTCGATCGCGGAGGGGAGGCGGACAACATGGCTCTGTTCACGACGGGCGAGGCCGTCGCGGTCGAACTGCCGATCGCGCGCATCCCCACGCGGGCGGCGGCGTTTCTGCTCGATCTGATGCTGCAGCTGTTCCTCGGCCTGGTGCTCGTGCTCATCACCCAGCTCACCCTCGCCGAATGGGGCGCGGACCCCGCGTGGCACGACGCCGCCATGATCGTCGTCATCGTCGGGGTGCTCATCGGCTACCCGACGCTGAGCGAGACGTTCACGCGCGGGCGCTCGATCGGCAAGCTGGCGCTGGGACTGCGCGTGGTGCGCGCGGACGGCGGCCCGGTGGACTTCCGGCACGCGGTCACCCGCGGGCTGGCCGGCACGGTCGACTTCTGGTTGCTCGGCACCGGACTGGTGGCGGTGGTGAGTTCGCTGTGCTCGGCCGACGGCCGCCGGATCGGTGACGCGCTGGCGGGCACCGTGGTGGTGCACGACCGCAGCCCGCTGCCCTTCGCCGCCCTGGCCGCGCCGCCGCCGTGGCTGCTGGCATGGTCCCGGCCGCTGGATCTGTCCGGTCTCACCTATGAACTGGCGCTCGCGGTCCGCACCTACCTGACCCGCTCGCGCACCCTCACCCCGATGGCGCAGGAGCAGCTGGGCCGCACCCTGGTGCTCGCGGTGTGCACCCAGCTCTCGGTGCCCCCGCCCAACGGCTATCCGCCCCTGCAGATTCTGGGCGCGGTCCTGGCCGAACGCCAGCGCCGCGCCATCATGGCGATCCAGCCGCCCATCCCCGCGGGGCACGCCGCCCGGCCCCTGCCCATGGCGGGCTAGCTCCGGCGGATTCGGTGAGCAGCCGGCACTCCGCCGGGCAACGCCTGCTGAAAACAGGGTCGGGAGAACAGGAGTGCCGCTGACGACCGCCGCCGATGCCGGTGCGGGGCACATCGTCGCCGCCGTGGCCCGGACGGCGCGGTGATGACGGCGCGTCCGCGCCGGGGAACTCAGACCGCGCCGGTGCGCTTGAGTTCGAGGTACTCGTCGGCGAGGGCCTCGGGCAGCCGGTCGGGTGCGGCCGTGATGACCCGGACGCCGATGCGCCGCAACGTCTCCCGGGCCACCGCGTCGTCGGCGACGACGTTCTCCGCGGCGGCGGCCGCGTAGAGATCGGCGAGACCGGAGCGGCGGCCCGCGGCGTCGGCCACCTCCGGGTCGGTCACCGACACCACGAGGACCCGATGGCGTTCGGCGAGCACCGGCAGTACCGGCAGCAGTCCCTCCTGCACGGTGGCGGCGTCCAGATGCGTGAACCACACCACCAGACTGCGCCGCTTCGCGCGCTGCAGCGTGGTGCGCATCAGCCCCTGGTAGTCGGTGTCCACCAGCTCGGGGGTGACCGGGGCGAGCGCGTGCATGAGCTTGAGCTGCAGGCGTTTTCCGCCGACCCCGCGCACCTCGGCGCGCACCCGGCGGTCGTAGGCGAGCAGGTCGACGGCGTCGCCGCCGGCCGCGGCCAGACCACCCAGCAGCAGCGCCGCCTCGATGGTGGCGTCCAGCCGGGTGCCCGCGCCGACGTGGCCCGCGCTCACCCGCCCGGTGTCCAGCAGCATGACCACGTGCCGATTGCGTTCGGGCCGCCAGGTTTTCACCAGCACGTCGTTGGCGCGGGCGGTGGCGCGCCAGTCGATGGTGCGCACGTCGTCCCCGGCCACGTACTCGCGGAAGGAGTCGAACTCGGTGCCCTGCCCGCGCATGACGGTGGTGTTGCGGCCCTCGAGGTGCTGCAGTCGCTTCACCTTGGAGGCCAGCAGTTTCTCGCTCCGGAACGGTGGCAGCGCGCGCAGCCGGGCCGGAACCGGGCGCCGCGTCTGCCGCCCGGCCAGGCCGAGCGGCCCGTACAGCCGCACGGTGACGGGTCCGGCGACGCGATCGCCGCGGTACCGCGGCGTGAGTTCGGTGTGCAGCCGCGTCTTCGTGTTGGGCGGCAGCCGCAGCGCGTGCCCGCGCCGATCGGCGTGCGCGCTGGCCGGCCAGTCGTCCCACAGCACGCCGCGCAGCGTCCGGGCGCCGGTGTTCAGCGCGGTGAGTTCGACCTCCGCGGTGCGCCCGCTGCGCACCGTCGTGACCGGTTCCCGCGAAAGCTCCAGGGCCGCCGCCGAACCCGCCAGCGCGAGGTCGGTCAGCGCCAGCGCGGCGAGCACGCCGGTCGCCAGCAGCACCCCGGGCCAGGACGGCAGCACGAAGGTGACGAACAGCGCCGCGAGGCCCGCCGCGGCGGCCAGCCGGCCGGTGACGATCACGCGCTACACCGGGACGGGCACGGACATCAGCAGCGACGCCATCACGCCCTCCGCCGTCACGCCCTCGACCTCGTGCTCGGGCCGCAGTTGCAGCCGGTGCCGGAGCACCGCCGTCGCAACGGTTTTCACGTCGTCGGGGGTGGTGAAGCCGCGGCCGTTCAGCCAGGCGAAGGCGCGCGCCGCCGCCATCAGGGCGGTCGCGCCGCGGGTGGACGCGCCGTGCGTGACGGCGGGGGAGGTGCGGGTGGCCCGGCACAGGTCGACGGTGTAGGCCAGGACCTCGGGGCTGACCGTCACCCCGGCCACGGCCCGCCGGGCGGCGGCGATGTGCGCGGGCCCGGCCACCGGGCGCAGGCCCGCCGCGACCAGGTCGCGCGGATCGAACCCGGCCGCGTGCCGCTGCAGGATCCGGAATTCGTCGTCGCGGCCGGGCAATTGGATGTCGACCTTGAACAGGAACCGGTCCAGCTGTGCCTCGGGCAGCGGATACGTGCCCTCCTGCTCGATGGGGTTCTGCGTCGCGATCACCACGAACGGGTCGGGCAGCGCCTGCGGCACGCCGTCCACCGAGACCTGGCGCTCCTCCATCGATTCCAGCAGCGAGGACTGGGTTTTCGGCGGGGTGCGGTTGATCTCGTCGGCGAGCAGCAGATTGGTGAACACCGGGCCGCGCCGGAAGGTGAACTCGGCCGAGTGCGGATCGTAGATCTGCGATCCGGTGACGTCGCCGGGCATCAGGTCCGGGGTGAACTGGATGCGCGCGTGCTCGAGGTCGAGCGCGGTGGCGAGCGCGCGCACCAGCAGCGTCTTGGCCACGCCCGGAACGCCTTCCAGCAGTACGTGGCCCCGGCACAGCAGGGCCAGCACCAGGTACATCACGGCCTGGTCGTTGCCGACGACCGCCTTGCCGATCTCACCGCGCAGCGCGAGCAGCGCCTGCTGGGCCTGTTCGGCCGTGACGGTGTGATTGGCCTTGGCGAACGCGTCCACCTGGGGCTCCGATCGGGTCACAGGACCTCCGCTTCGATCCATTCGAGTTGTGCGGCCACGACTTCCAGCGTGGCCCGGTCGGCGACCGGTTCGTACAGGGCGGCCCGGACCAGGGCCGGGTCCGTGCCGGTGCGCGCGGTGACGGCGCCGACGACCATCTCGGGCGTGCTGTCGGCGGTCAGGCTCAGGACCGGGCGCAGGCGCCGCAGCGTGGCCGCGCGCAGTTTGCCCGCCACGTGATCGTGATCGCGGGACCGGCGGTACAGCCCGGCCTGTCCCTCGAGCAGTTCGTGCGCGGGCGCGCGGACCGGCAGTGGTTCCTCGACCACGGTGCCGCGCCGGCGGCCGCGCCAGCACAGCACCAGCGCCCAGGCGATCAGGAACTGCAGTCCGCCGAACGCCGCCCAGGCGGGCATGGTTTCGAAGATCGAGTCCTGGCCCGCGCCGAATTCGCGCGGCCGCTCCGGCGGATCGGGCGCCTCGGTCGGCGGTTTCGGCGTGTCGGGCACATCCGGAACGTCCGGCGGCGCACCGGCATTGAGCAGCACGTAGATCACAAGGAACACCGCGAGCGTGCCGCCGACCGCGGCCCAGAAACGCCAGTCGCGCAGGATGGGCGGCCACTCGAACGGCTCCCGTTCGCGCTTGTCCCTGGTCTTGCGGACGCGCTTCTTGCGCTTCTTCGCGGAGACGATCTCGGCGGGCGCGTCCTTGGGCGGCGGCGCCGTGGAGAAGCGGTCGGCCGCGGCCAGGCGCCGGTACTCGGCTTCGCCCGCGGGCCGTCCGCCGTACACGATCTCGTCGAAACTGTGTGCCGCCCACGGCAGTTCCGCCGCGTCCTCGGGGACGGCGGTGGTGGCCGCGCGGGCGGTCTCCCCGGCGGTGCGGGCGCGCTGTTCCTCGAGAATGCCGCGCTGTTCCAGGCCGCGGGTGACCGCGCGGTAGCGCTCGCGCACCGCGGTGCCGAAGTCGGCGCGGCGGGCGGCCTCCTCGGCGGCGGCCAGGTGTGCGGCGGCGGGGCCGAGCGCGGGTTCGGGCGGGGCCGGATCGTGCTGTCCGGGCTGGGATTCGGTCACGGCCGCGCCTGCCCGGGTACCCGGATGTCCCAGGCCTCGCGCCGGCAGCGCCGGTCGACGTAGGCCACGACCTGCGCGGCCGACTCGACCATTTCCGCGAAGGCGACCATCAGCAGGGCGAGGGTGATGAGCAGGACCGTCACCGTCCACCGGCGGGTGCCGGTGATGTCGGAGGCGTAGTTCCACAGCGCGAACAGCGGCACCAGCAGCACCACCATGAGCGCGCGCAGGTACATGAACACCCAGACGAGTTGCCATTCCGTGCCGCCGGTGAGCACCCGCGAGCGCCCGACGGCGAGCTTGTAGGGCGCGGATTCGTCGAAGATCAGCGGCAGCATCAGCGAGCGGCGCGCGCGCAGCCACGCCAGCCAGAGCACCGCGAACGGCAGGGTGATCATCAGCGGCGTGCCCAGCGCCAGCACGCCGAGGCCGATCAGGGTGAACACGACCTGGTAGCCGAGCACCGGCCCGGACACCTCGGACAGTCGCGTGAACGCGGCGCGCCAGGTCAGCGGTCGCCGGTGCACCACGCCCAGACCCAGCGGCACGGTGACCCCGCGCATGATCAGGCGCACCAGCCACGCGCACACCAGGGTCGTGATGATCGCGCCGACCAGCACGCCGTCGTCGGAATCCCCGGTGGCGACCGAGATCAGGACCGTCGCCGCGATGGCGATCGCCGCGGCGACGGCCACGGTCACCGCGGCGATCGCCGCGAGCGGTTTGACGCGCGCCTGTATCAGCGCGAAGGGGAGATCGAGGAGTTCGCGGAACTGCATCGGGCGAACGGGCACGATCACCGAATCGGTGGTCGTCCCCCCCACCGAGCCGGTCGACGGACCGACGGAGTCGGCGGCGGCTGGCAACACGGCCCGAGTCTAACCGGACGAACCACCGGTTAGCCGTGCGACGACCTGGCGATAGAGCTCCGCGTCGACCGGCGGCATGCCCAGCAGGGCGCGCAGATAGACGCCGTCGCCGACGAGCCGGATGATCTCGGCCTCCACCGGATCTTCGATCTCGTTGTCCAGCACGCCTTTCCAGGCGTCGAGCACCTCGAACAGCGCCCGGTCGGTCTCGTCGGCGCTGCCGTCGACGGGTCCGTCGACCGTGCGCATCGCCGCGAGCATCGAGCGGTACAGGGCGAGTTCGTGCGCGTCGGCGGCGTCGTAGTGCTGCGGGTTCTGCAGGTACCACTCGGCCACCGACTGCCCGCTGTCCACCGCGGCGCGGACCTGCTCGTCGGCGCGCTCGCCGAGCCGGCGCACCAGGCCGGCGAGCAGGGCGTCCTTGGATTTGAAGTGATAGAGCAGGCCGCCCTTGGAGACGCCGGCCGCGGCGGCGACGCTCTCCAGCGTCACCTGGGACATGCCCTTCTCCAGCAGCAGCGTCTCGAGGGCGTCGAGGATCCGGTTGCGCGTGCCGGACGGATCGCGGGTGGTCACGGCGAACAACTGTACCGTCTGGACGGTTGATCTGTTACTGTACCGTCTGGACGGTTCAAATCTGACCCCAGCAACCCCGAAAGAGAAAGACAATGAGCCCCGACACCACGGCACGTTCCGGACCCGTGTCACCGCACGAGCACGCCACGACGAAAGACCTCGCGCCGCGACCCGGCGGAAAGGCGACCGCCCGCACCTGGGCGGGCCTCGGCGTGCTCGCGCTGGCCCTGCTGCTCATCTCGGTCGACGCCACCGTGCTGGACCTGGCGGTCCCCGCGATCACCGCGCACCTCGCCCCCACCACGCCGCAGCTGCTGTGGATCATCGACGTCTACTCGTTCGTGCTGGCCGGACTGCTCATCACCATGGGCACCCTCGGCGATCGCATCGGCCGCCGCAGGCTGCTACTGCTGGGCGCGGCCGGATTCGGCATCGCCTCCGCGCTCGCCGCCTGGGCCGTCAGCCCCGAGATGCTCATCGCCGCGCGTGTGCTGCAGGGTGTCGCGGGCGCCACGCTCATGCCCGCCACCCTGGGCCTGATCCGGTCGATGTTCACCGACTCCCGCGAACGCACCCTGGCCATCTCGGTCTGGGGCGCCATGGCCGGCAGCGGCGCGGCCTTCGGGCCGCTGCTGGGCGGCTGGCTGCTCGAACACTTCTGGTGGGGCTCGGTGTTCCTGATCAACCTGCCGGTCATGGCGGGCCTGATCGTCGCCGCGCCGTTCCTGGTGCCGGAGTCGCGAGACCCCAACCCGGGCCGCTTCGACCTGGTGAGCGCCGCGCTGTCCATGCTGGCGCTGATCCCGATCGTGTACGCGGTCAAGGAATTCGCCGCGCACGGGCCGCGGGTGAGCCTGCTCGCGTTCCTGGCGACCGGCGTGGTGGCCGGGTGGCTCTTCATCCGCCGCCAGCGCGCGCTGACCGCACCGCTGATCGACCTGGGCCTGTTCCGGCTGCCGCCGTTCCGCGCCGCGGTGTTCGCGAACCTGCTGGCCGTCTTCGCGCTGGCCGGCGTGCTGTTCTTCGGTTCGCAGTACCTGCAACTGGTGCTGGGCCGCACGCCCCTGCAGGCGGGTCTGCTGCTGATTCCGGGCACCCTGGGCAGCATCGCCGGTTCGCTGGCCGCCGCCTACGCCGTGCGCTACTGGCGGCCGGTGACGGTGCTGACCGCGGCGCTGGTCACGGCCGCGGCGGGCGCGTCACTGTTCTGGCTGCTGGGCGCGGAGCCCACCGGCACGGTGCTGCCGTTCGTGCTCGGCTTCGTCCTGATCGGCCTCGGAGTCGGTGTGGCGCTGACGGTGTCGTCCGACCTCATCGTCAGCACCGCCCCCGCCGAACGCGCGGGCAACGCCGCCGCGATCTCCGAGACCGCGATGGAAGCGGGCATCGCCCTGGGCGTGGCCGTGCTGGGCAGCGCCGTCATGGCGGTGTTCCGCCGCGGCCTGGATCTGACCGGCGTCCCCGCCGAGCAGACCGCCGCCGCCCGCGAATCCCTCGGCGGCGCACTGGAAACCGCCCGGCAGCTCCCCGCCGCGGCGGGGCAGGCCCTGGCCGACGGCGCCCACCACGCCTTCGTGAACGGCGTGCACGTGGCCGCCACCGGCACGACGGTGATCCTGCTGATCACCGCGTACCTCACCTACCGCAGCGCGCGGGCGAAGACGCGCTGACCCTCACCGCATCGCACCCGGTGCGGTGAACAGACAACCGAAAACTCCTGTGGCCCGGCTGTTTCCGAGGGAAACGCCGGGCCGCGGTGTCATTCGGGCCCGGTGCCGGTCCCCGGGCGAGCCACCCGGACCGCCGGTCGTGAATATCACCGACGCGCTGTGCTTCTCGGTACGAGCGGTACATGACGACTGTCTCGTCGCGATCGGTAGAGCTCCGCGGGATCGGTGTGGCTCCTACCGCGTCGATGCGGCCCGGAACTCCTGGATCGTTCGCGCCCCGTGGCAACCGCGCGGGTCGCGCGAGGCCGAGTTGCCACGGCCGAATGGTCGCTGCCACGGCACCGGGCGAGGGGGTGGTAGTGCCGGGGCAGCACCGGTGGACGGTTAAGAGCTTGTGCCCGGGGGCAATTCGCGCTGATCGCGGCCACCCAGTTCGGGGGTGTGCCGGTGGTCGAGTTCCGGGCGGTACTGGGCGGGGAGCGATCCCTGCCGGTCGGCGGGCGGCAGCGGGTAGCCGGGCTCGACGACCTGGCCGGGCGGCAGCGCGGGGTAGCCCGGGGCCGCGGCGTAGGGCTGGTACTGGGGATAGGGATTCAGGACGTCGGCGGCCACACGCTGGGCGTACACGTGCTGGGGCGACCCCGCGGGCAGCTGGTAGCCGTACTGCGGGGGAGCGCCGTAGACCTGCTGCTGCGCCCGCTGCGCGGCCGAATCCTCCGAATCCACCGTCACCTTGCGGGTTCGGCGCAGCGTGAAGGTGATCTCCTCGGCCTCCTCGAACGCCTGGCGCACCGTGCGCAGCGGATGCGTCGCGGTGTCGATCGCGTTCGCCACGAACGAGGGCACCAGCGGGCGGATCCAGCGGGCCGCGGTGTCGGTGAACGGCACCGTGCCGATGATCGGAAGTTCCAGTCCGCCACCCTTGTTCGCGGGCGCGGCCTGCGCCGCGACCGGCGCCGGCGCGGCCGGTGCGAGCGCCCCGCCGGCGCCGACCGGCGCCACCGGGCCGGGGGCGTAGCGGTCGGGCAAGTTCGGCGTGTGAGTCACGGTCCCCTCCTGAGGCATGTCGTTGCCGGCCGTGCTCCCGGCCGGTAGTTCCCCCCGTGCCGCCGGAAGCTCACGCTGTGCGGCACGGTCGAATTCGTCGATCGCGCGCTGCGCCGGTTCGGTGATGCCGATCTCGAAATTGCCGATCGCGGCGATGATGCGGGTGCGCTGGCGCTCGCGATCGATGGCGGTGTCGGCGTGCGCGGCCAGCTTGGCCGCGGTGAGCTGCTGGTCGGCCCGCAGCGTCTCGGCCTCCACCCGCACCTCCGCCTGTTTGACGGCGATGGCGGTGTCGGCGGCCTGCTCGACCCGGTCGGTGATCGTGCGGGTGGCGATCTCGCGATCGAACGAGGTCTCCCCGCGCCACCAGCGCAGCAGCACCGGAAGCAGCGCCAGCACGATGAACAGCAGCGCCAGCACGACGCGCAGCGCCAGCGGTCCGGCGTGCGCGGTGGTGTGGTCGTTCATGGCGACCCAGCGCGCCCCGAGCCCGCGGTCGCCGCCGGTGTAGGCGCCCGCCCGGGCCGCGCTCAGCGTGTCGTTCTGCTCGGTGATCTGCGCGTCGAGCCCGGCCGTGCGGCCCTGCGCGGCGGACAGCTGTGCGAGGTAGTCGGTGAGCAGCTGATTGGCGGTGCGCTCCTCGGGCCCGCGCCCCGGGACCCCGGTGACGGGCAGTCGCGTGCACTCGGGTCGCGGGTTGGATTCGCAGCGCGCGAGGGTCATCGCCTTGTCGACGTCGTTCTGCGCCTTGACGATCTGCTGATCCAGCGCGGTCCGGTCGGCTCGCGCCTGGTCGGCGGCGTCCCGCGCGGCGATCACCGCCGGCGCGGATTCGATTCCGCGCCCGGCCTTTTCGTCCAGCAGGCGGTTCACGGTGCCGCCGAAGAGCACGGTGCCCGCCAATTCGGCGACCACGACGCCGGCCAGCGCGGCCACCACGATCCGCGCGGCGAACTGCGCTCCGGCCGGGCTCGCGAAGACCGAACCGCCGCGCTGGTTCTCCTCGCGCTCGGGCGTGGCGGCGGTGGCCAGGGCGCGAGATACCGCCCCCACCAACAGGGTCGAGAGCAGGGCCGCGCCGGCGACGGCGATGGGATGCCAGTGCGCGGCGGCGCCGGCGAGCGCGATGACCACACCCGCGGTGACCGCGAACAGCGCCACCACGGTTCCGGTCACCGAATAGCCGGTGCGTTCGTGGCGGTCGGACAGGCCCGCGTGCGCGCCCCCGAGCCAGGTGAGCAGAGCGGTCACGGGGCTCACATCCTCTAAGTCCCAGGCTTATTCGGGTTCTCTCGAGCGTCGCTCATCGGTGAAAGGTCACGGTCTTGTCTCAGCGTGACAGGCCCGTGCCCGTTCCACCGACTGTGGCGGCTGGGATGTGGCCAGCCTCACATCGGCGTGTTTCCAGCGTGTGACGTGGTGTTGATCACGCTGGTACCGGGCGAAACGGCCGGGAAATCAGTGACTCGACGGCTGTTCACTGTTTGCCAGACATGTGCTGAAGCGCACATTCGATAAAGATTCCGTACGGTCGGAACGTTGCGAGAGCATGTCGCCCGGACCGCCGCGACGCCGACTCGACGTCTCCGGAAAGTTAGCCGCCCTTCGCCCGGTTTGCCGGATGCCCCTGTGGGGAAATCAGTTTCGATGCAGGTGGGAGGTGTTCCGGGGCTGCGCCGGAACCAACCGCCCGAGTTCTCGCGCGCGCGACATCCAGTGGGCAAGTCAACTCGGGCCATCCTGCACTCCTGCTTTACACTGGACAACGCGCAGGTAGTGGAGGATCGATGCAGAAGCCCAGCTAGAGGTTGGTATTAGTGCAACCTAAGTTGGTTGGGTCGCAGGTCTGGACTTATCGTTTGCTCTTACGCCGAACACGACAAGTTCGGCATATCGCTCAATAACCGTCAGAGGCCCACCGGCGCTCAGCGTAATGGGCGAGAACGGCGCGGTTGGTGGCGAGCACGTAAGCGTTCGGTTACCGCCGAGCACCCGACGAGAACTCGAAACGGGTGAAAACAACTGGAGAGTTGACTGCACGGGACGACCATCAGCGCCGCTGGTCTCCAGACACGTCCGGGCGCAGTCCGACGGAGGCGTTCGACGAAGGCCGCAATTCTTCGAAGGCCTGTTTTTTGTGAAGGCAGAGGCATGACGCAACTTCCCGGCCACAGGTCCCCCACCGGCGGTGCCGGCTATGGGCACGGACCCCGCGGGCTCTATGACCCGGCGAATGAACACGACGCCTGCGGCGTCGCATTCGTCGTCGACATGCACGGCCGTCGTAGCCGCGACATCGTCGACAAGGCTATTACCGCCCTGCTGAACCTGGAGCACCGTGGCGCCGCCGGCGCCGAGCCCAACTCGGGCGACGGCGCGGGCATCCTGATCCAGCTTCCGGACAAGTTCTTCCGCGCGGTCGTCGACTTCGACCTGCCGGCCGAGGGCTCGTACGCCACCGGTATCGCCTTCCTCCCGCAGGCTCGCCGCGAAGCGGGCCGGGCCGGGTACGGCGTGGAGCGGATCGTCCGCGAAGAGGGCCTCGAGGTCCTGGGCTGGCGCGAGGTCCCGATCGACGAGTCGTCGCTCGGCGCGCTCTCCCGTGACGCCATGCCGACCTTCCGGCAGATCTTCATCGCCTCCCCCAAGGACGGCGCCGAGCAGCTCTCGGGCATGGACCTCGAGCGTCGCGCCTACGTCGTGCGCAAGCGCATCGAGCACGAGCTCGGCAAGGCCGGCGCGGGCGCGGGCGGTCTGGGCAAGGAGTCGGTGTACTTCCCGAGCCTGTCCGGGCAGACCTTCGTCTACAAGGGCATGTTCACGACCCCGCAGCTGCGCGCGTTCTACCTGGATCTGCAGGACGACCGCGTCGAGTCCGCGCTGGGCATCGTGCACTCGCGCTTCTCCACCAACACCTTCCCGTCGTGGCCGCTGGCGCACCCCTTCCGGCGCGTCGCCCACAACGGCGAGATCAACACCGTCTCCGGTAACGAGAACTGGATGCGGGCCCGCGAGGCGCTGCTGAAGTCGAACGCGTTCGGCAACGACAGCGAGGGCAACAACCGCCTGGAGAAGATCTTCCCGGTCTGCACCCCCGGCGCGTCCGACACCGCGCGCTTCGACGAGGTGCTCGAACTCCTGCACCTGGGCGGGCGCAGCCTGCCGCACGCGGTGCTCATGATGATCCCCGAGGCGTGGGAACGGCACGAGTCCATGGACCCGGCCCAGCGCGCCTTCTACCGCTACCACTCGTTCCTCATGGAGCCGTGGGACGGCCCGGCCTCGGTGTGCTTCACCGACGGCACGGTCGTCGGCGCGGTGCTGGACCGCAACGGTCTGCGCCCCGGCCGCATCTGGGTGACCGAGGACGGCCTGGTCGTCATGGCCTCCGAGGTCGGCGTGCTGGACATCGATCCGGCCACCGTGGTTCAGAAGACCCGCCTGCAGCCCGGCCGCATGTTCCTGGTCGACACCAGCCAGGGCCGGATCATCAGCGACGACGAGGTCAAGTCCGAACTCGCCGGTGAGCACCCGTACCAGGAGTGGCTGGACAACGGCCCGACCAAGCTGTCGGACCTGCAAGAACGCCCGCACGTGCACATGTCGCACGACCGCGTGCTCATTCGCCAGCAGATCTTCGGGTACACCACCGAAGAGCTGAACATCCTGATCTCGCCCATGGCGCAGACCGGTGGCGAGGCGCTCGGCTCGATGGGCACCGACACCCCGATCGCGGTGCTGTCGGCGCGTCCGCGCCTGCTGTTCGACTACTTCTCCCAGCTGTTCGCGCAGGTCACCAACCCGCCGCTGGACGCCATCCGCGAAGAGGTCGTCACCTCGCTGCGCAGCATGGTCGGCCCGGAGTCGGATCTGCTGCACCCCAGCCAGGACAGCTGTCGTCAGATCACCCTGACCCAGCCGATTCTGGACAACGACGAGCTGGCCAAGCTCGTCCACATCAACGACGACGGCTCGCGTCCCGACCTGCGTTCGGTCGTGGTGCACGGCCTGTACCCGGTCGCCGAGGGCGGCGAGGGACTGCGCAAGGCCCTGAAGGCCGTGCAGACCCAGGTCTCCACCGCCATCGACGGCGGCGCGCGCATCATCATCCTGTCCGACCGCGAATCCAACGAGAAGCTGGCGCCGATCCCGTCGCTGCTGCTCACCGCGGCCGTGCACCATCACCTGGTGCAGGAGCGCACCCGCACCCAGGTCGGCCTGGTCGTGGAGGCCGGTGACGCCCGCGAGGTGCACCACATGGCCCTGCTCGTCGGTTTCGGCGCGGCGGCGATCAACCCGTACATGGCGTTCGAGTCCATCGAGGACATGCTCGAGCGCGGCGCGCTGCAGATGCCCGGAAGCACCGGCGATATCGCCGAGGACTTCAAGAAGGCCGTCTACAACTACAACAAGGCCGCCGGCAAGGGTGTGCTCAAGGTGATGTCCAAGATGGGCATCTCCACCATCGCCTCCTACCGGGGCGCGCAGCTGTTCCAGGTCATCGGCCTGGCCCAGGAGCTGGTGGACGAGTACTTCACCGGTCTGCGTTCGCCGCTGAACGGCATCGGTCTCGACGACATCGCCCGCGAGGTCGCCGAGCGCCACAAGGTCGCGTTCCTGGAGAACCGCAACGAGCGCGCGCACCGCGAGCTCGAGGTCGGCGGCGAGTACCAGTGGCGGCGCGAGGGCGAGTACCACCTGTTCAACCCGGACACGGTGTTCAAGCTCCAGCACGCCACCCGCTCGGGCCAGTACAAGGTCTTCAAGGAGTACACCAAGCTCGTCGACGATCAGTCCGAGCGCCTGGCGTCCCTGCGCGGCCTGTTCAAGTTCAAGTCCAAGGGCCGCAACCCGATTCCGATCGAGGAAGTCGAGCCCGCGAGCGAGATCGTCAAGCGCTTCTCGACCGGCGCGATGAGCTACGGCTCCATCTCGGCCGAGGCGCACGAGACCCTCGCCATCGCCATGAACCGCCTCGGCGGCCGCTCCAACTCCGGTGAGGGCGGCGAGCATCCGGCGCGCTTCGAGCCCGAGGAGAACGGCGACTGGCGGCGGTCCGCGATCAAGCAGGTGGCCTCGGGACGTTTCGGCGTGACCGCGCACTACCTGACCAACTGCACCGACATCCAGATCAAGATGGCCCAGGGCGCCAAGCCGGGCGAGGGCGGCCAGCTGCCCGCGCACAAGGTGTACCCGTGGGTCGCCGAGGTCCGGCACTCCACGCCCGGCGTGGGTCTGATCTCCCCGCCGCCGCACCACGACATCTACTCGATCGAGGATCTGGCGCAGCTGATCCACGACCTGAAGAACGCGAACCCGCAGGCGCGGATTCACGTGAAACTCGTCGCGGAGCCCGGCGTCGGCACCGTCGCCGCGGGTGTGTCCAAGGCGCACGCCGACGTGGTCCTGATCTCGGGTCACGACGGCGGCACCGGCGCCTCGCCGCTGACCTCGCTCAAGCACGCGGGCGGTCCCTGGGAGCTCGGCCTGGCCGAGACCCAGCAGACGCTGCTGCTGAACGGTCTGCGCGACCGCATCGTCGTGCAGGTCGACGGTCAGATGAAGACCGGCCGCGACGTCATGATCGCCGCGCTGCTGGGCGCCGAGGAGTTCGGTTTCGCGACCGCTCCGCTGGTCGTCTCGGGCTGCATCATGATGCGCGTGTGCCACCTCGACACCTGCCCGGTCGGTGTCGCGACCCAGAACCCGGTGCTGCGCGAGCGCTTCACCGGTAAGGCCGAGTACGTCGTGAACTTCATGATGTACATCGCCGAAGAGGTCCGCGAGCTGCTGGCGTCGCTGGGTCTGCGCAGCATCGACGAGGCCGTGGGCCGGGTCGATCTGCTCGACACCGCCGAGGCGAAGGCGCACTGGAAGGCCGCCAAGCTGGATCTGTCGCCCATCCTCGACGATGTCGAGACGGCGTTCATGCAGCAGGACCGCCGCAACACCAAGGGCCAGGACCACGGGCTGGACAAGGCCCTGGACATCCAGCTCATCGCGCAGGCGTCCGACGCGCTCGAGCGCGGCAAGCCGGTCAAGTTCGACACCAAGATCACCAACGTGAACCGGACCGTCGGCACCATGCTCGGCCACGAGGTGACCAAGCTGTACGGCGGCGTCGGCCTGCCGGACGACACGATCGACATCACGTTCACCGGTTCCGCCGGTAACTCGTTCGGTGCGTTCGTCCCGGCCGGCATCACCCTGCGGGTGGTCGGCGACACGAACGACTACGTGGGCAAGGGCCTGTCGGGCGGCCGCATCATCGTGCGCCCGTCGCTGTCCGCGCCCGAGGCGTACGTCGCGGAGCGGAACATCATCGCGGGCAACGTGATCCTGTTCGGCGCCACCAGCGGCCAGGCCTTCATCCGCGGCGTGGCCGGCGAGCGCTTCAGCGTCCGCAACTCCGGCGCGACCGCGGTGGTCGAGGGCGTGGGCGATCACGCCTGCGAGTACATGACCGGTGGCAAGGTGGTCATCCTGGGCGAGACCGGCCGTAACTTCGGCGCGGGCATGTCCGGCGGCATCGCGTACATCTACAACCCGAACGGCACCTTCGAGGCCAACCTGAACACCGAACTGGTGGATCTGGAGCAGCTCTCGGCGGAGGAGACCACGTGGTTGCGCGACACCATCACCCAGCATCGTGACGAGACCGATTCCGCCGTGGCGGAGGCGATCCTGAGCGACTGGGCGCAGCAGGTGGGCCACTTCGTGAAGGTCATGCCGCGGGACTACAAGAAGGTCCTGCTCGCGATCTCCGAGGCCGAGAAGGCCGGCCGGGACGTCGATACGGCGATCATGGAGGCCGCTCGTGGCTGACATGACACGCACCGATCTTGTTGGGTGCGCCGGAGTCGGCGCGAAGTACGGAGTCGTAAATGGGTGACGCACAGGGCTTCCTGAAGCACACGAGTAGGGAACTGCCGAAGCGCCGTCCGGTGCCGCTGCGCCTGCTGGACTGGAAAGAGGTCTACGAGGAGGAGAAGTTCTCCCACGAGACCCTCCAGCGCCAGGCCAGCCGCTGCATGGACTGCGGTATCCCGTTCTGCCACAACGGTTGTCCGCTCGGGAACCTGATTCCCGAATGGAACGACCTGGTCTACAAGGGTTCCTGGAAGGAATCGTTCGACCGGCTGCACGCCACGAACAACTTCCCGGAGTTCACCGGCCGGCTCTGCCCCGCGCCGTGCGAGGCGTCCTGCGTCCTGGGCATCAACCAGGATCCGGTGACGATCAAGCAGGTCGAGGTCGAGATCATCGAGAACGGTTTCGACGAGGGCTGGGTCACCCCGGTGTACCCGACCCGTCTGACCGGCAAGAAGGTCGCCGTGGTCGGTTCCGGCCCCGCCGGTCTGGCCGCCGCGCAGCAGCTGACCCGGGCCGGTCACACCGTGACCGTGTTCGAGCGCGACGACCGCATCGGCGGCCTGATGCGCTACGGCATCCCGGAATTCAAGATGGAGAAGCGCTTCATCGATCGCCGGCTGGCGCAGATGGAGGCCGAGGGCACCGTCTTCAAGACCGGTGTGAACGTGGGCGTGGACATCACCGCCGATCAGCTGCGCGAGCAGTTCGACGCGGTGGTGCTGGCCGGTGGCGCGACCATCGCGCGTGACCTGCCGGTCCCGGGCCGCGACCTGGACGGCATCCACCAGGCCATGGAGTTCCTGCCGCTGGCCAACCGCGTGCAGCTGGGTGACGACATCACCGACGAGGACGGCTTGCCGCGCATCAACGCGCGTGGCAAGAAGGTCATCATCATCGGCGGCGGCGACACCGGCGCGGACTGCCTGGGCACCTCGCACCGTCAGGGCGCGGAGTCGGTCCACCAGTTCGAGATCATGCCGCGTCCGCCGGAGGAGCGCGCCGGGTCCACCCCGTGGCCGACCTATCCGCTCATGTACCGGGTCGCCTCGGCGCACGAGGAGGGCGGCGAGCGCGTCTTCTCGGTCAACACCGAGCGTTTCATCGGCGCGGACGGCAAGGTCACCGGCCTGCAGGCGCACGAGGTGTCGATGGTGAACGGCCGCTTCGAGAAGGTCGAGGGCACCGACTTCACCCTCGAGGCCGATCTGGTGCTGCTGTCCATGGGCTTCGTCGGACCGCAGAAGCACGGTCTGCTCGAGGGTCTGGGCGTCGGCTACGACCAGCGCGGCAACGTGATGCGCGACAGCGAGTGGGCCACCACCGTGCCCGGCGTGTTCGTCGCCGGTGACATGGGCCGCGGCCAGTCGCTGATCGTGTGGGCCATCGCCGAGGGCCGCTCCTGCGCGTCCGCGGTGGACAAGTTCCTCGAGGGCGAGACGGCGCTGCCGACCCCGGTGCGGCCGACCGATGTCGCACAGCGGTAAGCGGTAATCCGCAGTAGTCGGAAAGCGCCCGCGGACTTCGTGTCCGCGGGCGCTTTCTCGTTATCGGGGGCCGCTCGGACTGGGCCGAATTGCTATTCGATCACTTCGCCCGGTCAGCGCTGTGACACGAATCACATTCCAGTTACGGCACGGCATACGAGTGAAATCGGACAACTTACGAAACACGCATGGCGTCGCTCGTAAGGCCCCTTTATTGTTATTCGCGTGTGTTGTTGATCTCGGTCATGCGGTCGGGTTCGCACATCTCATACGGGGGCGTAACTGCGGTTAACCCCATATGCACCGGATGGACATCCGGCGACTTCACCATGATCGGGAATCGGGACGGAATCGGCAGTCCCGGGCAGGCGTGAACTGGAGCAGAATGCGGGTCAAAAGAATCATCGCGGCCGCGGGTGCGGCGGCGAGTGTGCTCATGGCTGGAATCGTGGTGGGCAGCGGTTCCGTTACGGCCGATCCGGGGTGCCCGGTCATGTACACCGTGGCCATCCCCGGTACCTGGGAAACCGGGCATGACAAGGAGCCCGGTCCGGGCATGCTGTCGGCGGTGACCAACGGGCTACCCGGCGACGTGGACTACGTGACCTACGCCGCGACCGCCTTCCCGTGGGAGGGCGACGTCTACGGCGCCTCCAAGAAGGAAGCGACCGACAAGGCCCGCGCGCTGGTGCAGAACATGGCCAACCGCTGCGCCGACACCAAGATCTCGATCACCGGCTACAGCCAGGGCGCCGACGCCGCGGGCGACCTCGCCGCCGAGATCGGCAGCGGGCTCGGCGTGGTGCGGCCCGAGCGGATCGGGGCCGTCGCCCTGATCTCGGACCCGCGCCGTTCGCCGACCGACATCCAGGTCGGGCAGCCGGTGCCCGGCGCCGGCGCCGGTGGCGCCCGCGTGGGCGGCTTCGGCTGGATCGCCGACCGCGTGCGCACCGTCTGCGCCTCCGGCGACCTCTACTGCTCCACCGAGGAGAGCGACTTCATCAGCCGCTTCGCCGGATTCCTGGCCCAGACCTCGAATCCCAACCCCGCCAACATCTGGCGCTACCAGCTCGAGGTCGGCGCGATCATCAACGACCTGATGGCACAGGGCGGCATCCCCACCCTGCAGGCCCAGCTCAGCGAGGGCGCGAACGAGGCCCGCGTCAAGCAGTTCGAGCAGTTCTTCCGCACCGGACGGCACACCAGCTACGGCAGCTACGGCGTGGGCGGCGGCCAGACCGCGCTCACCTGGATGCACGGCTGGCTGGCCAAGGCCGCGTAAGAGCCCGCGCGACAACGCTTCTCCAGGGCGCCCGCGCTCGATCACGAACGAAGGCCGCTTCCCCGGGTGGGGAGGCGGCCTTCGCCGTTGCCGGGGTCCGGGACGTTCAGCCGCGAGCGAGACTGCGCGGCAACAGGTCCCAGACGTGACCGTTCTCGTTCACGGTCGACACCGTGCGGCTGCCGGTGCGCGAGTAGAGGATTCGGGTGATCGAGCAGTAGTCGATCGGGAAGGTGAGCGGGCGGTCGAGCCCGAGCACGTCCTGCAACAGCACGTTGATGACGCCGCCGTGCGCGAAGACGACCACCGTCTCGGTGTGGCCGGCGGCGTCGACGATGCTCGCCACGGCCGCGCGCACCCGGGCGACGAAGGCGTCGCCGTCGATCTGCTCGGGCAGATACCCGGCCTTGATGCGGTCGTACACCTCGCGGAATTCCTGCTGGGCATCCTCGATGGGGATGTAGGCGGGCAGGTCGCGATCGTATTCGGCGAGACCGTCGAGGATGTCGATCGCCAGCCCGGCCTTCTCGGCGGTGGGCCGGGCGGTGGAGCGGGCCCGTTGCTGCGGGCTGCTCACCACGCGGGCGATGCGGTGCTGGGCCAGCGCCGCGGGCACCCGCGCCGCCTGCTCGACCCCGACCTCGGTGAGATCGGGGTCCGCCGGGCCGGACAGCCCCTGGACGCGAAGCGGCTGGGCGTGGCGAACGAGGATCAACTGCACGGGGATCACTCTGCCGCACCCCGCCGGGACGTGGCGTCGCGGGGGCCGGGCCGTCCGGGCCGTAGGGCTGCCCGGGCGACCCGGGTGGTTACTGGCCCTTCTTCTTTTTCTGGGTGAGGAAGTAGACGACGGCGGCGATGGCGACGACGAGGCCGACACAGCAGATGAGGCCGAAGATCAGTCCGCCGCTGGTCTTCTTCTTTTTCTTGGCCGCCAGTTCCAGCGCGGAGTTCCAGGTGTCCGGGCTGGCCCAGACGTGGTGGTCGAGCAGGCTGGCCTGGGTCATCAGGTCGAGGTAGTGCATCGGGAAACCCCATCTCATCGGTCGGTCACCCCCTCCCCGGGGCCAATCAAGGTTAGCTGGCCACTCCGGTTCGAGGAGTCCACTGTGAATATGTCGGGGACGCCGAAACGTTTACAACGATCGTGATCTCGCCTCGAATCGCCTAGCCCGTCCGGGGTTTGACCAGCGGGAACGGCAGCGTCTCGCGAATGCTGCGGCCGGTGAGCAGCATGACGACACGGTCGACGCCGACACCCAGTCCGCCGGTGGGCGGCATCGCGTGTTCCAGGGCCTGCAGGAAGTCCTCGTCGAGTTCCATGGCCTCGGGATCGCCGCCCGCGGCGAGCATGGACTGCTCGGTGAGCCGGCGGCGCTGTTCCACCGGATCGGTCAATTCGCTGTAGGCGGTGCCCAATTCGACGCCCCAGGCGACCAGGTCCCAGCGCTCGGTGACGCCCGCGATGTGCCGGTGCGAGCGCGTGAGGGGCGAGACCGAGGTGGGGAAGTCGATGTAGAAGGTCGGCTCCTGCGTCTGCGATTCCACCAGGTGCTCGTACAGTTCCAGCACCAATTGCCCGACGTCCCAGCCCAATTGCCAGGCGATGCCGTGCTTGTCGCAGAGCACGCGCAGCCGTTCGGCGTCGGTGTCGGGTGCGATGGTCTCGCCGAGTTTCTCCGACACCGCCCCGTGCACGGTCTTGACGGGCCATTCACCGGAGATGTCGACCTCGGTGAGGTCGCCGTCCGGACCGGGCCGCAGCGCCACCATCCGCCCGTTGGCGGCGGTGGCCGCGGCCTGGATGAGCTGGCGGCACACGTGCATCATGCGCTCGTAATCGCTGTGCGCCTCATAGGCTTCCAGCACCGTGAACTCGGGATTGTGGCTGAAGTCCACGCCCTCGTTGCGGAACACCCGGCCCAGTTCGAAGACCTTCTCCATGCCGCCGACGCACAGTCGCTTGAGATACAGCTCGGGGGCGATGCGCAGGTACAGATCCAGGTCGTAGGCGTTGATGTGGGTGGTGAAGGGCGTGGCGTTGGCGCCGCCGTGCACCTGCTGCAGCACCGGGGTCTCCACTTCCAGGAATCCCCAGCCGTGCAACGTGTCCCGCATCGAGCGCACCACCGCGCTGCGCTTGGTCATCACCTCGCGGATGTCGGTGTTGATGGCCATGTCGACGTAGCGCTGGCGCACCCGCGCCTCGGGATCGGCCAGGCCCTTCCACTTGTCGGGCAGCGGATGCAGGCACTTGCCGATCATCCGCCAGTCGGCCGCGAGCAGGGAGAGTTCGCCGTTGCGGCTGCGCCCGATCTGACCGCTCACCTCGATGAGATCGCCGAGGTCGAAGTAGCGGTCGAAGGCCGCGCTGCGCTCGGCGCCGACCCGCCCGCGGTCGATGACGAGCTGGATCTCCCCGGACCAGTCCCGCACCAGGGCGAAGGTGACCCCGCCGTAGTCGCGAATTCGCAGGAGCCGCCCGCACACTCGCACCGTGGTGCCCTGCGGGGACTGGCGCGCGCCGGCGACGGTGTGGGTCGGGGGATAGGCCACCGGGTACGCGTCGATGCCCGCGTCGTTCAGTTTCGCGAGCTTGTCCATGCGCACCCGCACCTGCTCGGGGCGGCGGGGGCCGGTCTCGTCCAGTTCCTCGGGCGGCAGATCGGGGAGGCTGCCGTCGGCGTGCAGTCCGGTCATGGTGGCCGGGACCGAGGAGCGAACGCCGGTGTGCGCGGAGGTGTTCGATTCCCGGCCGATGCGCGGCAGGAAGCCCTCGGCCAGTGCGCTGGCCAGCGCGACCCGGGGTAGTTGGCGGCGTTCCTCGAAGAGCGAGAAGCGCGGCACCCAATCCGGCTGGTATTTCACGTTGGACCGGTAGAGCGCCTCGAGCTGGTACCAGCGCGAGAAGAACATCAGGATGCTGCGCCACAGCCGCAGCACCGGGCCCGCGCCGATCCGGCTGCCCTCTTCGAAGACGGCGCGGAAGACCGCGAAGTTCAACGAGATTCGGGTGATGCCGTACTGCTCGGAGCCGAGCGCCAGTTTGGAGATCATGAGTTCCATGACGCCGTTGGGACTCTGGCGGTCGCGGCGCATGAGATCGAGCGAGACGCCGGTGCGTCCCCACGGCACCAGCGACAGCATGCCGAGGACGCGATCGTTGCGGTCGACCGCCTCGACGAGCAGGCAGTCCCCGTCGAGCGGATCGCCGAGCCGGTCCAGGGCCATGGAGAAGCCGCGTTCGGTCTCGGTGTCGCGCCAGGCTTCGGCGCGGCGCATGACCTCGCGCATCTCCTCGGGCGAGATCTCGCGATGCCGGCGCACCCGCACGTCGATGCCCTGTTTCACGAGCCGGTTGACCGCCTGGCGGACCTGTTTCATCTCCGGCCCGGCGAGCGAGAACGTCCGCGTCTCCAGGATCGCCTCGTCGCCCAGGCGCAGCGCGGACAGTCCGGCGCGGCGGTACGCGGTCGCGCCGATCTCGCTCGCGCCCATGACGGCCGGGGCCCAGCCGTACTGGTCGGCGAGCTGGAGCCAGGCGTCGATGGCGTGCGGCCAGGCTTCCTTGGTGCCGATGGGGTCGCCCGAGGCCAGGCAGACCCCGAGTTCGACCCGGTAGGTGACCGCGGCCTTGCCGCTGGGCGCGAACACCACGGCCTTGTCGCGGCGGGTCGCGAAGTAGCCGAGCGAGTCCTCCACGTCGGAGCGCTCCAGCAGGCCGCGCAGCGCGGATTCGTCGGTGCCGGTGAGCGCGTTCGTGGCGCGCTGGGAGCGGAACAGCACCGCGACGGCGATGAGCAGCGCGACCGCGCCGAAGAGGCCGAGCAGCAGATTGACCAGATGGTTCGGTTTGCCGTCGAAGTCCTCGTTGCTCACCAGGATGGCTCCGGTGACCCGGGAGACCGCCCAGAGCGGCCGCTGCCAGCCCGACTGCAGGGTGCCGGGGAACAGTTCCACCAGACCCCAGCCGACGAGGCAGCCGAGCGTGAGGCCGGCCGCGAGGAATCCGAGCGCGCGCAGCACCGCGCCGCGCTGCACGCGGGTGTAGAACTCGGGCCAGGCGGCGATGAGCACGCCGATCACGCCCAGGTGCACGAACAGTGCGACGAGATCGTTGTAGTCGCGCTCGGCGGCGAAGCCGAGACCGTTGGCGAGCGCGAAAATGGCCATGTAGCCGACCAGTAGCCACCAGGCGATCCGCTTACGGCTGGCCGTCGCGCCCGCGAGGAGGCCGACGAACACGGCCCAGACCAGGGAGGTGTCGGGCGCGTCGAAGTAATAGGTGTCGACGTAGTGCCGCAGCCCCGAGGTCAGATAGCGCAGGGCGGGCGAAACACTCCAGAGTGCGCAGAACCCGGCGAAAACGCCCAGAATCAGCCCGGCGACGTGCGGAACCTCGCCCAGGCGGCCGTGCCCGCGATGCGGTACCTCCGGCGACCGGCCGGTGGTTCTGTGGTCGGTGTCGTGGTGCTGCCGGTCCTGCGTCGAAGTCACCGCACCAGTGTGTCTCGTGTTTTCGCCCATGTGCACTCAGCACCCGCTTCGTGTCGGGGTGAGACAGCTTACCGGCAGGTTGCCGGGTCCGTATTTGGTCTTGCCGCGGCGCACGGGTGAGGATGTATCCCATGCCGGATCCAGTCGACGTGCCGATCGAGGACGATGTCATCCGTCTCGGCCAATTCCTGAAGCTGGCGAACCTCATCGACTCCGGCGCGGAGGCCAAGACGGTCATCGCCGAGGGCCTGGTTCGCGTCAACGACGAGGTCGAACTCCGCCGCGGCCGCCAGCTCCGCGACGGCGACGTGGTTCAGCTCGCCGGCCATCAGGCCCGCGTCACTGCCCACTGAATCCCGGGCGTGTCCGCCCGGACCGCCGGTGGGCCGGAGCCCGGCCCCCGAAACCCGCCGTCCCGCCGGTGTTCCGGGGGCTCGGCGCCCCGAAGCTCTCAGTCCTCGGCGCGGACGACGACCCCGTCGGAGTCGCTGTAGAGCATGTCGCCGGGGGTGAAGGTGATGCCGCCGAACTCGACCTCGACATCCTTCTCGCCGGAGCCGGTCTGGGTGCTCTTGCGCGGGTTGGTGCCCAGCGCCTTGACCCCGATGTCGAGGGTGCGCAGGATCGCCGAGTCCCGGACCGCGCCGTTCACGACGACGCCGGACCAGCCGTTGTCCACGCCCCGCCCGGCGATGATGTCGCCGACCAGTGCGGTGTGCACGCTCGCGCCGCCGTCCACGACCAGGACGCGGCCCGCGCCGGGCTCGCCGAGGGTCTGCTTGACCAGGAGGTTGTCCTGGAAGCAGCGGATGGTCACGATCCGGCCCGCGAAGCTCTCGCGGCCACCGAACTGGATGAACTGGGTATCGCAGCTGCGGATCTCGGGGCCGATCTCATCGGCCAGGTCGGCAGTGGCGACTGCTTTCGCTGATTCGGTCACGGTGCCTATCTTGTCAGGGCGAAAATACGCAATTCGCGCGCGGTGCGGTTGCGGTATGCGGTATACGCCTCGGTCGTCTCCACGAATCGCGCGAAGATCTCCTGCTTGCGGGCTTCGTCCACGACGGGGGTCGCGGTCACCGCGATCCGCTGACCGGCGAGGGTGATCTCGGCGTCCGGGCGCGCCAGCAGATTCCCGGTCCAGGCCGGATGCCGTTCCTGCCCGAAATTGCTGCCGATCACGTAGATCACGTCGCCGTCGTGCACGTACAGCAGCGGCGTGGTGCGCGGCTCGCCCGAGGTGCGGCCCACGCAGGTGAGCAGCATGACGGGCGCGCCGATCGGCCCGAGCACGGTGTAGCGGCCCGCGGTGCGCTCCAGCACCTTTCGATCCAGCGGCGTCAGGGCACGGATCACCCGGGAGCCGAGGCGGGTCGCGGCGAATCGGCTGGCGGCACGGGACAGCGGGTGGGTGCGCGAACCCCAGATGCGGTCCGGAAACTGCTCACTCATGGTCGGGACTGTAGTGCGCGTCGTGCGGTGCGGTATCCCGGAGCGGCGGATATTCGACTTTCCGCGAACCTGTGGCGAGCGCATACTTGACACAGTGGGCCCACCGGAGGGAGGACCGGTAGCCATGGTGCGTATGGAGGGCGAACGGCTCGACGCGGCAATCGAATCCGATGCCGTGGGCGCGGCCCGTTCCCTGCTCGCGGCGGTGGCCGCGCGTTTCGCCGCGGCCTGGGAGGCGCGTGGCACGCCGCCGGAGCTGGGGGAGTACCTGCCCGAGGCGCCCGAGTTCCGGCGCCTGTGCCTGATCGAGCTGATCAAGGTGGACCTCGAGTACCGCTGGATCCGCTACGACTTCCCCAAGCGGCTGGCCGACTACCGCGCCGAGTACGACGAACTGCGGTACGGCCCGCTGCCGCCGGATCTGGCGTACGAGGAGTTCCACGCGCTGCGCCGCTCGGGCCGTCCGGTCGACCACAGCGGGTTCCCGACCGAGGCCGCGGGCACCGAGATCGCCTGGGGCGAGCGCGACTACCGCAGTACCTGGATCGCCCGCCCGCTCGCGCAGCAGGCCCTGGACGGTATCGAGGTCGGCGATCGGGTCGACGATTTCGATCTGCTGGTCGAGCTGGGCGCGGGCGCCTTCGCGCGGGTGTTCCTGGCCCGGCAGCGTTCCATGCAGCGCCTGGTCGCGGTGAAGGTGTCGCAGAATCACGGCACCGAGTCCGAGACGCTGGCCCAGCTCGATCACGAGAACATCGTGCGCGTCTTCGACCAGCGGCTCATGGTCGAACGCGAACTGAAGCTGATGTACATGCAGTATCTGCCCGGCGGCACGCTGTCGAAGGTGCTGAGCCTGGTGCGCGAGCGCCCGGTCGCCGAGCGTGACGGCCGCCTGCTGCTGGACGCGGTCGATACGGCCATGCGGGACAAGGGCGGGCTGTCCCCGAGCGAGTCGCTCACCCGGTCCGCGATCGCCGCGATGTCCTGGCCCGAGACGGTGGCCTGGCTGGGCAGCCGCCTGGCCCGCGCGCTGGACTACGCGGCGGACAACGGCGTGCTGCACCGCGACATCAAGCCCGCGAACGTCCTGCTCACCGCCGACGGCGTGCCCAAGCTCGCGGATTTCAACATCAGTTTCAGCCTGCACGTCGCCGGCGCCAGTCCGCTGGCGTACTTCGGCGGCTCGCTGGCGTACATGTCGCCCGAGCAGCTGGCCGCCTGCCACCCGCAGCTGCCGGACAGCGCCGAGGAGCTGGACGGCCGCAGCGACATCTTCGCGCTCGGGGTGGTGCTGTGGGAGTTGCTCACCGGGGAACGGCCTTTCGACGACGAGACGCGCGCCGGCGATTCGGAGTCCTCGCTCGAACGCATGCTGAGCCTGCGCCTGCGGGAGCTCGACCCGGGCCGCCTGGCCGAGCTGCCCCCGGACTGCCCGCCGACCCTGCGCCGCGTCCTGCTGAAATGTCTCGCCCCCCAGCGCGCGGATCGCTGGCGCACCGGCGCGGCCCTGGCCCAGCAGCTGGATCTGTGCCTGGATCACCGCGCCCGCGATCTGGTGGATCCGCCGCGAAACAGCCTGCGCGCCAAGGTCGGTCCGTGGTCGCTGCTCCTGCTGGTCACCGCGGCCAGTTTCCTCGGCTGCTTCCTCGGCATGCTGTACGCGAATCTGCACAACGGCCCGCTCTGGAACCTCTGGTTCACCGCGGATGAGCGGTCGACGATGCAGGCGGTCGGCGCGGGCCTGGCGCTGTGCACCACCCCGGCGGCGGTCGTGGTCACGAATTACCTGTGCCGCCGGGCCTTTCTCGTCTGGCGCGGGCTGCGCCGGGGCCGGGTCTACGATCCGGACGAGCTGGCCGCCGCGCGCCGCGACACCCTGGTCAACGGCGACCGGGTCGCGGTGATCGCGTTCCTGTGGTGGGTGATCTCGGCGATCGTGGCCGCGGTCGCGCTGGTCGCGTTCACCGGCCTGCCCGCCGGCCCGCTGGTGAATCTCACCGCGACCCTGCTGGTTTCGGGAGTGATCGCGGTGGCGTACCCGTTCTTCCTGGTGACGTTCTTCGTGGTCCGCTGCTTCTATCCGCGCCTGCTGACCCACGGGGAGACGGCCGCGGATCAGGACGCGCTGCGGTCGCTGGGCAGGCGCTGCACCCGCTATCTCGCGGTGGCGGGCGCGATTCCGCTGATCGGCGTGGTCACGAGCCTGCTGTTCCTGACCCCGCACGAGGTGTCGCTGGTGATCGGCCCCATCAAGTGGCTGTGCCTGGCGGGCGTGCTCGGGTTCCTCGGCGACTACTGGCTCTTCCGCCAATTGGAGGCGGATCTGCGGGCTTTCGAACGCGCGGTCAGTTCAGGAACATCAGCACGATCAGAATGATCCAGAACGCGCCGACGGCGATGCCGGCGACGGCGAATCCCTTGTCCTCGCGCTGGGTGTCCACGCTCAGCGCCGCCGCGCCGAGCGCGATCGCCGGAATGGCGGTGATGCCGCACAGGAATCCGAACACCCCGAGCAGGAACGCGGTGAGTCCCATACCGTTCCAGCGCGCCGCCCGCGACATCGACGGATACGACTGGAACGACACGGGATTGACGTACACGGGTGCCGGGACCGGTCGCGGCACGGGCAGGTGCTGCAGCACCGTGTGCAGGTCGCCGAAGGTCCTGGCGTTGAGCGCCAGCCCTATTCGGTCGGAGAGTTCCTGGGCGTTGATGCGACCGTCCTGAAAACACTTCTTCAGCGTCTCGATCGCGCGTTCCCGATCAGCGTCGCCCGCCAGGATGCGCGGGTCCGTCCAATGAGGTTGCATATGGTTCTCCAACGAACCCGAAGCGGTGAAACTCTCTCCCCCCGAGCGTATTCCTCGCTGCGCTCACCGGGTACGGATCGAGACCGGAAGCACAGGAAGTCGTCAGCCGCGCCCGTGCCGCTGTTCGTACGCGCGCCGGTCGGCGGATTCGCGGCGGCGGCGATCGGAGTCCGCGAGCGCCGGATCGAGTCCGTGCCGGATGAGCCGGTTGCGCCGGTAGACGTACAGCAGGGCGACGGTGAAATAGATGAGCGGCAGGTACAGCAGCGCCATCATGGCCGGGCCCATCCAGGGCGGTCCGGGGACCAGCAGGAACAGGCACAGGAAGGGGATGACGGGTACCAGGACACGGAACAGGTAGCGGCGGGTGGCGCCGGGTCCGGTCAGATCGCGCAGCACCCACGGCGCCATGGCGGGCGGGAGGGTGCGGCCGCAGATGTAGCCGAGGCGCTGGCTCGGCGTCGGGGTGCGGCGTTCGGACATGTGCCCAGCATCCCCGGGCGGGCGCGGTGCGGACAAGTCGGGCGGTCCGGGGCGGGGCCGGCGGCTCTGACGACCCCGGGTGGTCAGGCGGAGGTGCGAGCGGCGTGGAATTCGGCGACCTGGGTCACCAGATTCTTGGTGGAGCTCTTCACCGCGAGCTTCACGAACGGCTCGATGGTCTTGCCGAGCAATTTGCCCGCGATGCCGCCGGGCACCCGGTAATCGACGATGGCGTCGATGGTGCAGGACTGATCGCCGTTGGCCTGGAACAGGAAGGTGGATTCGATCTCGAAACCCTTGATGGATTTCACGCCGATGGCGAATCCGGGTTCGTGGCGCACGATTTCGATGGTCGAATGCAGGGTGACCGGGCCCAGCGCGATGGTGCCGTCGAAGGTGGCCCCGACGCCCTCGACCTGGTCGGTCAGCGGGGTGAAGGCGCTGATCTCATTGATGAATCGGGGCAGATTCCGGTAGTCGTTGACATAGGAATAGGCGGACTCGGCCGAGGCGGCGCACTCCGCGACGATCTTCACTTCGGTCATGCAATCGACAGTAACGTGTTCTAATTCTGTCCGCAGATGATGAGGTGAGGGACACATTCACCCGAAATGGGCGGTGCTCACGCGGTCACCGCCAGCGTGGCCGCCACACCGAACACTACCGCCATCAGCAACACCTCGGAAATCGCACGGCGCAGCGAGGATTCCGCGTCCATCCGATGATCGGCCGCCACCGGCACCCAGGTCCGCCGCCACCACCAGCCCAGCGCCAGCAACACGATCAGCAACACGGTCTTGGCCAGCAGGATGCGCCCGTACCCCGTGGTCGCCAGCTCCGCCACGCCGCCGAGCCGCACCAGGCCGTTCACCAGCCCGGTCAGCGCCACCGTCACCGCCAGCGGCAGCGCCCAGCGCGAATACAGCGGCAGCAGCTTCGCCCATTCCCCGCGCGTGCGCACGGTCAGCGCCAGCGCCAGCAACACCCCGAGCCAGGCCGAGGCCGCGAGCGCGTGCACCGCGCCGAGCACCGAGCCGAACGCCTGCTGCGACATGTGCCCGGTGATCGGCCGCAGCGCCAGCGTCACCGCGGTGAACACCAGCACCAGATCCGCGGTCGCGCGATCCGGGCTGCGAAAACCGAAGGCGCTGTAGGCCGCGACGGCACCGCAGCCCAGCAGGATGGCGATGCCGATCTGCCCGCCGCTCACCGTGGTCAGGTACTCGCCGAAGCGGCCCGCGCCCAGCGCGGTGACGGGCACACCCATCACCTCGGCGGACTCCATCGCCAGCATCGCGAACTCCATGGCCGCCCACACCGCGGCCGCGACCGCGAGCAGCCGCCACGGCGGCGACAGGCGATCGGAAAGCCGTGGCAGCGCGGCCGCTCCGAGCACGGTCGCCCCCGCGCAGTCCGCGAGCGCCCGCATCGGGGCCTCGGGCTGGACGGGATCGTTCGCGGCCAGCAGCCAGGCCGCACCCGCCCCGGCGAGTCCGAGCGGGACGATCAGCAGCAGCGCCCAGCGGGCGCGGCTGCCGCCGGGGGTTCTGTTCATCGCGGGCCCTCGGCGGTGCTCGATACGGGGTCGAACCGGTTCACGAACGCCGCTTGCTCCGGCCACCCAGCAGGGCGAAGGCCAGGCCGCCGCCGAACAGCACCACCGCGCCGACGATGAACACCCACAGCGGCACGCCGCCGTCGTCCCCGTTCGAGGAGCCCGCCGCACCGGCCTTCGCGCCCGGCGTGCCGTTGCCCGCCTTGGTCAGGGTGAAGGTGCGCTTGTCCTTCACCGCGTGCCCGTCGGCGGAGGTGACGCGGTAGGCGATGGTGTACACGCCCGCCGGTCCCAGTTCGCCGACCTCGATGCTCACCGTGGAGCCCTCGACCGTGGGCTCGCCCTTGGACCAGAGGTTGCCGTCCGGGCCGGTCACCGTCATGGACGGGTAGCTGGGCTGCAGTTCCTCGTTGAAGGTGACGCTGACCCGGGCGGGCGAGGTGTCGATCTGCGCGCCGTTCTCCGGGGTCGAGCCGATGGCGGCCGAATGGGCGCTCGCGGTGCCCGCGCCCAGCAGCGCGAATCCGGTCAGCAGCAGGCCGGTCAGGACGCCGGCGATGATCTTGCGGCTCATGCCTTGCGCCCCCGGATCACGCTGCCCAGACCCAGGGCGGCGCCGAGCGCGCCCAGGGCCAGGCCGATGCCGCCGAGCCGGCGGGCGGTGTCGTCGGTGGCTTTCGGCGCGGCGGGGCTGTCGGCGGCGTCGTGGCCGTCGCCCGAGTTCGCGGCCAGCTGCACGGCGGGCGCGGGATGCTCGGGCTCGCTGCCGTCCGAGTTCTCCTGCTGATCCCACTTCACGACCTTGCCGTCGCTGTAGGTCTGGGTGGCGGCGAAGCTCAGCGTCTCAGTCTTGGGCAGCGGGCCCAGCGAGATGACGAAGCGCTGGAACTGGCCGGGGCCGACGCCGGTGTTGCCGGGTTCGACGGCCCAGGTGACCGAGACCGCCTCGCCCTTGTCGTTGCGGTCGATCTTCTCCGACCAGCCGGCCAGCGGCTCGGTGCGGACGCTCTTCAAATTCGGTACGGCCACGGTGAGTTTCGTGGTGGACGCGGTATCGGATTCGGTGGGCACCTTGAAGGTGGCGACCGTGTATCCGCCCTGTGCGGCGCCGGGCGCGTCGACGGTGACGTGGGCGGACGCCGGGCCCGCGGCGAGCAGGGTCAGGCCCGCGGCGGCGACCGTCACGGTGCCGAGCGCACGCGAAAGCGAGGTGTGCATGGGTGATAAGCCTTCTCTGACAAAGGGATTACGGGGTGTGGGAGAGATTCACGCCGTAATCGGTGGCGCGCGCGGCGCACCCGCGCCGAACCCGCGCGCCGGCCGGATCGCCGCGGCCGTGCGCGCCCAGCGCCCCTCCGTCGCCACCGGCGCCGGGCGCGGCCGGGACAGGACGGCGCGTACCGCCCGGGCGACGAACCCGTACAGCCGCTCCGCGAGCAGCAGCAGTGCCGCGAACACCACGGTCGCGAGCGCGTGCGCACCCGCCATCGCGCCGTCGCCCACCAATTCCCTTGCGGGCGAACCGTGCCCGTCGTGCACGAGCCCGCTCAACGCCACGTGCCCCACCGGCTGGCCGAGCGCCATGAGCGCCACCAGCGCACCGGGGGAGCGCAGCGTCGCCGCCAGCGCCCCGATCGCCGCGGCGGCCGCGATCAGCAGGGTGAGCCCGGCCGAACCGGGTACGCCGCCGCCCGCGATACCGTGCGCGGCGACCGCCAGCACGGCCACGGTTCCGCCCGCGACGACACCGCGGGCGGGGTTCACCTGGTGGGCGCCCGCTACCTCGGTGCTTCGTATGGCCGCCGCGTAGGCGACCGCCGGTGCGCCGGTGCGAGGGGACCGGCTGTCCACCCGCTGTTTTCGATCCCCGGGTGCGCCTACCCCGGCACAGCCGTCACCGCCGGGGCGAAGACCCCGGCGGTGGTGGCGTCGGCGGCGCGCGGGCACCGGCTCAGTTCACGCCGAGCCGGGCGAGCACGTCGGTCTCGATGCCCGAGAGCTCGTTGGAGATGGAGGCGTGCACCGCGCGGCGGCGCTGCACCGGCATCTGGTCCGAGGTGCGGATCGCGGCGGACAGGCTCTCCAGCCGGTCGCGCACGTCGGCCACGAACTTCTTGCTGTCCTGCGGGTTCTTCCGCTCGATCTCGGCCACGGTCGACTCCACGTTGGCCACGCGCGCCTGCAGTCGGGCGCCCGGCCCGGAGAACTCACCGAGCTGGTTCACCCCGATCCCGAGCTGCGCGGCCCGGCGGGTGTCGAGCTGCCCGCGCACGAGCGTCGCGGCCCGGTAGGCGAGCGGCGCCAGCACCGGCACCAGGATGCGCGCCACACCCAGGTATTTGCGCACCTGCGTGGCGCTGAACAGCTCGCGGTCGGCCCGGGCGGCCACCTTGAGCGCGGCCTTCTCCTCGGCCTGCAGCTTGGCGATCTCGGCCTTGGCGACCTTGGCCTGCGTCCGCGCCTCGTTCCGGTTGCGCTTGCGCTCGTTGCGCGCACCGAGCTTGGCCTCCATCCCGGCCTTGTGCTTCAGCGCCTTGGCTTCGGCCCGCCGGCTGACCTTCTTCTTCCGCTTGGTGAACAACCCCATAGATGGCCTCCGTCATGCTGGTTCGCCATGGCAGCACAGGGCCGGGGGAAATGCCTGTCCGCCCATGAAACACAGTTTCCGCCCACCCTAGTGCGTCCCGCCGACCCCCCGCGAGCGCCTGCCACCTCGTGGCGGAAAACGGCCGCCCCCCACCCCGAACCGCCCCGCTCACACCACCTTCGGCCCGGGCGCCCGCGCGGGCTTCCGCCGCGCTTCCCGGAAGGACTTCTCTCGCGGGGCAGGGTGGGACTGGTTCCTCCCCTCGGGCGAGCGGTTTTCCTCCTCGCGAGCCGGTCCGGCTTCCTCGTCCTCAGGGGTTCGGGGACAGGGTCCCCGGATCTCTTTCTTTCGGGGGTCCGGGGGCTTGCCCCCAGGTTCTCCTCTTCGGGGGTTCGGGGGCCTACCCCCGATCAGCGGCGGCGTGGCGGCACCCGCGAGGGTGGGTGTGTCGGGAGCTAACGCCATACTGCTAGTCGTGTATTCGGGCATCGGTGACCATGGCGAGCGCGCCGCGTTCTTGGACGCGCGGGCGCTGATCGGCTGCCGGCACCGGCTGCTACTGGACTCCACCCATCCGCGGGTGCTGACCGGTGTCAGCGAGGATGCCGGCGTGCAGCAGCGGCGCGAGGCCGCGGCCGCGCACCGAATCTTGGTGCGGGACACCCTGGTCGCCGCCGACCCGGACCGCTGGCTCGTGATCGCGCCGGAGCAGACCGCCGCCCAGCGTGCGGCCGAGACCATGGCCGCCATGGAGGCCGGGATCGAACGGATCTGGGGCGGGCTGCTGCCGCAGGAGTTCGACACCGGCCGCCGCGGCGGCTGCGAGATCCTGCGCCGGGATCCGGACCGCGGCGGCTACGTCCCGATCATCGTGGTCAACCACAAGGTCACCGACCCGCGCCAGCCCGACCCGGCCGACTTCCACCCGCTCACCACCGAGCTGTACGCGTGGAATCCCAAGCCGGACAAGCACGTCCGCAATCGCCCGCAGCCGCGCGATCAGCAGCGCCTGGCGCACCTGTACCGGATGCTGCAGCGCCACGGCTACGCCAGCCCCGCCCTGGTCGGCGGCGCCATCGGCTACCACTTCGACCGCGTCCTGCTGCACGATCTGGGCCCGATCCTGGACGAGTACGACCGGCGCTACGCCGACCGCATCGCGGTGGTGCGCGGCGAGCTCCCCACGATTCCGTCCAAGGTTCCCGAATGCCGCCAGTGCCCGTGGTGGTCCCGTGCTCCCGAGGAGGGCGGGCAGAGCTGCGAGCAGTGGCTGGTGGCCCAGCGCGATATCAGCCTGGTGGCGCCCGGATCTCGCGCCGAGGTGCTGCGCAGGCACGGCGTGGAGACCATCGACGACCTCGCCGCCTGGGAGGGCGACGACCCGGACGACTGGCAGTACGAGCCCTTCACCGAGGCCATCGTCACCGCCCGCGCCTGGGCGACCGGCGCGCCCCTGGTCCGCCGGGTGGACCGGGTACAGGTCACCCGCGCCGACGTCGAGGTGGACGTCGACCTTGAGTCGTACCAGGAGCACGGCGCCTACCTGTGGGGCACGCTGCTGGACGGCGTCTACCGCGGCTTCGTCACCTGGGATCCGCTGCCGACCCGCGACGAGGGCCGCTCCTTCGCCGAGTTCTGGACCTGGCTGATGGAGATCCGCGCGCAGGCCGCCGCGGACGGCAAAACCTTTGCCGCCTACTGCTATTCGCGCACCGCCGAGGACAAGTGGCTCTACGAGTCCGCCCGTCGCTTCGCGGGCATGCCCGGCATACCCACCGAGCGCGAGATCCAGCGCTTCGTCGACAGCCCGCAGTGGGTCGACATGTTCCAGGCCGTCTCCGAGCAGTTCATCTGCCCGAACGGCAAGGGCCTGAAGAAGATCGCCCCCGTGGCCGGGTTCTCCTGGCGCGATCCGGAGGCGGGCGGCGAGGCGTCCATGAGCTGGTACCGCCTGGCCGTCGCCTACGAGGGCGGCGAACCGGACCTGTCCCAGCGCACCCGCATCCTGGAGTACAACGAGGACGACGTGCTCGCCACCCAGGTGCTGCGCGACTGGATGACCGATCGGGCCGATGCCGAGGTTCCGGCCATCTCCGATTTCGGCCGTCGTAGTATCGCGGAGTGACCGAACACGTCGAACACCTGGAGTTTCAGGCCGAGACCCACCAGCTCCTGGAGCTGATGATCCACTCGGTGTATTCGAACAAGGACACGTTCCTGCGGGAACTGATCTCGAATGCCTCGGACGCGCTGGACAAGCTGCGCATGGAGACGTTCCACGACAAGGACCTGTCGGCGGACATCTCCGACCTGCATATCGAGCTCTCGGTGGACCGCGACGAGCGTGTGCTCACCGTCCGCGACAACGGCATCGGCATGAGTCGCGCCGAGGTGGTGGATCTCATCGGCACCCTCGCCAAGTCCGGCACCGCCGCGATGCGCAAGCAGTTGCTGGAGAGCAAGACCGACACCGCCGCCGCCGAGGAACTCATCGGCCAGTTCGGCATCGGCTTCTATTCGACCTTCATGGTGGCCGACAAGGTCGCGCTCACCACCCGCAAGGCCGGCGAAACCACCGGCACCCGTTGGGAATCGGCGGCGGGCAGCTCCACCTACACGATCGAGGAGCTCGGCGACGCCCCGCAGGGCACCACCGTCACCCTGCACCTCAAGCCCTCCGACGACGAGGACCACCTCTTCGACTACACGCAGGAGTGGAAGCTCCGCGAAATCGTCAAGAAGTACTCCGATTTCATCGCCTGGCCGGTCCGCATGGATGTGGAGCGGACCATCATGGACGGCGAGGGTGAAGACGCCGTCGAGAAGACCATCACCGAGACGCAGACCCTGAACTCCCAGAAGGCCCTGTGGACCCGCTCCAGGAGCGAGGTCTCCGAGGAGGAGTACCGGGAGTTCTACAAGCACGTCGCGCACGCCTGGGACGATCCGCTGGAGATCATTCCGATGAAGGCGGAGGGCACGTTCGAGTACCAGGCCCTGCTGTTCCTGCCCTCGCACGCCCCGTTCGACCTGTTCCAGCGCGAGCACAAGCGCGGCGTGCAGCTGTACGTGCGCCGCGTGTTCATCATGGACAACTGCGAAGAGCTGATGCCGGAGTATCTGCGCTTCGTCAAGGGCGTGGTGGACGCGCAGGATCTCTCGCTGAACGTCTCGCGCGAAATCCTGCAGCAGGACAGGCAGATTCGGGCGATTCGCAAGCGCCTGGTGAAGAAGGTCCTGTCCACGGTGCAGTCGCTGCAGTCCGCCGAGGATCAGGAGAAGTACCTGACCTTCTGGCGTGAGTTCGGCCGGGTTCTCAAGGAGGGCCTGCTGTCGGACACCGACAACCGCGAAACCATCCTGAAGGTCTCGTCTTTCGCGTCCACGCACAGCGCGGAGGAGCTCACCACCCTCGCGCAGTACGTCGAGCGGATGCCCGAGTCCCAGACCGCCATCTACTACATGACCGGCGAATCGCGCGAGCAGGTCGAGAACTCCCCGCACATGGAGGCGTTCAAGGCCAAGGGCCTCGAGGTGCTCGTGCTGACCGATCCGGTCGACGAGATGTGGGCGACCCAGACCCCGGAGTTCGCCGGTCAGCCGTTCGTGTCCATCGCCAAGGGCGAGGTGGACCTGGAGACCGAGGACGAGAAGAAGGAGTCCGAGGCGCTGCGCGAGCAGCAGGAGAAGGATTTCGGCGACCTGCTCGGCTGGTTGGGACAGACCCTGGACTCGAGCGTGAAGCAAGTCCGCTTGACCGCTCGACTGACCACCTCGCCCGCCTGCATCGTCGGCGACGTCTTCGACTTCACCCCGATGCTCGAGCGCATGTACCGCGCCTCGGGTCAGGAACTGCCCGAGACCAAGCGCATTCTCGAGCTGAACCCGTCGCATCCACTGGTCACGGGCCTGCGCGACGCGTACGCCAAGGTCAAGGACGAGGCGGACAAGCCCGCCGAACTGGCCGAGACCGCGGAGCTGCTGTACGGCACCGCGGTGCTGGCCGAGGGCGGCGAGCTCAAGGATCCGGCGCAGTTCGCCCGGGTGCTCGCCGATCGCCTGGCCCGCACCCTCTGATCACCGCGGAACGCGCGGCCGGTTACTCCGACCTGCGTGTTCGCTGAAAACCCGGTGCTCCCCGCTGTTCCGGCAGCGGGGAGCACGGTCGTTTCCGGCGGAAAACGGTCATTGCCGCACGGTCCGAAATGTGACCCTCGCAATGTTTTTCCGATTCCGGGAACCCGCGCCCCCGGCGTACGTTGTACGTCTTGGTCGTAAGTTTTTCGTGTTCGTGTCTCACATGCTCGCGCTGAACATCGTGCGGGCGCTTCTCTTGCCAGGCAAGCTGCAAGTCGCCTTCTGATTTCGACCCGGTCACCGTGACCGCGGCGGCCGATGCAACATCCAGCAGGAGAAAGTTATGGTTCAGGGCACCGTCAAGTGGTTCAACGCGGAGAAGGGCTACGGCTTCATCGCCCGCGAGGACGGCCCCGATGTGTTCGTTCACTACTCCGAGATCGAAGGCAACGGCTACCGCCAGCTCGAAGAGGGCCAGGCCGTGAGCTTCGAGATCACCGAAGGCAAGAAGGGCCCGCAGGCCGCGGCCGTTCGCGCGCACTGAGATTTCCGGTCAGGCGCTGAAGCCTCCGCGTCGGCCGATTTCGTGAAATAGCAAGGCCCGCACCGTGTTCCGGTGCGGGCCTTGTTCGTTCGAGCCGAAGGCTCTTAGCGCGGAGCCATCCGGAGCGCGCCATCCATGCGGATGGTCTCGCCGTTCAGGTAGTCGTGCTCGGTGATGTACTGCGCCAGCTGCGCGTACTCGTCCGGCCGGCCCAGACGCGACGGGAACGGAACGCCCGCCTCGAGGCCCTTGCGGTACTCCTCGGTCACGCCGGCGAGCATCGGGGTGTCGATGATGCCGGGGGCGATGGTGTTGACGCGGATGCCGAACTGCGCGAGGTCGCGCGCGGCCGGGATGGTCATGCCGGCGACGCCGCCCTTGGAGGCGGAGTAGGCGATCTGCCCGATCTGGCCCTCGAACGCCGCGACCGAGGCGGTGTTGATGACCACGCCGCGCGAGCCGTACTCGTCGACCGGCTCGGTCTTGGAGATCGCGTCCGCGGCCAGGCGCATGACGTTGAAGGTGCCCAGCAGGTTCACGGTGATGACCGTGCGGAACAGCTCCAGATCGTGCGGGCCGTTCTTGGACAGGATGCGGCCCGCCCAGCCCACGCCGGCGCAGTTGACCACGATGCGCAGCGGCACACCGGATTCCACGACCTGCGCGACCGCGGCGGCGACCTCGTCACCGGAGGTGACGTCGGTCGGGATCAGGGTGATCCCGGCCGGGACGCTGTCGCCCGCGCGCTCGATCGACTGGGCCAGGTCCAGGCCGAACACGGTGGCGCCGGCGTCGGCGAGGCGCTTGGCGGTGGCCGCGCCCAGGCCGGAAGCGCCTCCGGTGACAATGGCGGCAGATCCCGAAATCTCCACGGGGTGGTCCTCTCGAACGTGGACGGCCCTCTCACTGGCCTTCCGTCAATAGGCACCATAGTGGGGCGGTGTGGCCGCCTCGAGGGGGGCCGGGTATGTACGGGTTCGCGCCGTCCCTCCAGTTTGCGAACACGAATGTTCGCCGAGTGCTATCGTCACCTCATGAACGTCGGCCCAGCCCCACGTCAGCATCGTGGTTTCCGCCGCCGGGCCCCGCGCGTGGCAGGTCAGCGCATCCTGATCACCGGCGGAGCCCGCGGCATCGGCGCGGCCCTGGCCCGCCAGCTGCACGCCCACGGCGCCCGGGTGGCTCTGCTCGGCATCGAGGAGGCGCTGCTGGCCGAGGTCGCCGCCGAGTGCGGCGACGCCCCCTGGCGCTACTGCGACGTCGGCGATCCCGCACAGGTAGAGCGTGCGATCAACTCCCTCACCGCCGAACTCGGCGGCCTCGACGCGGTGGTCGCCAACGCCGGCATCGCCCGCCAGATGGCCCTGCTCGGCGGCGATCCCGAGGTGCTCGAACAGACCCTCACCGTCAACGTGCTCGGCCTCTACTACACCCTGCGCGCCGCGGGCCCGCATCTCGCGCACCGCGACGGCTACGTCCTGATCGTCACCTCGCTCGCCGCCGCGGTCCACCTACCCCTGGCGGGGGCGTACAGCGCCTCCAAGGCCGCGGTCGAGGCGCTGGGCAACACCCTGCGCATCGAACTGCGGCACACCGGCGCGAAGGTCGGCCTCGCCTACTTCGCCGAACTCGACACCGACATGACCAGTCGCGGCTTCGGAACCCATGCCGCGCACAGCATTCTGGGCCGCTCCACCGTCTCGGGCATCGCACCGCTCGGCCCGGCCATCGACGCGGTGGAACGCGCGCTGGCCCGCCGCACCCGCCGCGTGGTCTCACCCTCCTGGGTGCGCGTGGTCCTCGAGTTCCGCGGCATCGGCCAGCGGGTGATCGACTACGCTCTGCGCCACGGCGTCGCGTCCGGTCTCGACATAGCTCGCACCGAACAGGTCGGTTTCACCACCGAACAGCCCGCCCGACCGAGCAGAATGGGGAAGTTCGCCTGACCCGTCCCGGCCCAACGGAGTTCACCGCATGCCCGAATCGGCTGTCACCGCCCGCCAGCTGCCCCGCGGCCGCCACGGTCTGCCCCGGGAGATCGTGGTCGCCGCCCAGCGCGACCGGATCCTGCTGGCCATGGCCGAGGCGATGGCGGAGAACGGCTACGTCGGCACCCCGGTCGCCGCGGTCATCAAACGCGCGGGCGTGTCCCGCGAAACCTTCTACGAGCAGTTCCGTTCCAAGGAGGACTGTTTCGAGGCCGCCTACGAGCGCGCGGTGGAACTCATGCTCACCGGCATGCTCGCCGTCACCGGCCTGGAGATCGAGGGCGAGTCCGAGACCGCCCGCATGGAACGCGTCCTCGGCGCCTACCTCGACGCCCTCTCCGCCGAGCCCGCGTACGCCCGCCTGTTCCTGGTGGAGGTCTACGCCGTGGGCCCCGAGGCCATCGCCCGCCGCACCCAGCTCCAGGAGACCTTCGTCGCGATCGTCGCCGACATTCTCGACGCCGACACCGAGCAGCAGCATTTCGCCTGTCAGACCCTGGTGGCCGCGCTGAGCGCGATGGTCACCAACCGCATCGCCGTCGGCGATCTGGAGGGCCTGCGCAATCTCCGTGAGCCCCTGATGGATCTGGTCCGCCGCAGCGGCGGGCTGTTCGGCACGATCCCGCTGACGGACGGAACGCCCCCGGCGGAGTGAGCGCCCTGACGGGGTGAGCGCGCTCGCTCAGGCGTCCGAGAGCACCGTCTTGGTGCGGCCCGGCAGGTTCGTGGCCACCCAGCTGACGCCGAGATCGGCGCACAGCCGCACGTCCTCCGGTTCGTCGACGGTCCACACGTAGGTGGCGCGCCCCGCCGCGGCGGCCTTGTCCACCAGATCGGGATGTTCGCGCAGGGTCCGCACCGACGGCCCGATCGCGGTCGCGCCCACCGTGGTCGCCGCGCCGCCGGAGAGGTAGAGCGACGACTCGCCCAGCAGCACCGTCGGCAGCAGCGGCGCGGCCCGGCGGATGCGCCAGACCGCGGTCGCGGCGAAGGAGATCACCACCGCCCGGGAGTGATCGGCCGAGGCCGGTGCGGCGATGCCGTAGCGCTGCAACTCGTTCAGCAGCGTCGTCTCCACCTGCGCGCCGAAGCGGACCGGATGCTTGGTCTCGATGAAGAGCTTGGTCGGCCGGCTCTTCCAGTCCAGCACCAGCTCGATCAGCTGGGCCAGGGTGAGCACCGGGGACGGCTCCTCGGCGGTACCGAAATTCAGGGCCTCGAGCTCCTCGAGGGTCATCTCCGACACCGCGCCGACACCGTCGGAGGTGCGATCCACGGTCCGGTCGTGCACGCAGACCAGCTGACCGTCCTTGGTCAGCCGCACATCGCATTCGACGCCGTCGGCGCCCTCCTGCAGGGCGAGTTCGTATGCGGCGAGGGTGTGTTCGGGTCGCGCCGCCGACGCCCCCCGGTGCGCGACCACGAACGGCGCGCGACTGGCCCGGCTCACTTCGCCAATACCTCCTCATGCTCGGCGTCCGGCGCCCCCGTGGACTCCGGGCCGGCCGCCTCGTCCGCGGCGACTGCCCCATCATTGCCGACGGCGGTCGCGGGCGCCCGCCCGGCGGAACCCGGCACGCCCGGCTGCACCGGTTCGATGACCGGCGTGGCGGGTGTGGTCGCGATCAGCCAGCGGTGCGTGGTGAGCTCGCGCCCGCGCAGATCCCGCCCCGCGAAACCGCGCACCAGCCACAGCGTCAGCACGGCCATCCCGGCCGCGCACACGTTCGTCCACATGGTGATCAGGACCCCGTCGGCGCGCACCTGCAGCGAATCGGCGAAGCGGTACAGGATCGCGATCACCACCAGCAGGCCGTTGAGAACCCAAGCGCCCCACCAGATTCGCACGGTACGAAGCAAACGCGGCGTGTCGTCCCCGGTGGCCCCGAGCCGGACCATCTCGGTCAGGAAGACGCCCGGCCACACCAGATTCGCCCCGGGTACGAGGCAACCCGCGAGCAGTTCCGGCAGTGAGCGCGAATCCTCGCGTCCCGCAGCGGCATACATCTTCGTCCGGGTGCGCCACAGCCAGCCGACGACCGCCACGGCCGTGACGAGCGCCACCACCATCGCCGCCACCGCCGCGACGATCACCGCGGCGTCGGATGTCCACAGCAGCCACGGCTCGATGAGCCGGCGGCGATTGCGCAGCAGAATCGCGTACCGGCCCAGTTCGGCCAGCGCGGCGACGCCGAAGATCACCGCGGTGGCGATCAGCAGGCGGGGCAGGCGCGCGACGAGCCGGTCGATCCGGTGCACCGGTTCCGCCGCGGCCTGCGGTGGCCGATCCTGCAGACCCCAGCGCGGAACCTGGGTGTAGCGCGGGGTTTCGAGACTCGCCGCGGTGCGGCGCGGTGCGCCGGTAGGCGGGGTCCGGCGGCCCGGCGGGCGGGCGACCCAGCGGTAGTTGCGCCGTTCGGGCGGGGCGTCGACCGGGGCGGGTGAGAGCAGCACACCGTGGCAGCGCGGGCACCAGTGCAGCGGTTTGCCCTGCACGGCCCAGCGCGCGCCACAGCGGGCGCACGGCTGCACGACCGCGGATCGCGGTTGGCCCACATTTCCCCCTGTCATCGCTCCATCATTCTGCGCCTAGTAGACCTTCGCCTCGTCACCGTCTCCGGTGAGCGGTCGTCCCGTCTGCTGCCAGGCAACCATGCCGCCGGTGACATTCGTGGCATCGAAACCGACATGCGTCAGATACTGCACAACCTGGATCGAGCGTCCGCCCTGCCGGCAGATCACGTAGATCTCGGAGTCGTAGTCCAATTCGTCCAGCCGGGCGGGCACGTCGACCATGGGGATGTGGATGGCGCCGGGTGCGTGGCCCAGAGTCCATTCGTCGTCCTCGCGCACGTCCAGCAGCAGGGCCGGGGGCGGGGCGGCGTCGGCCCACGGCTCGGCGGCGTCGAATTCCGCTGGCACGGCATCGATCGGTACCGAGGGGACGTGGGAACTGGTCACGGTTTCGATCCTGCCACGGGTGCCGGGGAGCCGGGGAGTTCTCTCCCCTCGAACCGGCCTGCCGCATTCACATTCCGTGTGCACGGAACTCGCCGAACGCCACGAAACCGCCGGTCGGTTCCCATCGGTGGAAGCCCGTCGCCCACCCCGTTGCGGTGGGTCTGTGCATATCTCGCCTGTAGTTATCCACATAATCCACAGGCTGATCCACAGCCGGGCTGTGGATAACAGCGGTTACCCACAGGATGCGGGCCGGTCGGTCCCCGAAAAAACCGACAACACTACCAATAATCGGAAATCCTCTGACGGCCAACGCAAGATCGGTAGCCTGACGCTATGACTGTGAGCAGGGGGCTACTCGACGGCGTGGACATTTCCGGACTCAACACCGCTCTCTCCGAGGCGACCTGCCTCGGGGTGGAGGTGGATACCGCGGCGGCCCAGCTACGCCTGGAGCTCGACGTGCTGACCCTGCCCGCCGACGGCCCGCCGCCGGCGGGCTGCGACGTCTTCCTGATCCTGTCCGGGGTCACCCGGGTCGCGGCCTCTCTGCGCCGGCAGCGCTGGGACGACCTGGACCCGGTGGTGCTCCCGCTCGCGCTGGACGGACTGCACGACGCGGTCAGCAGCTTCGGCGGCGGCTCGCTGCACGGCTGGGAATTCTTCGACCTCGACGACGCCGCCTGGACGCAGTGGCGCAAACTGCTCAGCTTCGACACCGTCCTGTCCGACCGGCCCGCCGCGCACATGCTCGAGTTCTCGCAGGAGGAGGGCATCGACCCCCGCGAACTCGACATGCGGGTGTGGTTCGACGGCATCGCCGTGCAGGACAAGGCGGGCCTGGAGATTCCGCTGGACGAGTTCGTCGCCGGCGGAGTGCGCTGGTGGCAGGCCCACGCCGCGGGCGACCCCCGCACCATGCGGCCGAATATCGTTCCGCCGCTGTAACTTCCGACCTCGCATCTCGAACGGGCCGCACCGGATCAGGCACCGGGCGGCCCTTGTCTGCGTTCTCTCCCCTCGCTCCGCCCGAGTTGGGATCAGCCTGTGTCCATAGGTTGGGAAAACCGGGTAACCGCTGGAATGTGGGGGCACGCGGCCCGGTTGCACGGGAGCGGGTGTACGAATGAAGGTTGGGTGCGCCGCGGCATGGGCCGAGGGCACACAGCTCCGACACTGAGCATTGAGGAAGGGACATCGTGGCCGAGTACACGCTGCCAGAACTGGATTACGACTACAGCGCCCTGGAGCCGTTCATCTCCGGGCAGATCAACGAGATCCACCACACCAAGCACCACGCGGCCTACGTCGCGGGCGCCAACGCCGCCGTCGAGAAGCTGGAAGCCGCCCGTGAGTCCGGTGACCACGCGGCCATCTTCCTGAACGAGAAGAACCTGGCCTTCCACCTGGGCGGCCACGTCAACCACTCCATCTGGTGGAAGAGCCTGTCCAAGGACGGCGGCGACAAGCCGGTCGGCGACCTGGGCGCCGCGATCGACGACCAGTTCGGCTCGTTCGACAAGTTCGTCGCGCAGTTCTCCGCCGCCGCCAACGGCCTGCAGGGCTCGGGCTGGGCCTGGCTGGGCTACGACACCCTGGCCGGCAAGCTGCTGACCTTCCAGCTGACCGACCAGCAGGGCAACGTGCCGCTCGGCATCATCCCGCTGCTCGGCCTGGACATGTGGGAGCACGCCTTCTACCTGCAGTACAAGAACGTCAAGGCCGACTACGTCAAGGCGTTCTGGAACGTCGTGAACTGGGAAGAGGTGCAGGACCGCTTCGGTCGCGCCGTCAACCAGGGCAAGGGCCTGATCTTCGGCTGAGCAGCCCGTCGCAACGCGTAGCGGGAGCGAATTCCGCGACGCGCCCGGCGCAGCGACCCGCGAACCGACCCCGGTTCGTGGGTCTTCTGCTTTTTCCGGACCCTGACCGGCGCGATGTTCGCCGACCTGCCCGTCTGCTAGCACTCTTTGGTACTTGTGTGCCAGTCCGATTTCGGGGCATTCTCTGAATCCACAACCAGGACGGGCAGGGCCGCCCCCGCATTTCCGCACTTCGGGAGGGCGTGATGAGCGAACAGATCGGCGTGTTGCCGTTTCAGTCGCGTGGGTCGCTACGCGGATTCGTGATTTCGGGCCGATGGCCGGATTCGACCAAGGAATGGGCCCAGGTGCTGGTCCTGGCGGTGCGGGTGGCCAGCCTGCCCGGACTGCTGCCGACCACCACCGTGTTCGGGGCCCGCGAGGAACTCCCTGACGACCCGGACCCGGGCATGGTGGGGCTGGTCATCGCCGAGGGCACCGTGCTCGGGCAGGAGGCGCTGGCACCGGGACGGTTTGCCCAGCATGTGCCACCCGCGCTGATCATGCTGCACCCACCGCGCGAAACCCGGCCGTCACTGCCCGAATGCACCGGCGCCGCCTCGGGCTGCCTGCTGCTTCCGGGCCTGCCGCATCTGGGGCTGGAACACCGCGCGGCGTGGGTGGAAACCGACACCGACGGCACGGTCACCTCCATGGTGAGCCGGGTCGGGGTCGACCCGATCAGTGATCCCGACACCGCGGTTCTGGCCATGCTGCTGGCCGCGTGAGGGTACCCGAAACCGCGCGGCAGCGTTCCCAAACTTATTGCGCGCATTGCGATTTCAGCGATAGGTGTTTGCCTCCACCGGGTCTGTCGGGGTAAAGTCTCCGACAGCGAAGGGGAGTAGCCCCCAATCGCGTAGTCGACATACTGATCCCCCGCGGGTCCGGCTGCGTGAACCGTCAGCGCCTCGAACGGCGACCGGTGGGCGAGACCTTCGGCCGACGAGAACCAAACCGAAACACGGTGCGGCGTCGGCTGAAGCGCCCCCGCATCTTCAGCCGACAGGCCGGAAACCCTGGGAGCTGATGTGATCACCACGATTTTGCTGACGTTCGGCGTGCTGTTCCTCGCCGAACTCGGCGACAAATCACAGCTGATGGCCCTGACCTTCGCCCTGCGCTACCGCTGGTGGGTGGTGCTGAGCGCGATCACCGTGGCCAGCGTGCTGGTGAACCTGATCGCCGTCGGTGTCGGCCACTTCCTCGGCGCGGCCCTGCCCACCGACCTCATCTCCCTGTTCGCGGCGGCGATTCTGATAGCCGTCGGCCTGTGGACGCTGCGCGAGACGCTGCCCGGCGCGGATGACGGCGACGAGACGCCCGACACCCCGCACTCGTCCTCCCGCTCGGCCTTCTTCGTGGTCCTGTCCGCGTTCCTACTGGCCGAGCTGGGCGACCGCACGATGTTCGCGACCGTGGCCCTGGCCACCAACAACGGCTGGGTCGCGGTCTGGATCGGCTCGGTCCTGGGCATGGTGGCCGCGGGCGGCCTGGCAATCCTCGTAGGCGTCACGGTAGGCAAGCACGTCCCGGAACGCACGATCGCCGTCTGCTCGGGCCTGCTGTTCCTCTACTTCGGCGCGACCACCCTGCTCGGGACCCTCGCCCCCGATCTGGCGACACCGGCGATGCTCGCCACCGGCACCCTGCTCCCGCTGGCCGCGGGCGCGGTCCTGCTACTCCTGCGCCGCCGTGCGGCCGCCCGCACCGCGATCGACGAAGAGCCGACCGTCCGCACTTAACCTGGTCGGATGAAAGAGCGCTACAAGCTCAGCTTCGTGGTGAGTGCGGGCCCGGAGGAGATCCAGGCCCATCTTGATCAGTGGAGCGCCGCAGGGTGGGAGCTGGTCACCTCGACGGTCACCGGGAACGGGGCCACCCACTTCTTCTACTGGCAACGGGAGTCGAGCGGGTAGCGGCACTGCCGGCCGGCGGGCAGCCACCCGCCGCGATCAGAGCAACTCGCGAACCAGCCGGAACGTCTCGGGGAACCCGGACGGTTCCGCTCCGGTTCCGGGCGGCAAACAGGCAGGTCAAAGCAAGGAAACAAACGTCGCCCTGCTACTGTTCCGCGTCATGGGTAAGAGCAAGCGCAACAGTCCCAAGCCGGACAGCAACCGGGCGCAGAAGCTGGCCGCGCGCCGGGCCGAGCAGGAGCAGGCTTCGCAGGTCGTCACGCGGCCGTTCGCGGGGCTGGCCGCGGAGTGCGATCTGGTCGCGCTACGGGAATTCGTGCCGTCGGCTACCGCCACGCTGAAGCTGTCGCCGGGCGTCGCGGCCGAGCGCGAGGTCACCCTCGCGACCGTGCTGCCGGGTGCGGTTGCCGCACTGGTGCGGGCGGGCGACGAGCCGATCGGTTTCGTCGGCACGCAGGTGCAGTTCCAGTCGGACAACCCGGCGAGCGATCTGGCCACCGCGATCCTGTGGACCCAGTCCGCGGAGCCGGGCGAGTCGCTGGCCGCCGCGAGCGTGGACGGCGCGCCGACACTGGCCGACGTCCTGGATCCCGGTGCCGCACTGGACCTCACGGTGCATCAGGACTTCAACTGGTGGGTGCCCGAGGGCGTCACCCCGGACCAGCAGGTGGCCGCGACCATCGAGCAGGCCAATCAGGCCATCATGCCGTCGGCGCGCCTGAACCTGGGCGCGGACGCGATCGGCGCGGCCTGGTGGGTCGACGCGGGCGAGAAGGCGCATCTGCGCTGGGTGCGGCCCGAGGACGAGGATCAGCTCATGCTGGCGCTGGCGCGGCTGCACGCGGCCGGCGAACTGCATCTGGGCGAGGATTCGCGCTTCGCGGGCTCGTTCCGCACGCACGGCCTGCTGGTGCCGGTGTTCGACCTGGATCCCGAGAAGCACGCCACCGAGTGGGAGGCCGGCGCCCGTGCGTTCGGCGCCCGCCTGTCCGCGGCGCTCGCCAACACCGAACCCCTCACCTCGGATGAGCGCCGCTCCCGCGACGGCCTGCGCTCGCGCCAGGTGACGCTGCGCTGATCCCCGCGTCCGAGCCCCCATCCGGGCGCTGAGCGGGCGATCTCCGGGCCGTTTGCCGGTCGGTTGCGACCGCCGGCGAACGGCCCGAAATTTTTACCGGAAGAATTTTTGAAAAAACACTATTTCGGTCGCTGAACTCGAGTTACGTTCTCTTCGCCCCCGAACACCGGGGAGTCACCCCGGAAACTCGGGGCAAACCTGATGAGGAGAACACCATGGACGCAATTCTCGGTCTGCTCAAGGGCCTTTTCAGCAGCCTGTCTGCGAAGTAGGAATGCTGCTGTAGTGCAACAGAAAAGGCCCGGTCCAGCGCAAGGGACCGGGCCTTTCCTATTCGAGAACTAAATGGAGCCGCCCGCGGCCGACGGCGCGCCGGAGGCATCCGGCGGCGAGCTCAGTTCGCGCGCGACGAAATTCTCGAGGTCGAACATATTGGCGCTGGCCCGGTCGGCGACCGTGAGCAGCGTATTCATATGCGCGACTTCCTCGACCTGCTCCTTGAGGAACCACTGCATGAACTGTTCGCCCAGGTAATCGCCTTCTTCCCGGGCGGTGCTGGCGAGCTGGATGATCTGGTCGGTGACCGTCTTCTCCTGCGCCAGCGCCAGCGCGATCGGCTCGCGCGCGTTCTCGAACTGCGACTTGGCGGCGTCGACACTGGCGAAGTCGACGGTCATGTCGCGATCGAGCAGGTAGCGCACGATCATCATCGCGTGATTGCGCTCTTCGATCGCCTGCTTGTAGAAGTGCTTGGCCAGCACGGGCAGATCCGCATTGTCGAACCACACCGCGATCGCGATGTACTGGTGTTCGGCATTGAATTCGTTGCGGATCTGGTCGTGCAGCAAACCGTGGAACTTGCTGCGCTTGGTTTGGATTTGGCTCGACATGGCGACGACATTAGCCCTGGTCAGAGCGCGTGTCATCCAAGTGCAGCCTTATTGAGCACAGCCTAAATGAGGCAAGTATTGCCTAATTTCGCTAATTGCCGACGGTCGTGATGAGGTCCGCCGGAATGGGCTCGTCCTGGGCGAGGGCTTCGAAGAACCTGCTGGCCCGGGCCTTGTCCCAGAGCAGCACGTTGCCCACGTCGGTGTCGTCGAACCCACTGATCGGCACCGTCGTCGCGACCGGCTCGCCCGCCAGCGCGCGGCCCAAGGACGCCAAATTCCATACGTGATCGCTCGTGTCGACCTTCAATGCCTTCGTCAAGCCCTGTATCAGCGGCCACGACCGGAACGGGTTGATCAGCGTGCCCGGGCCGGCCGCCTTCTTCAGCAGCGCGCTGAGGAACTTGCGCTGATTCAGCATGCGATCCAGGTCCGCGCGCGGCGTGGCGCGGGTGCGCACGAAGCCGAGTGCCTCGGCGCCGTTCAGCGTCTGACAGCCGGCGGGCAGGCTCAGCCCCGCCAGCGGATCCTCGATGGCGTCGTCCAGGCACATCTCGATCCCGCCGACCGCGTCCACGATGTCGGCGAAGCCGCCGAAGCCGATCTGCGCGTAGTGGTCGATGCGGATCCCGGTCGCCCCCTCCACGGTCTCGACCAGCAGCGTCGGCCCGCCGAAGGAGAACGCGGAGTTGAGCTTGTCCTTGCCGTAGCCCGGAATGGTGACGTACGAGTCGCGCGGCAGGCTGACCAGCGTCGGCTCACCGGATTCCGGCACGTGCACCAGGATGATCGTATCGGTCCGCTCGGAGCCGACCTCACCGCCGGTCGCGAGTTCGGATTCCTGTTCCGTCGTCAGACCGGAACGACTGTCCGAACCCACCAGCAGCCAGTTCGTCCCGGGCGTGTTGGTGGGTCGCCCGGTGTAGTTGGTGAGCGCGTCGATGCGGGCCAGGTGGTTCTCGACGTAGAACCCGACGCCGATCGGCAGCAGCAGGATCACCAGCAGCAACGCCAGAATCCAACGGCCCCAGTGCCGTTTGCGCCGGGGCGGGGGCGCGCTCGCGCCGCCGCCGCCGCGCCGCCGGGTCGGGCGCGCGGGCGGCGGGGGAGTGCCCCGATCGTCGTCCCGATACGGCTCGGGGCGCTGGGTCGGCGCGTGCGAACTCGCACGCGCGGGTCGCCGCTGCGCGGGGGCCGCTTCCTCGGCCTGCTCGTAGCGCCGGGTCTGCTGGGGCGGTGCCGCGCGCGGATCCCGTTGTCCGGAACCGGCGTTGCGCTGCCCCGGGGCGGCGACGCGATCGGCCGGGCCCGCGCCGCGCGGGCCGGCCGCGCCACCGCGCTGACCCGGGCCGCCCGGCGCCTGCCCGGGATTACGCGGCGCGTTCGGGTTCCGCTGCGGTGGAACCGGATTGCGCGGCGGCTGATTCCGGGGCGGCGGCTGCTGCGGGCGCCCGTACGGCGGCTGCTGCCGTGGGTCGTGCTGCCCGCCCCACCCCTGTTTCGGGGTCGGCTCGCCGCGCTGCATGCGCCTGTCGCGATCAGCGGGTGGGTGCGCGCTCGGGGGTTGCCCGTGGGATGCTCCGGGGCGCTGCGGGCGAGCCGGGGGCTGCGCCGGGCGTCCCGGCGGCGGCTCCCGGCGCATCCGTGCAAACTGCTGGGGGTCGTCGCCGTTCATTACCCACGACTCTACGTATCGAACCGCCCGAACGGTTCATCTCGGGTGCATCTCTTGTGCACATCATGGCAGCCAGGAGACGTGATCGCGCAGTAACGCGTACCCGATATAGGCCACCGTATCGATGAGCGCGTGGGCCAGCAGCAACGGCCAGAGTCGGTTCGTCCGTTGCCAATACCGGCCGAAGATCAGACCCATGACGACGTTGCCGATGCCGCCGCCGATCCCCTGATACAGGTGATAGCTGCCACGCAGGAGAGCCGACGCGATCAGTGACCGATTCTCGCTCCAGCCGAGTGCCCGCAGCCGGGTGATCAGAAACGCGACGACCAGAATCTCCTCGGCGGCCGAGTTGGCCCAGGCGTTCAGCACCAGCATGGGCACCCGCCACCAGTACTGCAGCGAGCCCGGCACGATGGTGACGCTCACCCCGAGCGCGTGCGCGGTCAAATACAGTCCGAGCCCGGGTATTCCGATGATCGCGGCCAGCGCCAGCCCGGGCAGTACGTCCGTCCGCCAGCGCAGGCGCCGCGCCAGTCCGATGGCCGCGGGCCCGATTCCGCTGCGCCACAACAGGTAGAGCCCGAGCGCCGCCCAGGCCAGCAGTCGCGTGGCGCTCAGCAGCTGGAACAGCAGGTCGATGGTGGATTGCGTGGCGCGCGAGGGGTTCAGGGCCACCGTCTGCCCGCCGACGCCGCCGGGGGAGAGCGCGCTCTCGATCAGGGAGAGCGCGGCGGAGGCCCCGCTCAGGCCGAACGTGACGGCCAGCACCACCGCGATCTCGAGGCGGATGGCCCGCCGCTCGGCGTCGGTCTCGGCGACCGGGTACTTCCGGGGTGGGGTGTCGGCGGCCGCGCTCATGCGGTCAATCTATGCGCTCAGATGCGATGCAGCCCGCCTCGAAACGGGTTGGCGGCCAGGGCCTGCACCGCGCGGCTGAGCGATTCGACGTCGTCAGCGGGTGCGGCGAAGGGCAGCCGGATGTCGTGGTCGGACTCGGTGCCCTCCACGCGCAGGGTGACCCCGTAGCGGTCGATGGCCAGCGGGTGCACGAGCGCGCCGCGGCGCAGACCGGGCGGCAGGTGCCGGGCGAGCCGGTCGATGACGTCGGCGTGGTCGGCGTGCAGGTGCTGCAGCCAGGCCGCTTCCATGCCGACGAACGGGTCGGGCCGGGTGTGCCGGAGTTCTTCCCGGCCAACCGAATCCGCGCCGGTGGTGTCGGCGACGACGGCGGAGTCCACGACCAGGCGCAGCAGGCTGGCGGTGTGGCCGACGTCGAGCAGGGACGGGTGCGGGTGGTCCTCGGCGACGGCGGAGGCCAGGGCGCGCTGGGCGTTGGCGGGGACGGTGTGCACCCAGCCGCGCAGCCAGACCAGGGCGCGCACGGGTTCGCGCAGCGGCAGCGGCGCGTGGTCGGTGAGTTCGAGGACGGCGGGGGAGCCGGTGGTGCCGCTGCCGACGACGAGCTGGGCGGCGACCGAGTAGGTCGGGACCGCGATCACGATGTCGCCGCACTGGCGCAGCAGGTGGACGGAGGTGGGTACCGGGTCGAGGCCGGGCAGCGCCAGTACCGCGCTGTCGGCGTGCGCGCAGGCGCTGTGCACACGCTCAGCGGTAGTGGGGGCGACGACCGGGGCCGTTCGGGGCATACAACACCTCCGGAATGGAATTAGGTAAACCTAAGCTAAGTCAGAGTGTGATCTTCCGCAACCCTTGCCCTCGCCTACCGTGAAGCCGTGCCCCACGATTCGCATCCCGCGCCCGAGCCGGTCCCCCTGCAATTGAGCTTTCCGGCCAAGCCCGGCGGCCAGGGCCTGACCGACGGCCTGGTCCGGGCCATCACCGCCGATCCCGGTGCCACACCGGTGCTCGACCTGACCGCCGACGACGAAACCGTCTCGGAGTTCCTGGTGCGGATCGCGCACGGCGACAGCGGTTTCATCGCCCGCACCGACTCCGGCGAGCGCGCCCTGGCCATCGTCGCCGCCACCGTCGCGGCCCTGTGCGGCGACGACATCCGCCGTGCCCTGCGGCGCCCGGACGTCGCGTTCCTACGGGGATTGAAGGGACCGGCCGTCGAAGCTCTGCGCGACATCCTGCTCGCCGTCGAGACCACCGACCCCGAGAGCGTGCGCGCCGCCCTCGCGGTTCTCGCCGACTGACCGCGATCGGCCGCGCCCGGAATCCACCCGTCGCCGCGGCCGCCGCCGGGTCCGGCCCGCGGCCGATGGCCGAGGCTGATCGAACCGAATCCCCGCTCCGGACCGCACAGAATCCCCGCTCCGCACCGCCCCCGCGGCCCGCCGAAAACCGCCCCGGGCGTGGCAAAGCGTTCAGGTCGAGGCAAACCGTGGGAGCCCCGCGCGGGCACAAGTAATCTCGTAGTCGTGCCGCGCATCGCCTACTTCGGGCCGTCGGGAACTTTCACCGAGATGGCCCTCGCCAAACTGGAGTCCACCGGAACGTTCGGCGGGCCGGTCGAGCGTGTCCCCGCGCCGAGCCAGGGCGCGGCCATCGAACTGGTGCGTGCCGGCGAGGCCGAGGGCGCGGTGGTGCCCATCGAGAGCTCGGTCGAGGGTTCCATCGCCCCGACCCTGGACGCGCTGGCCCTGGGCCCGCGCCTGCAGATCATCGCCGAAACCGAACTGGACGTGGCCTTCACGATCGTCGGCAGGCCGGGCCTGTCGCTGGGCGAGGTTCGCACCGTCGCCGCCTACCCCGTCGCGGCGGCGCAGGTGCGGATCTGGCTGGCGCACCGGCTGCCCGCCGCCGCGCTCTACACCTCCGCCTCCAACGCGGCCGCCGCCGAGGACGTCGCGGCCGGGCACGCCGACGCCGCGGTCTCGACCGCGCTCGCGGGTGAGCGCCTCGGCCTGGCCACCCTGGCGTCCGGCGTCGCCGACCACGATCAGGCCGTCACCCGGTTCGTGCTGGTCGCGCCGCCGCGGCCCGCGCCCGCGCGCACCGGCCGCGATCGCACCTCGCTCGTGCTGGAGCTGGCCAACGAGCCGGGTTCGCTCATGCGCGCGTTCGCCGAATTCGCCACGCGCGGCATCGATCTGACGCGCATCGAATCGCGGCCGACCCGCACCGGCATGGGCACCTACCGCTTCTACCTCGACTGCGTCGGGCACGTCGACGACGCGGCGGTGGCCGAGGCGCTGAAGGCGTTGCACCGCACCGCGGCTCGGATCCGCTACCTCGGTTCCTGGCCCGCGACCTCGGCGACCGGCACCCCGCCGCCCGCCGACGAACCGGCGGCGGCCTGGCTGGCCGATCTGAAGAAGGGGGAGGCCGACCTGTGACCGGCAAACTGATCCTGGTCCGGCACGGGGAGACCGAAGGCAATGTCGGCAAGATCCTCGACACCCGGCTACCGGGCCTGCCCCTCACCGAACGCGGTGCGGGGCAGGCGAAGACGTTCGGGTCGGGCCTGCTGGTCCCGCCGCAGCGGTTGTTCTCCTCCGAGGCCCTGCGCGCTCGCCAGACCGGCGGCTACATCGAAGCCGCCACCGGCGTGTCCCTCGAGGTGCTCGCGGATCTGCAGGAGGTACAGCTCGGCGACCTGGAGGGCCAGAACACCCGCGCGGCGCACGAGGCGTTCCAGGACGTCTACCACGCCTGGCATTTCGGCGATCTGAGCGTCCGGGTCCCCGGCGGCGAGTCCGGCCGCGACGTCCTGGACCGCTACGTGCCCACCCTGGAACGCCTCCGCGAGACCTACCTGACCGACCCCGAGGCCCCCGACCTGATCGTGGTCAGCCACGGCGCCGCGATGCGCCTGGTCTCCCGCGAACTGACCGGCGTTCCCCGCCAATTCGCCGCGAACAACCACCTGGACAACACCGAGACGATCGAGCTCCTCCCGGTCCCCGGCGGCTGGGACTGCACCCGCTGGGGCAGCTACCTCCCACCCTTCGCCGGCGACACCGCCCCCACCGGCGACGACCCGATGGGCTGAGCCGCCCGCCGCGCAGCGAAACACCGATAGGCGGTTTCATCGGACCCTCCCCACCGGTGCGATCGGGGACTTCTCGAGCCGAGAAACGCCACTCCCACCGACATGTGCGGGAAAGTGTGTGTGGAGCACCGATATTCACGCCGTGTGCTCAACAGGAGATGGGACGCCCGCGATTTCTGGACGATGTCTCGTGGCGCACGCGAGGCCGGTGAATCCGCAGAACGGCGAATGCGTGGCCGCGCCGGCTCGGTGTGCACACTCGGGCCGCGAAGTGAAAGAAGTATGGCGCCGGTCGAGCCTGTCGACTGTGGCGCGCCGATGCCGGTGAGCGGCTGCCGGGCCGGACGCGTCAGGCCGTGGGCCGGCGCAGCGGAAACTCCGCGCGCAGGGGGAGCGCGTTGATCAGGTCTTGCAGCGCGGTGCGGAAGCGGGCGGGGGTCGCGCCGGTCAGGGCGGTCCATTTCGTGCCGTCGTCGGCGCGGGTCGCGGTCGCCAGCAGGCGGCCGTGCCGGGTGTCGAAGACGGCGACGTGGTTGTCGGTGACCTCGCGGGCGGCGTCGGCGTAGACCACGGCGACGATTTCGGCGTGGGAGTGCACCTGGATCAGGGCCGCGGCAAGGGTTTTCGCGTCGCGGGGCGGATTTCCGACGGCGGCGAGGCGGGTCGCGGTGGCGGTGACGTCGGTGGCGGCGGCGTCGAAGATGGGCGCCAGGTCCGCGGTGGGGGCGTTCATGCCCTCGATCACCAGCGGGTCGGCGGGGCCGAGCGCGGCCATGATCGTGCCCGGAAGATCGTGTCCCGCTTCGTCGATGACGTACGACTGCGGCCCGCGCAGCGCCACCACGTCGATGTCGTCACCCTTGGCCAGGCACAGTCGATTGACCTGCTCGCCCACGTACCAGCGCAGCGCCACCACCCAGTGCGGACGGTGCAGCACCCGCAGCCGTTCGGCCAGCTCGGGATGAATCTCGGTGCCGTCCAGCAGTTCTCGCTCGGCGAGCGACACCGCGGCGGCCGCCATGGCCGCGTCGTGATCGGCGGCGTTGTCGTAGCGGCCCACGGCGTCGAGCACCACGGGCAACTCGTCGATCCCCACTGCCTCCAGCAGGTACTGCATGTCGTCGAGCGAGAGCGTCACCGCCCCCAGCAGCGACGGCCCCCGCCCCGCGCCGAGCACACTCACCTCGTGTCGCCCGGCTCGCCGCCGATCACCGCGGGCACCAGCGCGTCGCCGTCGGAGAACGGCCGCTCGGACCGCCCGAATCCCTTGCCGCCGTGCGCCTCGTCCTCGTCCCGCGCGGCTTGATTGCCGAGCAGCGGGTGGGCTCCGGGGCCCTGGCGCACCGGCGCGGCCGCCGCGTTCCCCGCTCCCGCGCCGGGCACCGGTTCGGCCACCGGTGCCACCGGCGCGACCGGCCCCGCACCACCACCGATGCCGCTGCCCGCACCCCAGCCCTCAGGCAATCGCAGTGTGCCGCCGCCGTTTCCGATGCTCACTCCGCCACCGCCACCGGCGATCCCCGCCGCGCGGGTGCTCGCCGCCCCGCCGGCCGCCACCGCCGCCGCCGCGCCGAGCCCGGCCGCGATCCCCGGATTCGCACCGGGCACGGCCTGCGCCACCCCGTTCCCCACGGCGGTGATGGCAGTCTCCGCGACGGTGCCCGCGGTGGTCGCGACCCCGGTGACCACGGTCCCCGCGACCTGCGCGGCCTGCGAAACCGCGCTCAGCACACCCGGATTGTTCGCGAACGCCGCCGCCGCGCCGAGCGCCGCCTGCACCGGACTCGTCCCGTCCCCGAACGCGTTCGCGGCCGCACCGGCTTCGGCCGACCCCGCGCCCGTGGCGATCGGCGGCGGTGTGAAGAATTCGCCCGGCGTCGTGACCAGCGTGGTCGTCGCGAACTCGTAGGTCTCCATGACCAGCGCGGCCCGGATGTCCAGGGCGAGCTTGGCCGCCTCGGCCGCCTCGGCGGTGCCGTTGAGCGCGCCGCCGGTCGAATGTGCCGCCACCCGAGCCGCTTCCACGAGCGCGATCTCGGGCAGGCTCGGCATGACCAGCGAGGCCACGGTGTACGCGGTGGCATTGGCGGCGGTCTTGGCGGCCATGACGCCCGCCATCACCGTCTGCTGTTCCGCCCACACGGTGAACCCGGTGAGCCGCCCCAGCACGTTGATGCCGTTCAGACCCTGGAGCCCGACCCCGACCTCGGCCATGACCCGGGCCACGGTGGTGGTGGCGTCGACCCATCCGGCGGCCAGCGCGCCCCACGCGGTACTGGCCGCGACGATCGGAACCGCGTGCGCCCCCGCGTTCAGCGACAGCGAATTGAGTTCGGCCATCCGGGGCAGCCAGAAGACGCCCGTGATCCCCAGTGTCATGTCGGAACCCCCTACACCGGAATAGCGGCGATCCCGGCCGCGCGCACCGCGTCCTGGATCAGATACTGGGCGAGCTGGCTGCGCAGCGTGGCGGCGGCGTGGTGTAGTTCGAGAACAGCCTGGGCGGTTGCTCGATCGTGGCTCAGGGCCGCCTGATTGAAGTGCGCGGCCGCCAGGAAGGACACTTCCTCGGCGCCGGAGGGCAGGACGTGGGTGGCCGGCGCGGTGGTGGCGGACAGCGCCGCGAGTCGCTCCGCGAGTAGGTCCAGCTCCAGCGCAGCCGCGAGAACGACCTCGGGTTGTACGAGGACATGGCCAACCATGATCGAGCCCCCTTCACGAGTCTCTTCCCGGATATGAGATTGGACGCGCGGGTTAGCTGATCGGTTCCCCCGGAGCTGTCAGCCCCATCCCAGCTGATGCAGGCGGTCGTCGTCAATCCCGAAGTAGTGCGCGATCTCGTGAATGACCGTCACGGCCACCTCGTCGACCACCTCCGCTTCGCTGTCGCACATCTCCAGGAGCGCTTCGCGGTAGATGGTGATGGTGTCCGGTAATGCGCCCCCGTAGTGGCTGAAGTCCCGTTCGGTGAGGGCGATGCCGTGATACAGCCCGAGCAGATGCGGGTCCTCGTCGCTGCGCGGTTCTATGAGAACCACCACGTTGTCGATGGCCTGCGCCAATTCGGCCGGAATCAGGTCGAGTGCGTCGCCGACGAGCTCCTCGAAGCGCTCGTCGGACATGGAGACCGCCATTGCTATCCGTTCTGCGCGTACTCGGCGTGGTTCCCGGCGACCGCGGGCCACCCGCGCGCGGGATCACACCGCGCGGGCGGCCGGCGAATCATCGCGGCTGCGGAATGACCGGCGGCGCGGCGCCGGGCAGCGGCTGCGGGGTGGAGCGCCCGTTGTTCGGCGGCGGCACCGGCGCCTGCCCGTCGACGAGGATGTCCCCGCGCGCGGAGCCGGTGATGGTCGCGAAGCCCTCCTGATCGGCGCCCTTGCCGATCATGCAGTTCAGGCCGCGGCTGCCCGCGAGCCAGCTGCGGGTGTCGAGGAAATCCCAGAACAGCGTGAGCGTCTTGTTGCGCAACGCGTCGGGCGCGCCGAGGTAGTCGGTGGAGTCCCGCGCGCACTGCTCTTCCATGAACTTGTCCTGCTCGTCCTTGGACGGCGGGCCCGCGGTGAAGCGCGGGGCGAGATCCACGGTCGAGACGATCTCGAAGGCGTGCGGCTGCGCGCAGGCCACGGGATCGGTGGGCAGGTTGCGGGCGATGCCGATGCAGGTGCCCACGTCGTACACCTTGGACTGGCTGGTGGTGCGCACGCTGCCGCTGATGGGATGGGTGGCGGTGCCCGAGCTGCCCGCGACCTGCAGGCCGCAGCGCAGCGTGCGCTCGCCCGCCTTCCAGCCGGCCTCGCCCGGGTTGATCAGGCCGACCACGAATTTGCCGCGCGGATCGAACTTTCCGCCGAGGTAGCTCTGGGCGGCGCTGACGCAGTGCTCGTCGCGCAGTTCGGAGAACCGCAGCGAGTCGGGGAAGCGCGACCCGTCGCCGAATTCCTTGCCGGGGTACTTGCTCAGGTCGACGTCGGCCGTGACCTCGAACAGGTGCTTGCTGTCGCACTCGACCTTCACCAGGTCGCTGGCGTTGGGTTTGGTCCAGCTCAGGCAATCGCCCTGGGTGGCGGTGCCGAACGCCGCGCCCGCCACCGCGCCGGTGGGCTGTGCCCCGCCGGGGGTGTGCGCCTCGACCCGGCTGGAGTCGAACCCGGAGACGAACAGGGTGATGAGCGCCGCCGCCACCGCGCCGACCGCGACGGCGAGCAGGCCGTAGCGCAGGGTCGGCGCCGACAGCGGACTGTCGTTGTCGAACCTGCGGCGCACGGCGTTCAGCGGTCCGAGCAGCGCCGATGTGCCCGAGCTCTTGGCCCGGGGCATCTGTGCGCGCTTAGGCGGCGGAGGCAACTGTTCGTCTGACATCGCCAACCATCATTGCAGTGATCGCCGCCCGGCGCCGCTACCGTTCGGACTTCGCACCCCCCGATTCGAGCGGATCCGGTCCGCGGCGCCGTGCGGTCCGGGCATCCGCATCCGCGCTCACCGGCCGCGGGCCGCTCGTGCGCGCCGTGCTCGCGGGCCACGACCACGGCCGGGCCGGAGACGCGAGCACGGCTCGGCCGGAGGCGAACACGACCCGCCGAAACCGCGAACACCACTCGGGCCGGGGGACGTCGCCCCCGGCCCGATGTTTCCCGTGGAACCGCCCGCGAGCGGCAACCCGCCTACGCGTAGATCAGATCCGCGGCCTTCTCCCCGATCAACACCGCCGGCGCGTGCGTGTGCCCGCGCGTGATGACCGGCATGACCGAGGTGTCCGCGATGCGCAGTCCCTCGAACCCCCGCACCCGCAGCTGCGGGTCGACCACCCCGTCCGGCCCGGTGCTCATGCGGCAGGTGCCGACCGGGTGGTACAGCGTGTGCGCGTGATCCTCGAGGCAGCGCCGCAGCACCTCCTCCATCGGGGTGTCCGCGGGCACGCCCGGCTGCATGATCTCCCCGATGTGTTCCTTCAGCGCGGGCTGGCTCGCCAGGTTCGCGCAGATCCGCAGACCCGCGAGCAGCGCCGCGCGATCGTCGGCCTCGGTGCAGTAGCGCGGGTTGATGCGCGGCGCGGTGAACGGGTCCGCCGAGGCCAGGGTGATGCTGCCGAACGAGGTCGGCTTGAGCAGCACGGCCGCGAAGGTGATGGCGTGCCCGTCCGGTTCGGCCAGGCCCTCGCCGATGTACGGCGCGGGCGCGAAGATCAGTTCGAGGTCCGGCAGCGGGAGTTCGTCACGGCTGCGCACGAATCCGTACGCCTCGCCGACGTTCGAGGTGAGCTGTCCGCGCCGGCGCAACAGGTAGTTGGCCAGCTCGGGGATGCTCTTGTCCGCGCCGAACAGGCTCCCGCCGCGGGTGCGGTAGACGATGGGCGCGGCCAGGTGATCGCGGAGTCCCTGCCCGACCTCCGGGGTGTGCCTGCGCACCTCGATCCCGTGGTTCTGCAGCTGATCGGCGTCGCCGATGCCCGAGAGCATGAGCAGGTGCGGGGTGTTGATCGCGCCGCCGGACAGCACCACTTCGCGATTGGCGCGCAGCTGCTTGACCTCGTCCCCGACCCGGTATTCGACGCCGACCGCGCGGTTGCCCTCGAACAGGATCTGGGTGACGTGCGCGTCGGTGACGACGGTGAGGTCGCGCCGCCGCTGCTGGGCCGGGCGGATGTACGCGTCGGCGGTGCTCCAGCGCGCGCCGCGCTTCTGGCTGACCATGGTCTGCGTGAAGCCTTGCGGCTCATCGAGATTGGCCGCCTCCACCGAGTATCCGGCCTGCGTCACGGCCTGCAGGAAGTCGCCGGTGAGTCCGCGCGGGCTGCGCTGGGCCGAAATGTGCAGCGGCCCTTCGGCGCCCGGTTCGGCGACCCCGTCCAGGGTTTCCATGCGCTGGAAGTACGGAAGCACCTGCTGGAAGGACCATTCGGGTCCGGCGTGGCTCGCCCATTCGTCGTAGTCGGCGGCGAATCCGCGCACCCACATCATGGCGTTCATGGAGGAGGAGCCGCCGAGCATCTTGCCGCGCGGCCAGTACACCTGCCGGTTGCTCAGGTCGGGTTGCGGTTCGGTGCGGTAGTTCCAGTCGTTGGGGCCCTGGAAGAGCTTGGAGAACCCCGCGGGGATCCGAATGAATTTGTCCTTGTCCTCGCTTCCGGCTTCGAGGACGGCGACACTGACTCCGGCCCGGTCGCTGAGCCGTGCGGCGACGGCCGCTCCGGCCGACCCGGCGCCGACGACGATGAAATCGACTGAGCTCGGCATGTATTGGGGCATTCAGACTCCTCAGGAGAGACCGCAGAGATGGCGCCGGGCGCGGCGGCGAGCCACGGCACGGGGGTGGAACGGCCGGTCGCGGCGCGCGGCTGCGCCCGGACCGGCGGGTGGAGTGTTCGAGACACGATCGCGGGCGCTGCTGCGCTGCCGGGCGTGTCCATGGCCCCCACTATGGGCGGACGGGCGCGTACTGGCCAGCGAAACCGCGAATCCGGTGCGATCGCCGGGCGCCGGTGACCCGAATCCGCACCCGCGCGGGGGATCCGGCGGCCTCGCGCGCGGCGGCCGGACCTACGGGAAAAGGGGTGGCCCCCGCCCACTAGGCTGTTTCGCATGATCGACCTTCGATTCCTGCGGGAGAACCCGGACGTGGTCCGCGCGTCGCAGCGGGCTCGTGGTGAGGACCCGGCCCTGGTGGATGCCCTGCTCGCGGCCGATACCGCGCGGCGTGCGGCGGTGGCGAACGCCGACGGTCTGCGGGCCGAGCACAAGGCGCACGGCAAGAAGGTCGGCAAGGCGTCTCCGGAGGATCGGCCCGCTTTGCTCGCCCGCGGCCAGGAGCTGTCGGCGCAGGTCAAGGCCGCCGAGGTGGCGGAGAAGGACGCCGACGTCGTGCTCGACGCCGCCCAGCGCGCGCTGTCGAACGTGGTGCAGGAGGGCGCCCCCGCCGGCGGCGAGGACGATTACGTCGTGCTCGATCACATCGGGACCCCGCGGGAGTTCGATTTCGAGCCCAAGGATCACCTGGAGCTGGGTGAGTCGCTCGGCCTGATCGATATGGAACGCGGCGCGAAGGTGTCGGGCGCGCGCTTCTACTTCCTCACCGGTTACGGCGCGCTGCTGCAGCTCGGCCTGTTGCAGCTGGCCGCCCAGCGGGCGACCGCGAACGGTTTCACCATGATGATCCCGCCGGTGCTGGTGCGCCCGGAGGTCATGGCGGGCACCGGCTTCCTGGGTCAGCACGCCGCGGAGGTCTACCACCTGGAAGAGGACGACCTGTACCTGGTCGGTACCTCGGAGGTGCCGCTGGCCGGGTATCACTCGGGCGAGATCCTGGATCTGAGCGGTGGCGCCAAGCGCTACGCGGGCTGGTCGTCGTGTTTCCGCCGCGAGGCGGGCAGCTACGGCAAGGACACCCGCGGCATCATTCGCGTGCACCAGTTCGACAAGGTCGAGATGTTCGTCTACACCACCCCGGAGGAGGCCGATGCCGAGCATCGCCGCCTGCTGGCGTGGGAGCAGGAGATGCTGGCCGCCATCGAGGTGCCCTACCGGGTGATCGATGTGGCTGCCGGTGATCTGGGCAGTTCGGCCGCGCGCAAGTTCGACTGCGAGGCATGGGTGCCGACCCAGCAGACCTACCGCGAGCTGACCTCGACCTCGAATTGCACGACGTTCCAGGCCCGCCGCCTGAATGTCCGCTATCGCGACGAGAACAACAAACCGCAGACCGCCGCGACCCTGAACGGCACCCTGGCGACCACCCGCTGGATTGTCGCGCTGCTGGAAAACCATCAGCAGGCCGACGGTTCGGTCCGCGTCCCCACGGCCCTGGTCCCGTTCGTCGGCACCGAGGTACTGAAGCCGATTCGCTGAGACCACCCCTCCGTACCGAAGCCTCCGCACCAGCTTCCGCGCTGCCCTTCTCCCACACCGTCCTTTTCCGCCCCGACTATTTCCACACTCTCGCCTCGTGGTTCGCGGCCCGCCCGGTTCTGGACTGACGGAGCGGGGGAGCGAAGCGGAGGAGCGGAGGAGGGAAGAACCGGGTTACGAG
>NZ_JBSFNO010000028.1:0-114594 GCF_053981095.1 Nocardia sp. NPDC003693
CCTCGCCCCTGGAGAACCAGCTCGCCATGAACGATCTGATCAACGCGGTCAGCCTGGGCACCTCCATCGGCAGCCTGATCGGCACGGCGATCGGCGGGCGAACTTGTTGAGGTTCGCGGCCGTCTCTGACCCTGATCAAGTGCCTACATCGAGGCGATGAGCCGATCCACGCGTTCGTCCACCGAGCGGCACGGGCACCGCTTGCAGAGCACGGTGCGTCGCGCCTGAAACCACGAACTACATCGAAGCGATCAGCCTGTCGACTCGTTCGTCCACCGAGCGGAACGGATCCTTGCAGAGCACGGTGCGCTGCGCCTGATCGTTCAGCTTGAGGTGCACCCAGTCGACCGTGAAGTCACGGCCCGCCTCCTGGGCGGCGGTGATGAAATCGCCGCGCAGTTTGGCCCGGGTGGTCTGCGGCGGGGTGTTGACCGCGTTGTCGATGGCCTCGTCCTCGGTGATGCGCTTGGCCAGACCCTTGCGCTGCAGCAGGTCGAAGACGCCGCGGCCGCGCTTGATGTCGTGGTAGGCCAGGTCCAGCTGGGCGATCTTGGGATCGGACAGCTCCATGTTGTAGCGGTCCTGGTAGCGCTGGAACAGCTTGCGCTTGATGACCCAGTCGATCTCGGTGTCGACCTTGGCGAAGTCCTGCGCCTCGACCGCGTCCAGGGTGCGGCCCCACAGGTCCACCACCGCGTCCACCTGCGGATCGCGGTCGCGATTGCGCAGATGCTCCACGGCGCGGGCGTAGTACTCGCGCTGGATGTCCAGGGCGCTGGCCTGCCGGCCACCCGCCAGCCGCACCGGACGGCGCCCGGTCAGGTCGTGGGAGACCTCGCGGATGGCCCGAATCGGGTTGTCCAGGGCGAAGTCCCGGAACGCGACCCCGGCCTCGATCATCTCGAGCACCAGCGAGGCGGTGCCGACCTTGAGCATCGTGCTCGGCTCGGCCATGTTGGAGTCGCCGACGATCACGTGCAGGCGGCGGTACTTCTCGGCATCGGCGTGCGGCTCATCGCGGGTATTGATGATGGGCCGCGAGCGCGTGGTCGCCGAGGAGACGCCCTCCCAGATGTGTTCCGCGCGCTGCGAGAGGCAGAAGGTGGCCGCCTTCGGCGTCTGGAGCACCTTGCCCGCACCACAGATGAGCTGCCGGGTCACCAGGAACGGCAACAGCACGTCGGAGATGCGGGAGAACTCGCCGGCGCGCACCACGAGGAAGTTCTCGTGACACCCGTAGGAGTTGCCCGCGGAGTCGGTGTTGTTCTTGAACAGGTAGATGTCGCCGCCGATGCCTTCCTCGGCGAGACGCTGTTCGGCGTCGATGAGCAGATCCTCCAGGACCCGTTCACCGGCGCGGTCATGAGTGACCAGCTGCACCAGGCTGTCGCACTCGGCCGTCGCGTACTCCGGATGCGAACCGACATCGAGGTAGAGCCGGGCGCCATTGCGGAGGAACACGTTAGAACTACGGCCCCAGGAAACTACCCGGCGGAAAAGGTACCGGGCCACCTCGTCAGGACTCAACCGACGGTGACCGTGGAAGGTGCACGTCACCCCGAATTCGGTTTCGATCCCCATGATTCGTCGCTGCACCCTATCGACATTACAGCGATACGCTGCCCGATAAGGGCGCTGTGAGAGACATGGTGCAAACGTATTCACAACGATTTAGCACGGGATGCAACGCCGCACGGGCCGTAGCCAGCGAAAAGGCAAGTCCCCTTTGCACTCTGCTGTGCAGACTGCAAACACTCAGGTGAGGCGAGTGCGAGCCCGCCGGCGCCGGATCGGCGGGGGCGGCGCGGCGGCCGGGGCGGGCGAGCGGGCCCGGATTTGTGAGCGTCCCGACACCCGGTGCGGGAAAACGAATCCGGGTCGCGCACCGGGAATCCGGGGCGGGTGCGGCGCTTTCCGGACCGCGCGCCGAATTGCGCGCGACCCGAATTTCAGCATGTGGGATCCGATGCGGGACGGCGTCGAAAATCCCCGGTCATCCGAATGCGGTGGATGACCGGGGATTGCGCGAATTCCCTATGCCTGGGACGGATCTCCGCCCGTGGGCTTGTCCGCTTCGGCGGCGGCCTTGGCGCTGGGTGCCCTGCCGGTGATCAGCTCCTGCAGAGCGGCGCCGGTGATGCGACGGAACGCCCGTCGCGGCCGGGCCTGTTCGAGGGTGGCGACCTCGAGTGAGGAGCCCGCCACCCGCTTGTCCTTGTCGGCGCCCTCGGGTGTCGCCTTGGCCAGGGCCGCCACCGCGACCGAGACCGCGTCGTGCAGGGGCAACCCCGGCTTGTACGACCCCTTGAGCGCGGTGACGATCGGGTCGGTGTTGCCGCCCATCACCACGAATTCGCGCTCGTCGACAATGGATCCGTCGAAGTTGATCCGGTACAGCACCGAGTTGGACTCGGCCTCCGGATACCCGACCTCGGCGACGCAGATCTCCACCTCGAAGGGCTTGAGCTGATCGGTGAAGATCGTGCCGAGGCTCTGCGCGTACAGGTTGGCCAGGAACCGGCCGGTGACATCGCGCCGGTCGAACTGGTACCCGCGCAGGTCGGCCTGCAGGATGCCGCCCCGACGCAGGCTCTCGAACTCGTTGTACTTGCCGACCGCGGCGAACCCGACGCGGTCGTACAACTCGCTCACCTTGTGCAGGGTCGCCGACGGGTTCTCCGCGACGAACACCACGCCCTTGTCGTAGACCAGCACGAGGACGCTTCGCCCGCGCGCGATGCCCTTGCGCGCGAGTTCGGTCTTGTCGCGCATGATCTGTTCGGCGGATGCGTAATACGGCAGTGTCATGCTTGCGCATCCCCCTCTTCGTCGCCACGCGCGGCCACGATCCCGCGCGTGATCTCGGCCAGCCGGTCCTCCGACACCTCAACGGCGCCTTCGGAATCGATGACGATCGCCGTCGGATAGATGCCCCGCATGGTGTCGGGGCCACCGGTGGCGGTGTCGTCGTCGGCGGCGTCGAACAGGGCTTCCACGGCGATGCTCAGCGCCCGGTCCTGATCGATGCCCCGGCGATAGGTCTTCTTCAGCGACGACTTGGCGAACAGCGAGCCGGAACCGACAGCGGTGTAACCGAATCGCTCTTCGCTGCGGCCGCCGACCACGTCATAGGAGATGACGCGCCCGGACTTGTCCGGGTCCGGCTGGTCGGGGTCGTACCCGACCAGCATCGGCACCACCGCGAGACCCTGCAGGGCCGCGGGGAGGTTGTCGCGCACCATCTTCGAGAGTTTGTTGGCCTTGCCGTCGAAGGTGAGGGGCACCCCCTCGATCTTCTCGTAGTACTCGAGCTCCACCGCGAACAGGCGGATCATCTCGATCGCCATGCCCGCGGTGCCCGCGATGCCCGCCGCGGAGAAGGTGTCGGTGATGTACACCTTCTCGATGTCACGGCTGGCGAGCAGATTGCCCTGTGTCGCACGGCGATCGCCCGCGATCAGCACGCCGCCGCGGTAGCTGACCGCGACGATGGTGGTGCCGTGCGGCGCGATGTCGGACGGCGCACCCGAACCGGATGCGCCGTCGACCCGGAAATCGTTGCCGGGCAACAGTTCCGGTGCGTGGAGCCGGAGATATTCGGAGAAGGACGAAAGAGCGAGCCCCATCTGGCTGCGCAAGGGGTCGCCTGAGGTCACTGGCCGCCCTTCTGAACGTAGGCGCGCACGAAGTCCTCGGCATTCTCCTCGAGGACGTCGTCGATCTCGTCGAGCAGGTCGTCGGTCTCCTCAGCCAGTTTCTCGCGACGCTCCTGCCCCGCAGCACCGTCCCCGACGGGCCCCTCGTCCTCGTCGCCACCACCGGCGCGCTTGGTCTGCTCTTGTGCCATAGCAGCCGACCTCCTCTGTGATCATCGGCGAGCATCGGAAAAAGCCGGTGCCCGTGCACCCAACAGTACCCAGCGACGACCGCAACATGCCGGATTAACCGCAATGCCGTCTTTCCGCGACCTTCCGGCAGCCTTGCGGGGTACGGCCCCGAAGCACGGAAAGTTCTTCGGGGGTAACCCCTCGAACCCTCGAAAAAGTAGGTCGAGCGCCCGGTTCGGCGCCGCCGGGCGCCGCCGGCGAACACCCCGGAAATTAGGGGCTATAGGGGGTGAACCCCACCTCGTGCGCGGTGCCGGCGCCGGACAGCGCCAGGGTTCCCGCGACCGCGCGCCGCGCACGCGAACGCGGTGCGGGGCGCTCGGCCCGCACCGCGTGACGCCACTCGGGTATCGCTCAGCGAGTGAGCTGTTTCACCAATTCCGCGGCGGTGGACACCCCGTCCAGCAGCTGCCCCACATGGGTTTTGGTGCCGCGGCGCGGCTCGAGGGTGGGGATGCGGACGAGCGAGTCGCCGCCCAGATCGAAGATCACCGAATCCCAGCTGGCCGCGGCGATGTCGGCGCCGAAGCGGCGCAGGCACTCACCGCGGAAGTAGGCGCGGGTGTCGGTGGGCGGGTTGGTCATCGCGTCCAGGATCTGCTGCTCGGTCACCAGTCGCTGCATGGATCCGCGCGCCACCAGGCGGTTGTACAGGCCCTTGTCCAGGCGCACATCGGAGTACTGCAGGTCGACCAGGTGCAGCTTGGGCGCGGACCAGGTCAGGCCCTCGCGCTGGCGCATGCCTTCCAGCAGGCGGAGTTTGGCGGTCCAGTCCAGCAGGTCGGCGGTCTCCATCGGATCGCGCTCGAGCAGATCCAGGACGTGGGCCCACTTCTCGATGACGTCCTGCACCCGCGGGTCGTCGTTGCCCTCGCGGTCCATGAACTTCTCGACCCGGTCGAGGTAGATGCGTTGCAGCGCAAGGCCGGTCAGTTCCCGGCCGTCCGCGAGCGCGACGGTCGCGCGCAGTGTCGGGTCGTGGCTGATCGTGTGCACCGCGGTCACCGGGCGGGCCAGTTGCAGATCGGACAGGTCCTCCCCCGCCTCGATCAGGTCCAGCACCAGGGCGGTGGTGCCGACCTTGAGGTAGGTGGCCCATTCGGAGAGGTTGGCGTCGCCGATGATCACGTGCAGCCGGCGGTACTTGTCGGCGTCGGCATGCGGTTCGTCGCGGGTGTTGATGATGCCGCGCTTGAGCGTGGTCTCGAGCCCGACCTCGACCTCGATGTAGTCGGCGCGCTGGGACAGCTGGAAGCCCGCGGTGTCACCGGACTGGCCGATGCCGACGCGACCGGAACCGCAGACGACCTGGCGCGAGACGAAGAACGGGGTGAGCCCGACGATGATCTGGTTGAACGGGGTGTCCCGGCTCATCAGGTAGTTCTCGTGGGTGCCGTACGAGGCGCCCTTGCCGTCGACGTTGTTCTTGTACAGCTGCATGCGCGGCGCACCGGGCACGCTCGAGGCGTAGCGGGCGGCGGCGTCCATGACCCGCTCGCCGGCCTTGTCCCAGATCACCGCGTCCAGGGGGTCGGTGACCTCGGGGGCGGAGTACTCGGGATGGGCGTGATCGACGTAGAGCCGGGCGCCGTTGGTGAGGATCATGTTCGCCGCCCCGACCTCGTCGGCGTCGATCACCGGCGCGGGCCCGTTGAGCCGCCCCAGATCGAATCCTCGCGCGTCGCGCAGGGGTGACTCCACCTCGTAGTCCCACCGGGTGCGTTTGGCCCGCGGTACGCCTTCCGCCGCGGCGTAGGCGAGCACCGCCTGGGTCGACGTGAGAATCGGGTTGGCCGACGGCTCCGAAGGCGTCGAAATGCCGTACTCGACCTCGATTCCGATAATGCGCTGCATGGCGTCGAGCCTAGGCGACGCGGCCGCGAATGGTGGCCGCCTGGGCAACGGCGCACCTCGGGGGCAGGTCATCCTCTGGTCGCACCGCCGGTCGTTCTGCCGGTGGATCCGCGCCGACCTGCCGCGTCGGCAGAATATTCGGCATGGCCGAACCGGTACCCGCTCCGCAGCTCGCACCCCGGACCACCACCGACACCGGGTCGAAACCCGTTCCGGCCGAGCCGCGTTCATCGCGACTGGCCGCCCTGGACGTCCTGCGCGGCATCGCCATCCTGGGAACGCTGGGCACCAACGTCTGGATCTTCACCAACATCAGCGGTCTCCCCGGATACATCTCCCGCACGGACGAGCCCGAGGGGATCTGGCTGTGGGCCGAGCGGTTCCTGCAGCAGCTGGCGCAGGGCAAATTCCTGGGTCTGCTCACCATCATGTTCGGCATCGGGCTCGCGATCCAGCAGCGCTCGGCCGCCCGCGGCGGCCGGCCGTGGCCCGGCAAATACCCGTGGCGGGCCGGGCTGCTGTTCCTGGACGGCCTGCTGAACTTCCTGTTCGTGGCCGAATTCGATGTCCTGATGGGATACGCGGCCACCGGCCTGGTCGTGGCGTTCGTACTGGCGACGAGTCCCCGGGCGCAACGCCGCTGGCTGTGGATCGCCGCCGGCATCCACACCGCGCTGCTCACCCTGCTGGCCGTCGTGGTGGCGCTGGCCGCGATATCGGGTTCGGGACAGGATGATTCGTCGTCCTCCGATGTGCCGGACCCCAATCCCTATGCGGATGGGTCGTTCTGGGATCTGGTGCTGTTCCGCCTGGACAACGCGCTGCTGTTCCGCGTCGAGGCGATCGTCATCTTCCCGCTGTGTATCGCGCTGTTCCTGCTCGGCGCGCGACTGTTCGCCGCGGGCGTCTTCGAACCGGGCGGGGCGCGAATCCGCAAGCGCCTCATGATCATCGGTTTCGCCGTCGCCGCACCCCTGGACCTGGCGCTGGGCATGGCCGGCGGGACCCTGATCCTGTTCACCCGCTACGGCATCGCGCCGTTCGTGGCGCTGGGCATCCTGGCGCTGGTGGCCGAGTTCTACGTGCGCCGGCCCGCGCCGGGCGTGGTCGGCAGGCGGTTCGCCGAGGTGGGGCGGATGGCGCTGAGCTGCTACATCCTGCAGAACCTCGTCGCGGGGGCCATCTGCTACGGCTGGGGACTGGGCCTGGCCGCGGAGTTCACCGGTAATGCCCGGGTGCCGTTCACGGTCGGGGTCTACCTGGTGGTCAGCGCGTTCATGCTGATCTTCGCGCACCTGTGGCTGCGCCGCTTCGACAAGGGCCCGGTGGAGTGGCTGTGGAACGCGAGCTACCGGGCGCTGGCCGAGCGCGGCGGCGCGCGCACCGCCTAGCGCGGTACGGCCCCTCCGCGGGCATCGGCGCGATCGCGCGCCGGTGCCCGCGCTCGTTCCGGACTACTGCGCGCGCACGGCCTCGGCGCGCGAGATCAGCTCGCCGACGACGGTGTCCCGGGACATGGGGACGTCGAGGCTGCGGGCGTTGCCCTCGATCAGCGCGAGCACCGACTCGGTGAGGATGCCCTCGACCTGTTCCGAGGTCAGGGTGGCCTCGGCGCGCCAGCTGTTGACCACCCCGTCGACGAAGCCGACCATGCCGAAGGCCATGGGGCGGGCGCGGTTTCGATCCAGTCCGAACCCGGCGAGGGTGTCGGCGAACAGGTCCGCCAGCTGGCCGCCGATGCGGTCGCGGGCGCCCGCGACCGCGCGCGAGGACTCGCCCTGGGGGTCGGCGGTGGCCAGGAAGCGATGCAGGTTCGGGTGCCGCTCGACCCAGCCCACGTAGGTGCCGACCGCGCCGCGCACCGCGTCCTTGAGGGTCCCGTCCGGGCGCAGGCGTGGAAGCAGTTCGGCCAGTAGCGATTCGAGGATGTGGCGGCGGATCTGCTCGTCGAGATCGGCGCGGCCGTTGAAGTGCCGGTACACCACCGGGCGCGGCACCTTGAGCTTGTCGGCGATCTGCTGCACCGAGATGTCGGTGCCGTTGGCCTCGATCACCGTCAGGGCGGCGTCGAGCATGTCGGCGCGGCGGCGGGCCTTGTGGCCGTTCCAGCGGGTGCTGCGGCCGTCGGCTGCCGCGGACGACGTGCGTGCGCTGGTTCCGGTCACCCGGCTCACGATACCCACCTGTCCATTGACCGATACATCGTGTACCACTAATCTGAGTGTAACAGGTTGTATCAGTAACTTGAGTCAGGAGCCGTCATGGGCGACGACGCATCGGTGACAACGGCCGCACCACTGCCCCGCGAGGCCTTCGCGCAGCGCCTGCTGCTCGGATCGGCGAAGAAGTCCTACGACCCCGTGGTCGACATCGACTGGAACGCACCGCTGGATCCGGACAAACTCTTCCTCCCGCCCGAGGTGATCTCGCTGTACGGCACGCCGCTGTGGGAAGCCATGAGCGCGGAGCAGCGCCGCGAACTGTCCCGCCAGGAGCTGGCGAGCGTGCTCTCGGTGGGCATCTGGTTCGAGAACCTGCTCAATCGACTGCTGTTGCGCGAGCTCATGAACGGCGATCCGACCTCACGGCACAGCCACTACACGCTCACCAAGATGGGCGACGAATGCCGGCACATGATGATGTTCGGCAAACTCATCGACCGCATCGAGGCGCGGCCGTACTGGCCCAACCGCTACGAGCGCCTGGTGATCAGCTCGCTGCAGCTGTTCCTGCGCGGGCCCATGGTCTGGGTGGGCGCGCTGGTCGGCGAGGAGATCTTCGACGCCATCCAGCGGCGCACCCTCGACGACGCGGAGCTACAGCCGATCGTGGCGCGCGCCATGCGTATTCACGTCACCGAGGAGGCGCGGCACATCGGTTTCGCCCGCGACGCCCTGGCCCGGCGCGCACCGACCATGACCGCGGCCGAGCGCGCGTACACGCGGATGTGCGTGGCGATCGCCGCGCCGCTGTTCGTGCATCTGATGACCAACTGGCACATGTACGTTCGCGCCGGCATCGAGGACGGCCGGGGCGCGCGGCGGATGGCCCGCGCCAATCCGCACGCCCGCCGGGCGCTGGGGATCGGCGCGGCGAATCTCGGTGCGTTCCTGGACAAGCAGGGGCTCATCGGGCCGATCGGCAAGCGCGTCTGGCAGCGCAGGGGGCTGCTGTGAGGCGCTTCGGCGGACGGCGGCGGGCGCGGGCGGACAGGTTCCCGCGTTCGGGCGGGGCGGACCCGGTCCCCGAACTCGAAGCCGGACCGGAGTATTCGGGCCCGGCCCTGCTCGACACCCCCGCCGGGGATCTTCCGGTGACCGTCGCCCTGAACGGCCATCTGGACCCGATAGACGGCAGATTCCATTGGTACGGCCGGGTTTCCGCGCCGGAGCACGTGGATCTGCCCGATCCGGGTCGCGGTCAGGTGTTCCTCATGGTGCCGGGAGGTCTGCCGGCCCGGGCCGTGCTGCAGGAGCGCGACCCCTGGGGCAACCTGCGAATAGCGGGCGAGGGCGCGCCGCCGTTCCCCCTGGAACCGACGCCCGCCCACTAGCTCCGCACCGCACCGAGACCCGCCGCGGCGACCGTGCCCGCCGCCGGATCTAGTCGCGCAGTCCGATGAGATCGGCCATGGCCGCGACCGAGTAGTCGAACAGCGGCCCGGCCGGGTCCATGCTGCCCACCAGTTGGCCGGTGAGTTCGAAGCCGACCAGGCCGAAGAGCTGGGTCCAGGCCACGACCATGCGGGCGATGTTCGCCTCGGGTACCCCGGGGGCGAATTGCGCCGCCAGCGCGGCGGTCTGGGCGGCGAGTTCGGGTGCGAGCGGTTCGGAGCCGACCGCGAGGGCGTCGTTCTCGACGGCGGCGCTCAGGATGCCGAGTGCGGCCAGGGGCACCCGGGCGGCCGGCGCGATCGTGGTCTGCGGGGCCTGGTAGCCGGGCACCGGCGAGCCGTACAGCAGCGCGTACTCGTGCGGGTGCGCGATTCCCCAGTCCCGCACCGCGTTCGACGCGGCGATCCATTGCGCGCGCGGGGTCCGCGCCGCGCGGACGGCGTCCTCCACCGCCGAGCCGATGGCGTTGTACGCCTCGATGATCAGCGTGGTGAGCAGCTCGTCGCGGCTCGGGAAGTAGCGGTACAGCGCCGAGGAGACCATGCCGAGTTCGCGGGCGATGGCCCGCAGCGAGAGCGCGGCCGCGCCGGATTCGGCGAGCTGGCGCCGCGCGGCATCGGTGATCTCGCGGGTGATCTCGACCCGGGCCCGTTCGCGGGCGGTACGTGGCGCGCTCATGCGAACAGTGTGCCACATTCGGAGCACCGACCCTTTTCGAGAGCACTGCTCTTGACAATGTGCGGAGGTTCCGCGCACACTGATCACATCAGAGAGCACCGCTCTCGAAGAGTGAGAGGGAAGACCATGAACGACACCGCCGCCACCCGCTACATCCTGCCCAGCGGCCTGGATCCCATCATGAATCGCGTGTTCAACCTGCTGCCCAAGCTCGGCATCAGCGTCCTGGGCTCCCGCCTGCTCGCGGTGCGCGGCCGCAAGTCCGGCGAGTGGCGGACCACGATGGTCAACATCCTCGACTCCGACGGTAAGCGCTACCTGGTCGCCCCGCGCGGGCACACCCAGTGGGTCCGCAACCTGCGCGTCGCGGGTTCGGGCGAGCTGCGCCTGGGCCGCAAGGTCGAGACCTTCGCCGCGGTGGAGATGCCCGACGCCGACAAGGTCCCGGTCCTGCGCGAGTACCTCGAGCGCTGGGGCTGGGAGGTCGGCCGCTTCTTCGAGGGCCTGACCAAGAACGCCACCGACGCCGAATTGGCCGCGATCGCACCGGGTTTCCCGGTCTTCGAGATCATCCCGGCGCCCCAGACCGCCCGGTGACTCGGTCGCGGGCGGTCACACCCGATACGCCCGGGCAGTCGAACCGAGCCCGGCCGCGCCGATCGGAGTCGTCGGCGGCACGACCCGGTCGCGGATCGTTCCCGGATGGCCGGCGGGATTGCCGCCGCGATGACGGCGTGTCCTGGGCCGGTTCGGCGCCGGTGCGGGTCGGGGTCAGCGCGGCGGTGCTGGAGGCGCCCGCGGGCACCGTGCCGATGGCCGCCTCGACGGCGTCGTACTCGGCGAGCCGGCGCATCTCCCGCGCCAGAACTTTGATCGCCTGCCCGGGCCGCCATCGCCGCCGGACCGCGCCGGCCGGCGCCGCGGTCGTACCTCGCCGCCGCAAGTCGAGGAGGTGTGTCGGAAGCGGTGCGATGTTCGCCGCAGCTGCGCAATTCAGTGCAGCACGTCGGCGGCGTACGCAGCGGCTCAGCGCAGGGTGTCGAGGGCTTCCTCGCTGCGCGCGACCACGGCCTTGCCGTCGTCGGTGATGACGATCGGGCGTTCGATCAGCCGGGGGTGGGTGGCCAGGGCCTCGACCCAGCGGTCGCGGTCGGCGGGGGTGCGGCCCCAGGACGCGACGTCCAGTTCCTTGGCCTCGGCCTCGCCGGTGCGGGTGATGTCCCACGGCTCGAGGCCGAGTTTGCCCAGCACGGCGCGGATTTCAGCGGCCGTGGGCGGGTTGTCGAGATAGCGGCGCTCCACGTAGCCGGCGCCGGCGTCGTCGAGCAGCGCCTTGGCGGTACGGCTCTTCGAGCACTTCGGGTTGTGCCAGATTTCGGTTGCCATGCCGGGCAGCCTAGTCAGCGGGCGGACGCGGGTCAGACCCAGTCGACGACCCAGCGGTAGGGGCGCATCCAGTACAGCCCGGAGTCGGGAACGGGTCCGTTCCAGCGCTGTTCGAAACGGCCGAGTTCCCAGCGGAATTCGGGTGCGGGATCGCCCTCGTGGATTTCGCGCAGATGCAGCTTCCAGGTGTTGAGCATGAGCGGCACGGCCTGCGGGTCGTTCTCGAACGCCCACTCGATGGTGCGCGCCATGAGGGTGTCGACCGCGTGGTTGGCGGCGTGCCGGTCCCCGGTGCTGAGCGAGTGCAGGAAGGCCGCGACCAGGTTGTAGGCGATCGCGTCGTGGACCGAGGTCTGCCCGTTCTCCAGCGCCCAGACCCCGAGGAAGGTCGCGCTCTGCTCGTCGATCCACACCGCGTGCGCCTCGCCGACGCGGTTGTCGAAGATGAGCGCCATGAGCAGGCCCAGCACGGCCTTGCCCGCGATCAGCGGATCGGGTTTGCCGGTGGCGAAGGCGTCGTCGACGAGCGCGCGGTAGGCGGCCGCGGCGATGCCGGGGCGTTGCGCGTCCAGCAGGGCGTCGGCGGTCTCCCCGCCCGCGACCTGGTCGGCGGGCGGCTGGGCGGGCCCGGTGACCTGCTGGGCGCCGGTGTCGGAGATGCGCAGGTACTCGGTGGCCTGCGGGTCGGCGGGCGCGGCGGCGGCCGGGCCGGACGCGGCGGGCGGCGGATCGGACTGCACCTTGTCCAGGTATTCCAGTGCCTCACGGGCGAATTCGTTGTCGCGGCCGCTGAGCCATTCCCGGCCGGCGCTCAGGGTCTCGAGCAGCGGGCCGGGGACGTCGTGTTCGATGGCCGCGCAGACCGCGTAGTACCCGTAGGAGCGGTGTTCGTCGTGCCCCTCGCCCTCGGCGATGAGCAGTTGCGCGTATTTGATGGCCAGGTCGTGCCGCTCGATGTCGCCGAGCAGGGTGCACGCGGTCATGGCGGCCATGAGGACTTCACCGCTGTCGCCGTGGCCGCGCCGGATCTCGATGCAGCGGTCGGCCATCACGACCGCCGTCTCGGCCCGGCCCAGCTGGGTCGCGGCCTCCACGGCCATGGAGTACATGGTGGACAGGGTGGCGGGCGGGATGTCGGCGGGAAAGCGGGCCGGGCCGTGTTCGGCCAGATTCAGGGCCTGATCGAACTCCCCGGCCGCGAACGCCGAGCGGAACCGGTAGGACACGACCCACCCGTAGTCCTTGGGATCGGGTGCGGTGGTGAGCGCGTCGTCGAACGCCGTCAGTCGTTCCAGCGCCTCCCCCGCGCGGCCCGACTCCAGCATCCCGCTCGCCTCGTTCATCACTTCGACGAACGCGTTTCGATCCATGGGCACTTCGCCTTCCACCTCTATCAGGCCCGGATCGTATGGCTACCCGGGTGATGGGCGCGGGCAGTGAGGGAAAGGTCATAGTTTGAGCGCGCGTCGTATGACTATGCGCACGTAGAACCCACCCCACCCGTTTACCCCCGCTCACTCCTGACCTCAATCACCGTTCCCCGCAACGCGTTTGCCGGTGCGAGTTCTTCCGAACACGCTACCCTCCGAACGCCGTCCGGGTCGGGTGGGGCGGCGGCTCATGCGGGCACGCGGTCCAGGAATCCGTGCACACGGTCGATTCGCCCGTCAACCAGGGTGATCACGTCGAAGCCGATCACCAGCGGTTCACCGGCGCCGGGCGCGCCCAAAGTCCAAGTGAACCGGGCGATGTCGTGGTGCCCGTCCACAGCCCCGAGCCCGAATTCGAGTCCCGCGAACCGCTCCCGCGCCCCCGAGATCATGTCGTCGATCTCCGCAACCCCCCGGACCCGAACCAGCGGGTCGGTGAACTCGGCCTCCGCGGTGTACAACTCGCCGATACGCGCCCGCCGCACCCCCGCATCCCCTTCGTTCCAGATGTCGATGTACCGCCGCGCGATGCTCTCGTATTCGCTCATGCACCAAGCATCTTCGCCCGAGGGTGTGACGTCGATTACGCCTCGGGTAAAGCCAGACGCCCCGGGCGCAGTGATCGCACGAGCGCGGCGACGGCGCCTCACACGTCGAAGTACAGGTCGAACTCGTAGGGGTGGGGGCGGATCGCTATCTCGGCTATCTCGGTCTCGCGCTTGAGGGCTATCCACGTCTCGATGAGGTCGTCGGTGAAGACGTTGCCCCGGGTCAGGTAGTCGTGGTCGGCCTCCAAGCGGTCGATCACCGCCTCGAGGCTCGCGGGGGCCTGGGTCACCTCGGCAGTTTCCTCGGGGGTCAGTTCGTAGAGATCCTTGTCTATGGGGAGGGCCGGTTCGATCTTGTTCAGGACGCCGTCGAGGCCGGCCATCATCATCGCCGCGAAGGCGAAGTAGGGATTGCTCGAGGCGTCGGGGCAGCGGAATTCGAGGCGTTTGGCGTTGGGATTGGCGCCGGTGACGGGAATTCGGACCGCGGCCGAGCGATTGCGCTGGCTGTACACGAGATTGACGGGCGCCTCGTACCCGGGGACCAGGCGTTTGTAGGAATTGACGGTGGGGTTGGTGAAGGCCAGCAGCGACGGCGCGTGGTGCAGGATGCCGCCGATGTAGTGGCGGGCCATATCCGACAGGCCCGCGTAGCCGGACTCGTCGTAGAACAGGGAATGGCCGTCCTTCCACAGGGATTGGTGCACGTGCATTCCGGAACCGTTGTCGCCGAACAGCGGTTTGGGCATGAAGGTGACGGTTTTCCCGCCCTGCCAGGCGGCGTTCTTGATGATGTATTTGTAGAGCATGAGGTCGTCGGCGGCGGCCAGGAGCGTGTTGTAGCGGTAGTTGATCTCCGCCTGCCCGGCGGTGCCGACCTCGTGATGCCCCTTCTCCAACTCGAATCCCGCCCGCTGCAGGTGCGTGCACATCCGATCGCGCAGATCGACGTCGGCGTCGTAGGGCGCGACCGGGAAGTACCCGCCCTTGGGCCGCACCTTGTACCCGCGATTGGGACTGCCGTCGATATTGCGCTTGGACCCGGTGTTCCAGCTCCCCGACGCCGAATCCACCCGATAGAACGCCCCGTTCATCCCGGTCTCGTACCGCACCGAATCGAAGATGTAGAACTCCGCCTCGGGCCCGAAGTACGCGGTGTCCGCGAGCCCGGTGCTGCGCAGGTAATCCTCGGCCTTGCGCGCCACATTGCGCGGATCGCGGCTGTACGCCTGACGGGTGTGCGGATCGTGCACGAAACAGTTGATATTGAGCGTTTTGGCGGTCCGGAACGAATCCAGCTGCGCGGTACGCAGATCCAGCAGCAACAGCATGTCGGATTCGTGAATGGCCTGGAATCCGCGCACCGACGACCCGTCGAAGGCGATGCCCTCGTCGACGAGTTCGGCGCCGAACATCGACGCCGGTATGGAGAAGTGCTGCTGCACCCCCGGCACGTCGCAGAACCTGACGTCGACGTATTCGACCTGTTCGGCGTCGATGAAATCCTGTACTCCGCTGACGCTGGGGGTGATCACGGCGGGCTCCCTCACGGCCGCATCGCGCCCCGATCGGACGGCCCAGCCGGGTACCGGCGGTCCTCGTGTCCATCAACGATACGTCCGCGCCACACCGCTCCGTTGACGAATCAGTTTGTGCAACAAGATCATTCGACGCGCACGACCCCGCCGATCGCAGGCCACGTCCGGCCCCGCAGCACCGTTGCGGGCACTACGCGCACCTGGAACTCACCCCGCGATCCCCCTTTGGTCATGTGCACAAACGCGACCCCGCAGATCTTCGCCATTGCCACTGGTCCCGACCCATCTTTGTGCGGTGTGCTGGATGACACCGAGGGCCGGGGTGCTCTCGATCACAGTCGAATCAGAGGTAGGTCGTGAGTTCAACAGAGGTAGCGGCGGTGCAGCCGCGGACGCTGTGCGAGGCGTTTCAGGCGAACGTGGCACGGTACCCCGAGGCGGTCGCCCTGCGAACGCTCGGCGGCGCCGAGTCGCACACCTGGCGCGAGTACGGGCAGCGCGTTCGATCCATCGCCGCCGGTCTCGCGGCCCTGGGCGTCGGCCGCGGTGACACCGTCGCACTCATGATGACCAACCGCCCGGAGTTCCACCTCTGCGACACCGGCGTCCTGCACACCGGCGCGACGCCGTTCTCGGTCTACAACACCAATCCGGTGGACCTGCTGGCGTACCAGTTCGGCAATGCCGGGAACAAGGTCGTGATCTGCGAGGAGCAGTTCGCGCCCCAGGTCCTGGCCGCGGTCGCCAAGGCCGCCACCCAGGGCGCGATCGTCGAGCACGTGATCTGCATCGACGGCGAGCCCGCCGGCACCACCACTCTCTCCGCCCTGGAGTCGGCCCCGAAGCCCGGCTTCGATTTCGAATCCTCCTGGCGCGCGGTCGATCCCGAGGATCTGCTTACGATCGTCTACACCTCCGGTACCACCGGTCCGCCCAAGGGCGTGGAGCTGACCCACACCAATTTCCTCGAGAACGCCCGCGTGATCGACGAATTCGGCGGCGGCGGCCCCGAGGACAAGGTGGTGTCGTACCTGCCCGACGCGCACGCCGCCAATCGCTGGTTCGCGCACTATCTCTCGATGACCACCGGCGGGCAGATCACCACCTGTCCCGTTCTCGGGCAGGTCGCCGAGGCGCTGCTCGAGGTGCACCCCTCGGTGTTCCTGGGCGTGCCCCGGGTGTGGGTGAAAGTCAAAGCGGCCCTGGAGGATCGCTTCCGGGCCGAACCGAGCCCGCTCAAGCGCCGCCTGGTCGACTGGGCCATCGCCACCGGCCGGGCCCGTGCCCGCGCGGTGTCCGACGGCCGCCCGCTGTCGGCGTTCGAGACCGTGCGCTTCCGCCTCGCGGATCGCTTCGTCCTGGCGACCATCCGGGAACGCCTGGGCCTGGACAAGGTTCGCGTCGCGGTCACCGGCGCTGCCCCGATCCCGCGCGACACCCACGAGTTCTTCCTCGGCCTCGGCCTGCCGCTGTGCGAGGGCTACGGCATGACCGAATGCACCGCGGGCGCGACGGTCAACCGCCCCGAGCGAGTCAAGATCGGCACCGTCGGCACCGCGCTGCCGGGCGCCGAGGTCTCGATCGCCGCGGACGGTGAGGTGCTGGTACGCGGCCGCATGGTCATGCGCGGTTACCGCAACGCCCCCGACAAGACCGCGGAGACGATCGACGCCGACGGCTGGCTGCACACCGGCGACGTCGGCGAGATCGACGCCGAGGGCTTCTTGAAGATCGTCGATCGCAAGAAGGAACTCATCATCAACGCCGCGGGCAAGAACATGTCCCCGACCAACATCGAGAACACCGTCACCGAGAGCACCCCGCTGGCGGGCACGGTGGTCGCGATCGGCGAGGGCCGGTCCTACAACACCGCTCTCATCTGCCTCGATCCCGATCTGGTCGCCGCCTTCGCCGAGCGCAATCAGCTATCGGATCGCAGTATCGCGGCCCTGGCGCAGGATCCGGTGGTGCTGGCGAGCGTGCAGGAGGGCGTGGACGCCGCCAACGCCAAGCTGTCCCGGGTCGAGCAGATCAAGAAGTTCGTGGTGCTGCCCGACGTGTGGGCCCCGGGCAGCGAGTGCCTCACCGCCACCGGAAAACTTAGGCGCAAACCGATAGCTAACGCCTACGCGGCTACTATCGACTCGCTGTACGGGTAGTAGGAGAGTTATGCAGGGGCGAATCGGGGACAGGGCGCTGGAACAGCTGTACCGGCGGGCGGTGACGGTGCGGGAGGAATTCCAGGGCGCGCTGCCGCCGTACCGGACGCTGCCGGAGCCCTTGGTGGCCAGCGGGGTCGAACGCGGGATCAAGCTCAACGTGGATCTGTTCTTCGACTTCCTGCGCAGCGGGGTGACACCGTCGGAGGCGGACACCCGCGAGGTGGTCGAGATCGCGCTGGGCCGGGTGCGCGACGGCGAACCGCTGGAGGAGGTGCTCGGCAGGTACCGGATCGGCGCGGAGTACATCTGGGGCGGGATCCGGGCGAGCGCGAGCGCGGAGGAGCAGCAGACGCTGACCGACTCGGCGCTGGCGCTGATCCAGTACATCACCCTGCTGACCACCCGGATCGCGACCGCGTACGTGCAGCACGCCCACGATCCGCGGTGGGAGCTGCTCGAGCGCCGCCGCGCGATCGCCGACGCGCTGCTGACCGGCCGCGATCCGATCGAGTGGGCGGACGAACCGGCCATCGCGGTCCCCGACGCCTTCCTGATCGCGGCGTTCCGGCTCGCCCCCGCGCGCGGCGGCGACACCAGCGAGCTGCGGCATCGCGTCGAGGCAATCCCCGGCGTCTTCCTGCGGATGGACAGCGGCGGCTGGACCGCGCTGCTGCCGCTGCAACCCGGCGACGACGGCACCGCCGCCATCGCCGCCCTGACCGCCCGCCTGCTCCCGGCCCATCCCGCCGGGCACGTACCCCCCACGAGCACCGCGCCCGCGCGGCGGGCCGAGCAACCGGGCGCGCGGATCGTGCGCAAGGGCGATCCGGCGGGACGCACCACCCCGCCCGCGCCGTTCTGGGTGGGGGTGGCCGGCGCCCATTCCCGGGCCGATATTCCGGCCCGGTTCACCGAGGCGCGCATGCTGGCCGAACTCGGCCGCTGCCTGGATCGGCCGCAGATGCTCTGCCGCAGAGACGATCTCATGTTCGAGTACACGATCGCGGCGGGCGATTCGGCCCGTCCCGGACTGGCCGCGGTCCTGGCTCCGCTGGACGCGCAGCCGATGCTGGCCGACACCCTGGAGGTGTTCGTCGACACCGGGTTCAACCAGCTGGCCACCGCGCGCCTGCTCAATATCCATCGCAATACGGTCACCTACCGCCTCGCCCGGGTGCACGAACTCACGGGCCTGGACCCGCATCGGCCCACCGACGCCATGACGCTGTCCGCGGCCCGTATCGCGCGCTGCCTGGAGTCGGCGTCCTTCACCCCGTAACCGGGCGCTCGCGCCGCGCCGGCGTCGGCGGCACAGTTGCCCGCGCCGCAAGCCCGGACAGTTATCCGAACACGCCAATATTTGATCTAGAAGCAGTCCGCCGAGCTCGCCGCCGGGGCGAACGAACGTTCGAACTTCCAGTTGAAGCCGGGTAGCCGATCCCGAGTCCTCGTCGAATCAATGTCCCAGACAATAGAATTCGATGTCCGCGACAACTCTTCGGATCCGCCCGCAATCACCCCCGATGTCCATAATTCTCAGCAATCTTCTCCCCGCCACCCCCTCCCCCGGTGATCGACCGCGTGACACACTGAGACACCGATCCTCGGAGGTATTCCATGCCCGAACCGCGCCAGGGTGGACTCCGGCGGCTGCGCCGACGTGCCGATTCCGACACGACCGGACAGCCGCCGGTTCGTGCGTCGGTCCGCAACGCCAAGATCGCCACGCTGCCGGTCGCCTACGCGGCGCGGCGCGCGGGCGGCGTGGGACGGCGCGCGCTCGGCCGCTCGGCGCGGGAGGTGGAACTCGACATCCAGGCCCGCACCGCCCAGCACATGTTCCAGGTGCTCGGTGAGCTCAAGGGCTGCGCGGCCAAGCTCGGGCAACTGCTCGCCCTGTACGAACTGGCCCTGCCCGCCGAACTCGGCGCGCCCTATCGCGAGGCGCTGAGCCGGCTCCAGGATTCGGCCCCGGCCATGCTGCCCGGCGCGGTGTGCGCGGCCATGTCCGCGAGCCTCGGCCCGGACTGGGAGACCCTGTTCACCCGTTTCGACACCCGCGCCTGCGCGGCGGCCTCGGTGGGTCAGGTGCACCGCGCGGTGTGGCACGACGGGCGCGCGGTCGCGGTCAAGATCATGTATCCGGGTGCCAGACAGTCGGTGCACTCGGACCTCGAACAGATCCGCCGGCTCGCCCCGCTGGCAACGGTTTTCGCGCCCGCCGCCGACACCCGCGCACTGGCCGCGGCGCTGTCGGAGTGCATCACCGAGGAACTCGACTACGAGACCGAGGCGGCCACCCAGCGCGCGTTCGCCGACGCGTACGCCGGCGACCCGGATTTCGTGGTGCCGCGGGTGGTCCACCAGCGGGGTGACGTGCTGATCAGCGAATGGCTCGACGGCATTCCGCTGCCGCGCATCATCGAGTCGGGCGCCCAGCGGGAGAAGGACCGCATCGGGTTGCTGATCGCCCGGTTCGTCCTGTCCTCGGGGGTGCGGACCGGACGGCTGTACACCGATCCGCATCCGGGCAACTTCCGGGTGCTGCCCGACGGACGGGTCGGCGTGATGGATTTCGGCGCCTGCCCGGTCTCGCCGGCCGAGTTCCCCACGCTCGTGGGCGATATCGGGGACGCGGCCTTCAACGGCAGCAACGATCAACTCCTCGAGGTGCTGCGGCGCTACGGATTCGTGCGCACCGACCGCGATTTCGACATCGCGGCCCTGCGCCAGATCACCTTCGAGATTCGCGAGCTGTTCTATCACCGCGAGGTGCGCCTGACCACGCCGTGGCTGCGGCGACAGGTGTTGCGCGCCACCGATCTACGCTTGACCAACGTGTGCCGGGAACTGACCTCCGCCCCCGAGTACACCCCCATCGGGCGGGCCATCGTGGCCACCGCCGGGGTGCTGTGCCAGCTGGAGGTGCAGGGCCCGCTGCGCGCCGAACTGCTCACCTACATACCGGAATTGGCCGATCCGCTGGAGCGCTTCCTGCTCGGCGAGGCTCCCGCGCCCGTGCGGCGCCTGGTCGCGGTCACAGATGCATCCGTCGCGGTCACAGATGCATCCAGTTCGGCCACGCCTTCGACCACGGTTCCTTCCGCCCCGTGCACTTCCAGATGGTGACGTCCTGGGTATTGCCCGGGAATCCGATGCGGGTGTCCACCTTGCCGACCGGTTCGACGCGCTCGAACTGGGTGCGCAGCAGCACCTCGTAGCCGCCGACGGCCAAGACGGCGGTGGCGTCGTCCGGCGGTGCGCCGAAGTAGCCGAAACCGCGGCTGGGGCTGTAGATGGGCGGGAGTTGATCGCGGCCGAATTGATCCAGAGCGGCCGCCTGCCAATAGGTGTCGGTGAGGATGACCGCTCGCGACTTCTCCTCCGGCGGCAGCGCGTCGTAGACCCGGATCACCTCGTCCGTGAGTTCGTGCCAGCCGAAGGAGCCGTACACGCCGATATTGATCGCGGCCTCGGCGTCGTCGGCGGGCGGGGTGATGTCGTCGGCCGGTCGCCAGGGGGTGGAGTAGAGCACGAAAGCCGTTGCGGCCAGGGCGAGGAGCGCGGTGGCCACGGTCAGCACCCGCCGCCCCACCGCGGGGATCCGTTCGGCGGTGGTGACCAGGGCGACCGCGCCCGCGGCGATCATCACCCCGTACATGCCCGCCGCGTAGTAGATACGGCCGCCGGTGACGAGGAAGGCCACGAACAGCAGGATCAGGGTCGCGCCGAGAAAACGGTAGGGCCGCAACAGGTCCCAGGTCAGCAGCGCCCACAGCCCCCAGAGCAGCAGCAGTGCGCCGAGGAATCCGGCCAGGCTCACCGACATCGGCACGAACAGCAGCCGTCCGCCCAGGATGTCCTGTTCCCCGGCGATGATGCGGCCCATCTCGAGCTGTGGCCAGTCGTGGTCGCGCTGCCACAGCAGTTCGGGCACGGTCGTCAGCACCGCGATGACCCCGCCCGCCCACAGCAGCGGGCGGCGCACCAGATCGCGGGGCCCGAACACCAGGCTGCTGATCGCCACCGCGATCCAGAAGAACGGGATGAGCCATTTGACCTGCAGATCGAGCGCGGTCACCAGGGCCGCGGCCAGCAGCAGCCAGTCCTGACGGGTCCGCACCCAGCGCACCACCAGCCAGGTGATGATCACCCACAGCGCGGTGTCGATGGCGTTGGTGGTGAGCATCGCGCCCTGCAGCAGCAGGAACGGCGAGGTGGCGTAGCCGAGGGCGGCCAGCACCTGGGCCCAGCGCCCGCCACCGAATTCGCGGGCGAGCATGGCGCACAGCACGATCGCGGCGACGGTCAGCAGCACCGCGGGCAGGCGCAGGGCGAAGTACGAGCCCGGGGCGAGGATGTCCATCAGCCGCGAGAGCAGCGGGAGCACCGGGCCCTGGTCGGCGTAGCCGAACGCGGGCCGCCGGCCCGAGGCGAGGAAGTACAGTTCGTCGCCGAAGTATCCGTAGCGCGTGGCGGAGAGCAGCAACACCACAGCAGCGGGGATGGCGACGCCCGCGACCCACCACCACGCCATGCCGATCTGTTCTTCCACCGCCGCATGTCGGCCCGAGGAACCGGGGGGTCCGGGCTGGGCCGGACGATCAACCACGTCGGTCATCGGCACACTCCTCGCGGGCAGGGCACTGGACTTCAGCAAATCTACAGCTTCCATCCGATGCCGGAGCCCTGCGAAACAGGTGGGATTTCGAACCGGTACCCCGGCCACACCCCGCACGGCAGGGAACACGCGGGGCCACCCACCGCCGCGGCCTATACTTGCGCGCGTATGCCGCTGCCGTACAACATCTTTCAGGCAAGGAGTGTGGCCATGACCGCCCAGCCGCCCGAGCCCAACCCCTTCGGAACCCCCACCACGACCGGACCGCAGCCGATCCGCGGCTACCAGGGCTTCCTCAACAGGATCATCCGAGTGCTGCTGAAGGTGCCCGGCCCGGCCGGCGTCGTCGGCAAACGCCTGCTGATCCTGCACGTCGTCGGGCGCAAGTCCGGCCGGGTCTACGACGTCCCGCTGGCGTACACCCGGCACGAGGGCGACCTGCTCATCGGCACGGCCGACCACCCGTGGGTGCGCAACATCCGCAAGGATGTCCCGCTCGAGTTCACCGCGGGCGGCCCCCGGCGCACGGCGGACGCCGAGGTGCACACCGACAGCGAGTCGGTCATGCGCCTGTACGAGGTCGTCGCCCGCGACAACGCCCGCAACGCGACGTTCAACGGGATCGGCTTCGATCCCGACGGCTCACCGAACAAAGCGGACATCTACCAGACCTGGCAGCAGGGCGGCGTCGTCATCCGCCTCACCCCGCGCTGAGGCGCGGCATCGCCGCCCGCCGACGCGCGGCACGAGGCGCACACACCCGGCGACTGGAGGCGGTCGGCGGCGTGCTCGGCGCGTAGGCGAAGGAGGGAAGCCCGCCCGGGAGTGGTTCGAGTCGCGAAGACAAGGCGTCCGGATCCCGTCCGGCCCTGGCATCGGAAGCTGCGCGGCCGACCACATGGGCGTCGCGTTTTCCGCGACGCGACCGGAGCAATCCGAGCGCGTGTCGCGTCAGTCCGCGATACGCGCCTGCACGTAGTTCTCGGCGGACAGCGCGACGAGCACCTGACGCACGCCCGGCGGCGCCCACGAGGCCGACGCGTCCTGCCCGACCACCGGGTCCACGAGCCGCACGACCCGCCCCCGGGTCTGGAAGTCGAAGCTGCCCGCCGCTCGAATATTCTTGAGCCAGTCCACGTTCCGCCCGTAGGTGAGGGCGATCCGATAGCCCCCGTCGCGTTCGAACACCATGACCGGGACCGAGTAGGCCCGCCCGGAGTTGCGGCCGACGTGCCGCACGATCCCGAACCCCGGCGCGACCCGCGCCAGCACCCCCAGCACCGGGTTGGTGACGCGCCGATTGAGCTCGGCCAAAGCCTGAGGCAGCGGCATGATCACGTCCTCTCTGACGAAAACGGTTGCGCCCCAGAGGCTACGCCGCCTGGCCGCGCGCGGCGGGCGAGTGACGCCGAATGGCAGGTCGGGCCACCGGCTCGGTTGCGGTCGTGCACACACCCACCGGAGCCGCTGCGGCCGCCGGCGCCGCACTCGGTGGCGCCCCACGCTCGCACCGCGCCCGGCTCAACCGCCATCGTGTCGGGCCGAGCGCTTCGCGCCGAAACGCCGTGAATACTCGCCACGCCCTCGAATCGCCATGCGGCCGACCCCCGACAGCGGCCGCGTACGCGCCGGCCCGGCGCCCTGAACTAGTGTTCCGAGTCGACCGCCGGCCCCGGCGCGGAGAGGAGCCCCATGCCCGAGATGATCGCGATCTACGACGCCGCAGGCAACGAGATCGGCTCCGCGGACCGCGCCCGCGTCTACGCCGAGGGCCTCTGGCACGCCGCGGCCGGCGTACTGGTCCGCTCCCTGGACGGCGCCCGCATCTACGTCCACCGCCGCACCGACACCAAGGCCGTCTTCGCCGGCATGCACGACTGCCTGGCCGGCGGCGTCCTCGACCCCGGCGAGGATCCCGCCGCCGCGGCCGCGCGCGAGCTCTCCGAGGAACTGGGCATCACCGCGACGGTCCCCCTACACCCGCTGGCGACCGCCTCCTGGGATGGCGAGTGGTCCGGAAAACCGATGCGCTGCCACCTGTTCGCCTACGAGTACCGCTCCGACGGCCCCCTGCACCACCAGCCCACCGAGATAGCCGACGGCTGGTGGTGGACCGACGCCCAGCTCCGCGCCCACCTGACCGACCCCACCTGGCCCTTCGTCCCCGACACCCGGGTCCTGGTCCCCCACCTCCTGCGCTGACCCGGGCCGTCTACCGGTGCCCGCGATGCCCCCACCAGGTTGGGGATGTCGTCGACGTCGCCACCATCGTGGCAGCCACGAAAGCCGGTGACGCGAAGTCCCGGATGGCCGATGTGATCACCCAATTGTGTCTGCGCCCCTGGGATTCCGAGGTGGCCGCCGACGGCGCCGATGGTGGTCGAATGCGGAATGGTGGCAGTACGTGGCGCTCGACAGACTCTTACCCTGGGCGGCAGTCGCCCTCGAGCTGCCCGGTGCGACGCCGGATCAGTACGACCTCATCGACGACGTGTCCCATGCCTACGATCCGGACGGGCACGCCGGGCACAACTCGGACCGGATCCCCGACCGCCTGGTCGCCGATTTGTGCACCGCGGTATGGCAATTGGCCGAGAACGGCGGCCGGCGCGAACGACGGCACCCGGTAACGACATGAACCGGCGGCGCGGCCGGGCCGATCACCGGCCCGGGCCGCGACGGCGTGGCTAGAGGGTGCAGCGCGTCCCGGCGGGCGGGGTCTTCAGGTTGATCAGGTAGTCGGCGACGGCGTCGTTCACGCAGGGGCTGACCGCGGACAGGGCGACGGTGTGTTGTTCGCCGTCGACGGTGAGCAGTGTGCCGCCGAGGGTTTGCGCGAGGGACTCGCTGCCGGGGTAGGGCGTGGCGGGGTCGCCGGTGATGCCGATGGTGAGGGTTTGCGGGAGGCCCTCGATACCCGCCGCGTAGGGGTAGCCCAGGGTCGGTGGGGCGGGCCAGAACTCGCAGGCATCGCGTGCGCCCTCGACGCCCTGGCCTGGATCCATGTACGGGGCAACCTCGTACAGGCGACGGCGCAGCTCGGTTTCCTCGTCGGGGGTGCGGCGTTCCTCGTCGAGGCAGTTGATCGCGTAGGCGGCCTCGGCGAAGTTGGGCCAGCGGCCGTCGGGGCCGCGGCCACCGAACGCGTTGCCGAGGGCCACCAGGGTGTCGCCCTTGCCCTCGCGGATCTCGTTGAGGCCCTTGGTGATCACCGGCCACGCGGCGGAATCGTAGAGCCCCGCGGTGACCGCGCCCCACACGTCGGCGAAGGTCAGCCGATGTCCCTCGACCTCGACCGGCTTGTCGGCGACGGACCGGGCGAGCTGCTGGAAGTTCGTGGTGGCCCGCGCCGGATCGGTGCCGAGGGGGCAGTCGGGGCGGGTGGCGCAGTCGGCGGCCATCGTGTCGAATGCGCGCTGGAAGCCCGCGAACTGGGTGATGCGCCGGTCGACGGTGCCCGCGTGCGGGTCGATGGCGCTGTCCAGCACCATGGCTCGGACGCGGTCGGGGAAGGTCTCGGCGTAGACGGGCCCGAGCCGGGTGCCGTAGCTCTGGCCGAGGTAGCTGAGCTTCTCGTCGCCGAGCGTCGCGCGCAGGATATCCATGTCGCGCACCGCGTCCCGGGTGCCGACGTGCTCGAGCACGTCCGCGCCGCCGCTGCGTTCGGCGCAGCGGTCCACCAGCGCCCGGGTGTCGTCCGCACTCCAGCGCCCCACACTCGATGCCATCGGGAAAACAGCCTGTCCCGCATCGGTTTCCGCGTCGCTGAAGCAGTCGATGGCCGGCGTGGACGCCCCGACCCCGCGCGGGTCGAACCCGATCAGGTCGAACCGTTCGGTCACCGGGCTCCGCGCCCAGGTCTTGGCCCCGACGGCGGCCATGGCCATTCCGGGCCCGCCCGGCCCACCCGGGTTCAGCAGCAGCGAGCCGATCCGCTCACCGCGCGCGGGCGCCTTCAGGACGGCGATCCGCATGGTCCGCCCGCCCGGGTCGTCGTAGTCGAGCGGGACTTCCAGTCGCGCGCAACGGAAGTCCGGGTTGCTCGCGATGGCCGTCTCGTCGCCGACGGTGGTGGCGTAGCCGTCGCAGGCCCCGAAGGCGAGTTGCTGGTCGTAGAACCGCTGCATCTCGTCCGGCGTCGACGACTGCGAGCAGCCGGCCAGGGTGAACGCGAGCAGGAACGCTGTCGCCGCGGCGGTGGCGGACTTCATGCCGGTGGAACTCCCCTCGTGTGGTGAACGCGCTGGTCGTGCGATCCGGCGCCCGTGCGCCGGCTGCTACGACACTCCCAGGTGGCCGACCGGGGCACCGGCCGACGCGCCACCGTCGGCGTGTCGAGCGATCCGACCGCACGAGCACGGCGATACCCGCGTTCGGTCCGCCGAACCCCCGCGAACCCGCCCCGATCGTCAGCGAATGTTCGCGTCCGCCTCCGCGCAGAACCGCAGCACGTCGGCGTTCGCCTGCTCACCGGCGCCGATGAGGTAGTTGTGCCCGCACCCCGCGTAGGTCCGCAATCGGCTGTCGGGCAACGTATTCGCCAGCTCCCTCCCGAACTCGACCGGCACGACCCGATCGGCTTCCCCGTGCAACACGAGGCTGGGAACCGTCAGCCGCGCGACTTCGGCCGGGGCGATCGAGTACGAACGCAATGCCTGCTGCTGCGCGCGCAGCGCCATGCGACTGCGCTTCTCGGCGCGAAACACCGCCAGGTCGGCGTCGATCTCCGCGCGGGGCGCGGCCGGCCCGTACAGCCGCGTCCGCAACGCCGCGACGGTCAGCGCGGGCGGCAGCCAGAATCGAAGATCGGCCCACAGCGGCGCGCGCGGCTTCTCGGCGGACAGAATCCCCGTGCACCCCAGCACGAGCGAGGCGACCCGCTCCGGGAACAGCCGCGCGAACTCGAGCGTGATCACCCCGCCCAGCGACGCCCCGTACACGTGGGCGCGCTCGATCCCGGCCGCGTCGAGCACCGCGCGGGCGTCGGCGGCCATGTCGGCGATGCTCGCGACCGGGGTCGCGGTGCTGCGCCCGATCCCCCGATTGTCGAAGCTCACCACCCGATGGTTCGCGCGCAGCGCCGCCAGCACCGGATACCACATGGCCGCACCGAATCCCGCGCCCTGCACCAGCAGCACCGGGCTTCCGCTGCCCCGCTCCTCCCAATGCAGGCGTACCCCTTGGCTTTCGGCGAACGGCATAGCTACCCCTGTTCCGTGAGCAGTCGAAGTGCGAAGTCCGCGAAGGTATCCGCGACCTTGTCCGCGCCGAACGGCGCCTGCGGCGTCCACCATTCGGCCGCGCGAATTCCCATCGCCCCGATGGCGGCGACGCTGAGCCACGGCTCGGGCGCGGCGAACGCGCCCAGCCGGACCCCGCGCTCGATGACGTCGAGGAACATCTGTTCGGTCTCGGCCCGGATCGTGTAGAGCTGTCCCTGCTGTTCCGCCGTCAGGGAACGGAATTCGCGATGGGTCACCCGGGCGAGCTCGCGGTAGCGCAGATGCAGCTGCACGTGCGCGCGGGCCAGCGCCCGCACCTGCTCGGCCGGGTCGGGCCCGGTGCCGAGCAGGACGTCCTTGAGCACGTCGCGCTGGTACCGGTGCCCCATCGCCACGAGCTCGTACAGCAGCTGCTGCTTGGAGCTGACGTGGGTGTAGATGGCGCCGGGCTGCAGTCCCAGCGCGGTGGCCAGATCGCGGACCGAGACCGCGTGATAGCCCTGTTCGCCGAACAGCCGCAGCGCGGTTTCGTACAGGCGCCGCCGGGTGCCGGACAGTTCTGCCCCGGCCGGCAGCAGGTCGGTCTCGCCGAGAGCGTGCGTAGTCATCATCCATCCCGTGTGAACGAGTGTTCAGATCGAACGATAGCGATTCGGCGTTCGGCTTTCAATACCGGCAATTCGCTCGCGTTTTCCCTTGACATGTGATCGGCATCGCATCCATGCTGGCAATCACCCGCCTGAACGATCGTTCAGGTAGCGCTCGTTTCGCTCGTGCACCGCGCGGAGCGGCGACGCCGGAACCGGCGGAGTCGGCGAGCGCGCACGTCCGAGAGAAGACCTCGAATGACCCCTGACATCACCACCGTTCTCACCGGTTTCGCGTTCCTGGAAAGCCCCCGCTGGTACGACGGCCGACTGTGGCTGTCGGACATGTACACCCATCAGGTGATCTCCGTGACCGCCGACGGCGGCGATCTCCGCGTCGAAGCCGAAGTCCCCGCCCGGCCTTCGGGTTTGGGCCGGCTGCCTGACGGCAGGCTGCTGATCGTGTCCATGCGCGATCGGCTGCTGCTGCGCCGCGAGGCCGACGGCGCCCTCGTCACCCACGCGGACCTGTCCGGCAGCGCGGTCGGTCACCTCAACGACATGGTGGTCGACCGCCACGGCCGGGCCTACGTCGGCTGCTTCGGATTCGACCTGGCCGCGGCGGAATCCCCGCGACCCGCGCCCCTGCTGCGCGTGGATCCGGACGGGACGGTGACCGAGGTTGCCGACGATCTCCGGTTCCCCAACGGCGCGGTCATCACCGAAGACGACGTGCTGCTGGTCAACGAGACGCTCGGCAACCGCATCACCGCTTTCGATATCGCGGCCGACGGCGGTCTGCACAACCGGCGCGTCCACGCCCGGTTCGGCGACCTGCCCACCGCGCACGACCTGGGCGACGTCCTCGCGCAGGTCGTCGTCGGCGGCGACGGTTCGGCGCTCGACGCCGAAGCAGGGCTGTGGGTGGCCGACGCCCTGCACGCCCGCGTCCTGCGCGTCGACGCGGCCGGCGCGATCACCGACGAGATCCCGCTGGGCACCGGCGCGTTCGCCTGCGCGCTCGGCGGGAGCGACGGCCGCACCCTGTTCGTCTGCACGGCACCGGATTTCGACGAGCACGCGCGCTCGAACGCCCGCGAGTCGACGGTGGTCGCGCTGCGCGTCCCCGTCACGGCCGCCGGCCCGCGCTGACCCGGTTCCGGGATCTCCCGGAGTTCCGAACCGGCGTCCCCCACCATGTAGTCAACCGACCCCAGCTCGAGGAGCTCGCGCAATGGAAACGATCGTTCACGTCACCGGCGGCAAGATCCGAGGCCGGACCGAAGCCGGGATCAGCCGATTCCTCGGCATCCCGTACGCCGCGGCGCCCGTCGGCCCCGCCCGGTTCCAGGCGCCGGCCCCGGTGCCGGACTGGGCGGGCATCCGCGACGCCCTCGAGTTCGGGCCCACGTGTGTGCAGTCGCCGTACCCGCCGCCGATCGACGCGCTCATCGGCAGCGACGGCATACCCGGCGACGACTATCTGAATCTCAATGTCTGGACGCCGGATGTCGGCGGGCGCGGTCTGCCGGTCATGGTGTGGATTCACGGCGGCGCGTTCACCCGCGGCTCGAACGCTCGAACCATGTACGACGGCATCACTTTCGCGCGCGACGGCGTGGTGCTGGTCTCGATCAACTATCGGCTCGGCATCTCCGGGTTCGCCGCCGTGGCGGGCGCACCGCACAATCGCGGCCTGCGCGACCAGGTCTTCGCGCTGGAATGGGTGCGGCGCAATATCGCCGCGTTCGGCGGAGATCCGGGCAATGTCACCATTTTCGGTGAGTCGGCGGGCGGTATGAGTGTGCTCGACCTGCTCGCGTCTCCGCCCGCTCGCGGGCTGTTCCACCGCGCGATCGCGCAGAGCGCCAACGGATCCACGGTGGCGACGGCCGAGGACGCGGCCAAGGTGACCGCGCACCTGGCGGGCCTGCTCGGGATCGCGCCCACCGCGGCCGATTTCGGCGCCCTCGATCCGGCCCGGTTGCGCACCGCACAGGAGGAGCTCGCTCGCGACATCATCGCGGATCCGACCCCCGCCCGCTGGGGCGAGTCCGTGCTGGCCAACGGCTTCGGCGTCATGAGCCTGTTTCCGGTGATCGATGGCGAGTACGTGACCGCCCGGCCGTCCGATGTTGTTGCCGCCCAACCGGATCGGACCGTCCCCCTGCTCATCGGCTGGACCGCCGAGGAGTACCGCTTCTTCGTCTTCCCCACCGGCGCCGCGGCCGGCATCACCGCCGAGATCCTGCCGCACGCGGTCGCCCGCTACGGCATCGATCCCGCCGTCCTGGACACCTACGCCGCCGACCGCCCCGGCGCGGGTCCCGCCGACCTCTTCTGCGCCGTGATCACCGACCTGGTCTTTCGCGACGACGCGCTCCGCATCGCGACGGCGCTCGCCCCCGCGCATCCGACCTATGTCTACGAATTCGCTTGGCGCTCACCGGTCGCCGAGCTCGGCGCGAGCCACGTGATGGAGATCCCGTTCGTCTTCGACCGGCCCGACGCTCTGCCGACCCTGACCGGCCCCGACGCACCGCACGCCCTCGCCACCGAGATGCACCGCGCCTGGGTGTCGTTCGCGACCGATGGCGATCCCGGTTGGACCCCGTTCCACGCGGCGTCCCACACGATCCGGGTCTTCGACGCCCCCGAGTCCCGCGACGTCCCGGTTCCCCGCGCCGACGAACTCCGGGCGCTGCGCCGATCCCGCTCCGCCCCAACCCCCTGACCCGACGCGCCGGTCCGCCGCTCGCCCGGCGGCGGTCGCCGGTTCGCGCGATGATGGTCCGCGCCGCCCGAACCCCGACACCCCGAGGTGACCAGACCCATGGCTCCGACCTTCGACGACGTCTACCGCGAGCGCTACCTCCTCCTGACCACCTACACCAAGGACGGGACCCCGAAACCCACCCCGGTCTGGGGCGTCCCCGAGAACGGCAAACTGCTGATCATCACCGACGACGGCTCCTGGAAAACCAAGCGCATCAAGAACACTCCCCGCGTGACGATCCAGAAGTGCGGCGTCCTGGGCAAGGTGAAAGGCGAGCCCGTGGAGGCGGTGGCCCGGATGCTCCCCCCGACCGAGACCCGCCGCGTGTTCGACAAGATAGTCCGCCGCTATTGGAATCACGCCTTCTATTTCGTCCCCTACGCCCTCCTGCGCGGCGGGATCACAAAGGTGCACGCCGCGATCGAGGTGGAGCCCCTCCCGACCCCCGGCCAACCCTGAGCCCGGGACATCACCCCGGGTCCGACACGAACGCCCCACTCGTCAACCCGACGGGATTCGAACCCGCATCCTCCGCCGTGACAGGGCGGTGCTCTGACCATATTGAGCTACGGATCGCCAGTAACCCGCCTCCGGCGGTTTCCTGCCCGCCCCCCGTTCCCGCGTTGCGGTACAACAAGATTCGCACCCAACGGATCCTCTCTCAACTGATTTTCACCGGGGCTGGCGGTGACCGGCCGGCAATGCGCGAGTCACGGACAACGCCGGGCTGTCCGAGACTCGTCCCACCGCTTCCGGGCACTGAGTTACGCCGCCGTGGTCTGCGCACAGCTCGACTCGGGTGTATCACCCCGACCCGGAAGTCCCCGTCCACGGCAGCCCCAGCCCGTCCCCGGTTCGACGGGGCACGTAGTGCACGTGGAGGTGGGCAACGGTCTGCGTGGCGGCCGCTCCCGCCGAGGTGATCAGATTGAAGTCGGTCCCCATCGCCTCGCCGTAGGCTGCCGCCGATTCCATGGCCCGCCCAACAGCTGCACGTCCGGGTGCTCGGCATGCCACCCCGGCACGAACAACATGTGCCCCGCGACCACAGGCTCGATAGGCGCGAACCGCACCACCCCACCCGGGTACTCTCCCTCGATCTGCCCCGCCGAGATCCGCGCGCAGAACACACACTCCCCGACCACACCACTCTCCTCACCGGTCAACCCGACGGGATCGGAAGGCCGCCCCGGGACGACGTTCCCCAGGGCAACCGAGCCGCATCGTCCGCGAACAACGGCTTCAGCCCAGCCACGGCAGGTTCGTACTCCCCGCGTGGTGCTCGAGCCGCAATCGCACCGTCGGATGCACCGGCATATTCTTCAACTCCTCGAGCCCGAGAAATCGAACCTCGGTGGATTCGTGAGATACCCGAAGCTCACCACCGACCCGCCGCCCGTAGTAGATCACCGCGAACTCCTGCCGGACCTCACCGTCCGAATACTCGATCACATGACCCGGGTCCGTATAGATCCCCAGTAGTCCCGTGATCTCGATGTCCAGCCCCGTCTCTTCCCGAGTCTCGCGAATCACACAGTCTTCGAGCGTTTCCCCCAACTCCATGATTCCCCCTGGCAACGACCAGTTGCCCGAGTCGCCGCGCCGCTGCATCAGCACTCGCCCGTCCTCGTCCACGACCAACGCCGAGCCCCCGGGCTTCAGCGAGTTCGGCTTGGGCGCGTTGGGATCCCGGTAATAGTCACGCCGTGAGCTCACTGCCCACCTCGTTCCCGTAGGGGGTCGTGGCGCCCCAAATCTGTTCGAACTGGTCCGCATACGATTCGAACATGCCGTACGGCGACAACCGCCGCAGGTGCAGCGCGGTGTGCTGATATCCCCGCGCGCGAAACAGGTACGGGGTGACGATCATCTCGGAGTCGATCACTGCCCGAATTTGGGTGCCAGCGACCAAGTCCTCGTCAAACGTGCCCCGGCGAACACCGACCGCCAAGAAGCTGAAAACACTGGAGGTAGTCGGCAATCAGCGTATTGGCGTCCGCATCGCCTCCGTTGGCAGCTCGTATCAACACCGCAATTGCCGGACCATCCCAGTGGTCGGGCAGTCCTCGACTTCTCATCGCTGCGATGCGATGCGATGCGATGCAGACTAGCCGCCATGAAATCTACGGTTGCCTGCTGTCGCTTGTGGACGTTCTCGGCCTTCGCGCCCCGCGCGAGCAGAACGACCTGCCAGAGAAGACCACCGAACGCGACTGCGCTAACTGTAAGCGAACCCGCTGCCAAACAGACGGAAACCGTTTCGTACGTAGACATTTCGTCACGGTATCCCGCAGATCACTGGTCGCGGGGGCGGTCGGCCCCAACTGGGCTGATGACCGACGGGGCAAGAGCAAGCTCTACGAGTGAGAAACCCCGCCGGTCAGCACAGCGACGTCCACAGAGATGGAGTCTGTTTCCAGCCTAGCGCCTGCTCGCCATCTGCTCACTGGAACCGCCCTTCCCACGCGACGAGTGATCGAAGAAGTCCGAGGCCGCCGAAGCGCCGCAGACAGATACGACCGCGTCGGACGAGCCCGGAGTGGGGACCCATAAGCGCCCGAAAGGAGGAGTGATGAGGGTGCTCGATCAATGAGCCCGACCCTGACGGTTAGACCAGGGCCCCACCGTATTCTCGGACACCAAGTCGCGCAGCGCGTCTTCGTACTGTCCGCGCGCGAAGCGGAACGGACCGAAACCCGCGTAGTCCCGGCCCGGGCGAAAAGGTTGTTCGAAGCGGTCCCAGACCACAAGATCCTCGGTCACCGTGACCGCGGCGGGCAGCGGCCAGCAGCCTGTCTCTCCGCACTCGCAACCCAGCAGCGGGACCTTCGATCCTGTTGCCCCAGGCGCGTTTCCGCGAAAGCTGTCGGCCAGCACCTCGACCGGGCCCCGCAGGACGATGCCGCCGTACATACCGCGCGCGGGTTCCATGCCGGCGGAGAGTTCGAACATATCGACAAGATCGGTGAGCAGTACGCCGTCGACGCGGGGTACGACCCGATCCCGGCGGCAGATCGGAAGCCCGCCTGCGGCGCGCCACCGGCGGGGCAGCACGAAACCGACATGAAGATCGAACCGGACCGTCTGGACAGCGTCACGATCGCCGACCACCCCGGGCGAACCGGGGTTCATCGCCCGTGGCGCACAGCGCCCTTCGCGTACGAGAACATCACCGCCCCAGCCTATCCGGCACAACAACCACCCCCAAAACGCCAGCAGCCCACCGAGTCCCGCGCGACTCGATGGGCTACCGAAGTTCCTCGGGCGTTGCCGTCGGAGCGACAGTTACTGGCCGGCGGTGCCGGTGAACAGACCCTGGATGGTCTTGATCAGAACCTCGGCCAGGAAATCCGCTGCGGATCCGGACACGGTGTACTCCTCATCTGTGAAACGACATGTCGAACATGCGAAGCATGCACGCTTCACATGTTTGCGGGTGGCTTTTCGCGAGAAAAGTTTCCCGGTCGGATCAAGATTTCATACTAGAACCAGTTCCAGCTGGGGTTATGCCCACTCATTGGGACGGTGATCTAGATCACATCGACTAGCCCGAAGAAGCGGAGGACCCTGCCCACGCCGCGAACGCCCCGGGGTTGCGGGTTTGCAGCAGGACCCGGCCGGGGCCGACGAAGTCGAACACGAACCCCTCGCCGGACTTGAGCGACTGCAGCGAGCGACCGGACACCGCGCGCCGAATCGTGAAGTTCATGGCCAGGTCGTAGGCGACGACATGCCCGGTGTCGATCGTGACCGGCTCACCGGGCGCGAGATCGATCACGTCGATCGCGCCGAACACCCCGAGCACCACCTCGCCGTGCCCGTGCGCGCGCAGGCCGAATCCGCCCTCCCCACCGAAGAGATTCGCGAACCCGCCCCATTTCGCCTCGACCGTCACCGCGTGCGAATTGGCGATCCACCCACCGCGGCTGATGTAGAACGGCCGGTCAGGGGTGATGGAGAGCGAGAGCATGTCCCCCGGCAGCGCGGGCGCCACATCCACCCAGCCACCCTGCTGCGGCGCGGTGAACGTGGACACGAAGAACGACTCGCCCGCCAGCATCGAGCGCTTGAGCCCGGCCAGCACACCGCCCTCGGCCTTGGCGTGCAGCGCGACCCCGGCCGAATGCGCGACCATGGCCCCGCTCTCGACCCGCATGGGCTCGCCCGGGTCGAGGAAGCAGCGGGCAATGGTCGACGACGGATTGTGCCGCAGTTGAACCTTCATATTCGGCGACGTTAGCAGCGAAAACCCCCCTCGCGCGCGCGATCCCGGCGCGTCCCCGACGGCATTGCGGCCATCCCGGTCCGCGCGGGCGGCGCAGATGCAATGATGCCGGGCGGCACGGTCCGAGTCCTACCCCCGACGATGAAGGAGAACCACCCGGTGACCACCGAGACGCACACGCTGCCGCTCGATGACGATCAACCGCGGCGCTCGCGCCGAATTCGCTTAGACCGCAAGGCGCTTCGGCGCGTCGGCCTCGTCGCGGCGGTGGTCGCACTCACCGTTCTGGTGACCGGCCGGGCCGAGGCGCTGCCCGATCCCGCGCCGCAGCGCTCCCCCGGCTGTTCCGCGCCCGAGTCCGGCACGCCCACCGGCGCAAAATGGGCCAGCGAGCCCGCGATGACGATCGACCAGAACGCGACCTACACCGCGACCCTGGAGACCAACTGCGGCACCATCACCGCCGAACTGGACGCCGCCCGCGCCCCGCACACGGTGAACTCGTTCGTATTCCTGTCCGATCAGGGCTATTTCGACCACACCCGCTGCCACCGCCTGACCACCGAGGGCATCTTCGTGCTCCAGTGCGGTGATCCGACCGGCACCGGCACCGGCGGCCCGGGCTACAAGTTCGTCGACGAGAACCTGGCGGGCGCGTCCTACCCGGCGGGCACGATCGCGATGGCGAACGCGGGCCCCAATACCAATGGCAGCCAGTTCTTCCTGGTCTACCGCGACACCCGCCTGCCCGCGAACTACACCCCGTTCGGCCGGATCACCGGCGGCATGGACGCCCTGCAGAGCATCGTCGCCGCGGGCACCCAGGACGGTTCCGGCGACGGCAAGCCCGCCGCCGACCCCACCCTGGTGTCGGTGTCCGCCGAACAGGGCTGATTCGAAAGCGGTACGGCCGCTTCTCGACCCACCCGCGCGAGCACGGTCCGCGCGGGTGGGCGCAAGACCAGCGGATGACATCACCCGATAAACGAGTGCTCGGCGAACCGCTGTCACCACGCCCCGGCCCGAAATGCGATTGGCCGCAGACCACGGACTACTTACGCTGACAGGTCGTGAAGCTCTTTCTCGCGGCCATGCTCCGCGCGGCAGCGGCCGCTCTCCGGAAGCCGCGCACCACCCCCAAGCCGCCCGTCCCACCGGCGGACCCGGCTTCACAGCGCACCGAAGCCGTTCGGCCCGAATGGTGCATCGTCGCGAACCTGCGCCCCTACCCGTACAACCCCGGCCCGAAAGAGCACTACCGCAGCCACCGGATCTTCCCCGCCGGAGCCAAACTGCACGTGGTCGGCGGTTTCGCCGGCATGGGCAACGAGGTGGTCTGCGTGGTCGGCACGAACCACCACGGCCGCATAGTGATCGCCAATATCGCCGCACGCCTCCTCGGCGACTGGCGTGTGGCGCTGATCCATCGCCCGGCCGTCCTCCGCGCGATCCACCGGTCCGCCAACCACAAAGGCGCCCCGGCACACCGCTGGCACAACCCGGAGTGGGCGTTCGACTCCCCCGCGTACGCGGACAAACTCCGCGAGCAAGCGGCCGGCTTTCAGCAGTTGCTCCACGGCGGGCACTGAGCGCTCCCCGCCGGTACGGTCGCGCAATGGGGAACCGATGCGCGATCTGTGACAAGCACCGCGGACTGGGACCGTTGGTCGGCCCGGTGGTCTTCTCCGACGATCTCGTGATCGTGACGCATCGCCCCCTCTCGGACGGGATACCGATGCCCGGCTACCTGTTCGTCGAAACAAAGCGCCACGCGCCAACTTTGGCCGATCTCGACGACGACGAGGCAGTGGCCGTCGGCTGGGCTGTCCGCCGCGCCGCGTTCGCCCTGCGCGCCGAAATCTCCCCCGAGTACGTCTTCTCCGCCATCACCGGCCGCAGCGTCCCGCATTTCCACCAGCATGTCTTCGTGCGCCCCGCCGGGACCCCGGACACGGTGGATTGGTTCGCCTCCTGGACCGACGGGCAGCCTATCGACGAATCGGTCCTGACCGAGCTGTGCGAACGGCTGGCCGGGCATTTCCAGCGGGCGGAATCCGTTCCGCCGGTCGGCTTCTCACTCGGCGGCGACACTACCGGCGCGCGCGAAACCCCTCTGCCCCTGTAATTGACGGCAGCCGATCGGGCACCGGCGGGTTCGTCACTCTGACAAAGTTGGATGGCAGCACCATGCCATTCGACGAAAGCGGCAGGCGAACTGCATGATTCGGCGCAGAGCCACAGTATCGCGCGGCAATCGACTCGCGGCGTCCGCACGGTCGAACTCGCGGCGCATCCGCCGAAAGTCCAGCCCGTGCCGCAGTACCCGATCAACGATCGTTCCGGCCCGAGGGAGTGCATCATGCGCATTGTGAACGGCGAGTACGCCGCGCAGGTCGAGCTGTCCACCCCGACCACCAGCGGATTCCTGCTCCTTGCCGCAGAGGCCGGTCGCTGGCTGGGCCCGATACCGTGGGGACGGCGGTCGCGCCGACGCGTTCTGGACCAGCTCGCACCCCTGTGCCGCCGCCTGGCCGAGCGCGACGATGTCGCCGAGGCGACGGTGTTCACCGCCGCACTGCGCCCGCCCGGCGAGGGCGCTCCGCTGCTGCGCCGCGCCGGTGTCCGCCCCGCCCGCTACGACGTGGTCGTCCTGCTGCGCACCGAGACGGTCGACGCCCTCGCCGCGGTGCGAGACGACCCCGCGTGCAAAGAACTCGTGGCGGTCCTGGAAGGCAGCACCCAACACGTCCGTTTGACCGCCGCGAGCAGTCCCGCCCGAATAGCCGACGTGGACCACGACGCGAACCATTGGTTCCTGTTCAACTACTTCCACTGCCCCGACTCGGAAACCGTCTTCGACGTGTGGAAATACACCGCCGGCTGGTTCCAGCGCGAGACCGCCCTGCTGAACTCGGTGCCGATGCGCCCGCTCCCCACCGAGCCCCAGGACTACACCCTCGTCAACCACGCGAGCTGGCCGACCCTGCGCGCATTCCTCCCGGCCCTACTGTTCCGCCGCACCTTCCGCACGTTCGTCCTGGCCAACTTCGCGGCCAATGGCATTGCCGCCCAGCCGATCATCTACCGCCGCTACGCCAACGCCCCGGGAAGCGCCCTCGGGTAAGGCGGCCACGAACCCGGTGAGCGGGAGCCAAGTTCTGAACCGGCCATGCGAGCGCGGTGGCAACCTCGACCTGTCGCGCGGCCGCCGAGCCGCGACCGGGGCTCCGAGGCGGGGTACCGTCGGAGGTCCGAAGTCCGTGAGACATCAGAGGTTGACATGAGATCTCACCTGGCCCGCGCGTGCTCGGCGCTGGCGGTGGCTGCGGCGCTGCTCGGCGCCGCGCTCACCGTCGCCGGACCCGCGCAGGCCACCCTGGCCAGCGGCGCCTACCGCCTCGTTCTGCGCGGCGACCACGACCTGTGGCTCCGGACCGTCGACGCCTCGCCCGCGGTCGCGCTGGACGCCGCCGCCCCGCCGCCCGGGGATGGTCGCTGGATCTGGTGGCTGGAACCGATAGGCGACTCGGACGGCGAGAACTTCGCGATCGTGAACCATGACAACCGTTTCGCACTCTCGGCGGTCGCGTTCCCCGGCGCGGTCGTCGTCGGCCTGCCCGAGAGCGCGGCCGCACCCCGCTGGCGGATCGTCCCCGCCGGCCAGGACGCGTACTACCTGTCGTACCCGGGTAGTGACCTGCGCGCGGACAGTTCACCCACCGGTCCGCCGCAGGTCGTCCTGCAACCCCCGGGCCCGGGTCAGTTCTGGGAGCTGCGCCGAGTCGGAGACTACTGACGATCGACGACCGATGAGTTTCGTCCGAACGAGAGGTCTACACGATCATGAGGACACTGATCTACGGAATCGGCACGTCCGCCGACGGTTACATCAACGACCGCGACGGCAACATCGACTGGACCGACCCCGACGACGAACTCCACGCGTTCCACAACGACAGGTTCCGCGAGGTCGAGCTCTCCCTGAACGGCCGCCGCCTCTACGAGCTGATGGCCGAGTACTGGCCGCACGTCCCCGACACCGCCCCGCCGATCGAACGCGATTTCTCGGCCCTGTGGACCGAGAAACCCAAGGTGGTGTTCTCCCGGACCCTGCGCGAGGTCGAGTGGAACAGCACCCTGGTGAGCGCGAACGCGGTGGAGGAGGTCCGCCGCCTGAAGTCCGAAGGCGACGGCGTGATCGAGGTGGGCGGTGCGACCCTGGCCGCGTCCCTGATGCCCCACAACCTGATCGACGAGTACCACCTGTTCGTCTCCCCCGTCATCCTCGGCGGCGGCACCCCGATGTTCCCGTTGCTGGACAAGCGGATTCCCCTCCGCCTGGTCGAGACAAGGCGGTTCGAGACCGCGACGCTGCTGCGCTACGTCACCGCCTGAGCCACCGGATCCCCGACGCGGGTGACACGGAGCGTCGGTGCGCCGATCAGTGCGCCTCGAATGTCAGTCCGTTCTCGGCCATGAGGCTGAGGAGTCTGAGTCGCACGGGACTCAGGCCGGCCCCCTGCTCCCCACCCACGGCAACCAGCAGGTACCCGTGCCCGACCAGTTCGCCGCCCTGGTCGACGCCGCGACACCCGAGCACCTACGCCGCGTGCTCACCAAGCAGGTGACGTCGCTGACCGCCGAGACCGGCCTCGACACCTATGACGAGGTCATCGACGCATTGCCGCTGCTGAGCGAGGCCGATTGTCCCGGTCTGGCCGACGATTCGGCCCTGGGCCTGCGGCTACGCCGCGTGCACGCCGAGTCGCGGGTCATGCGCTCTGACTACGACGACCGAGTTGTCTGGCAGAACCGCGCCATGGCCGCATACGCGCTGGCCGACGCGCTCAGCCTGCCGGTTGGTGAAGCCCTGGGCTTGGTCGTGGTTCTGCGTCAGAACCCACACTGGCGGAAGGAGTTTCGCAAACAGTTGGCCGATGATTGAGATTGAGCGCTAGCCCCGTATACCTGTCGCCGAAAAGGGAATTCGCCACCGAAGCGGGAATTCAGGCGAGGGTCCGCAGGTGTTGAACAATGACACCTTCTGCCGTGTGCACAGCGTCGGCGTCGCCGATCAGTGCGTGCAGAGATACACCGTCGATCAGCGCGTGCAGCCGGATGGCTTCGGCATCGAGGTCGAGTCCGGGCCTGACCAATCCGCACGCGGCCAGCCGGGTCAGCACCGCCGCACAACCCGCGCGCAGTTCCCGGTAGGCATCCAGCGCAATGTCTTTCAGCAAAGGGTGAGCCGGACTCTCGGCGACGAGTGCGAGATTGACATCTATCTCGCAGCGCCGATTGGCGTCGAGCGGCAGAAACTCGGCGATGACCGCGAGGGCTCGTTCCCAGGGGTCGATGATCGCCGCATGCGACTCGGCCCGTTCACGAACTCGCTTCTGCACCAGCCGCATCGAGTACGCCAGCAGTTCCGCCTTACTGGCGAACACGTGCCGCAGGGACCCGGCCGAAATCCCGGCCTCCGCAGCCACATCCCGGACCGATACCGCGCTCACACCGTCGCGCTGGATCACCCGCCAGACCGCCTCGGCAATCTCCTGCTGTCGCTGTGCATGGTCGATGAGTTTGGGCACCCACGCTATGGTAGTACAGTCGTGTTAGTAAATGACAGCCGTGGGGAGCTGTGCGAGTCGCCCTGATTTTTGAAGGAGAACCATGCGCAACCACGTCATTTCGATCCTGATCGGCGTCGCGGTGCTAGCCATCGGTCTTGGGTTGTGGTTGTTCGCCCGCGATATCGACACACCTGTGATCTCGTTGCACAGGTAGGCGTGGTGGTGGCGATCATCGGTGGCATCGAGGTCGCGAGATCCGGATTCGCCATGGTCAGGCGGCGGCGCGAGACCCTCGGCACATCGAGCACTCGGCACGACCGATGAATTCGGGCGCGCGCCGTCGTCATCAGAGCAAGAACAACTAACTGCTGCCGTTCCGGTGCGATGTGACAGATCGTGGTCCCGGCGATCGCCCGGGCTCATCGGGCGGGCAGCACCGAGCCGGGAGGTTCCGCACTTGCCGAAGGGCATTTCTCGCGACGAGCTGTGGGCCATGGCCCACGCCGAACGCGCGACGTTGGCCGACGACCTCGCCGATCTGAACGATGAGCAGTGGGCTCAGCAGTCGCTGTGCGGGCGGTGGACGGTGGAGGAAGTCCTCGCCCACCTCACCGCGGCAGCGAGTACGGGTCGCCTCCGCTGGCTGATCAGCGTCGCCGGCGCCCGCTTCGATTTCGACGAACACAATGCCCGGCGGCTGGCCGAGCACCGCGGCGCGACTCCTACGGAAACGCTGGAACGGTTCCGAGAGGTAATCCCCAGCACCACTTCCACATTCGGCCCCACCGCAGCCTGGCTCGGCGAGGTGGTCGTCCACGCGCAGGACATCCGGTATCCGCTGGGCCTGTCGCGTCAGCCCTCGGTCGAGGCCGTCACCGAGGTCGCACGGTTCTATGCGAGCCGCGACTTCACCGTCTCGGGCCACACCGTGATCGAAGGTCTACGCCTGGAGGCGACCGATGGGCCCTTCACCGAAGGCACCGGCGCTCTGGTCAGTGGGCCGACCCTCGCCTTGACCATGGCGATGGCCGGCCGGGCCATCTACTGCGAACAGCTCAGCGGACCCGGCTTGCCCACCCTTCGCGACCGTCTCTGAATCACTTCCCATCGTTCCGGTGTGCGGGCGATCTGCCGCAGTCGCTGGCCTGGCGCAAATCCAAGGCGGCGATGACGTGAGGCGGGGCGGACTGTGCGAGGAACCCGTACGGACGCCAGACCGGCGGCTGTGGTCGATCTGCGATGGCAGCGCATGGTTCGCCGTGATGGAGTGTTCACGTGACTAAGAACGAGAGGGGGCCTGTCGACCTCTACCCGGCCACAGCACAGTTGACCGTGGACGGGAAGGTTGTAACCGACTACAGCGAACTCACCGAACGGCAATACCTTTGGATGTTCGCTCAGCGACCGGGAATGTACGTCGGTCGAGTGACACTGCAGGGCGTGACCGGGTTTCTCCAGGGATTCCATTGCGCCGCCGAGAGATACGGCAGGCCCGGCCTGAGTGGCTTCCGCGAATGGCTGATGAGCAACTACACGGTCGGGGAGAACTTCGCCTGGACGGCGCAAATCCAGCAGATCGCTCTCCCCGAGTGGGACTTCGTCACCGAGTTGACGCCCGCACAGGAATCGCACACGCTCGCAGTCCTGTTCGATCTGCTCGACCGATTCCTGATCGAACGCGACAGCGAAACCGCGACTGTTCGGGTCAGCCGCGCATCACACTCCGCCGATCACTGAGCCTGCGACAATTCTCTTCTGACTTGCTACACAAGGATGGATCGAGTTGCAGACCATGATCGTGTCGGCCGACGATGGCAATTCGCTGCACGTCGGCACTGTCGGATCCGGGCCGGATGTCGTTGTCCTGTCCGGCGGGCCCGGGTGTGTGCACTACCTCGAAGACGCTCGATTGGCGCCTCGCGGAATGCGGGCATGGTATCCGGAGCCCAGGGGCGTGGGGCGTTCACGGGGCGGACCGCACGATATGAGGCAAGCCATTGCCGATCTCGAATCGGTCCGGCGCGCAGCGGGAATCGGAAGCTGGGTCGTGCTCGGTCATTCCTGGGGTTCCGACCTGGCCGTGCGCTACGCGCTGGACCATCCCGAACTCGTGCGGTCAGTGGTCGGAGTGGGCGGTCACGGACTTCACAAAGACCGCACCTGGTCCCAGGAATATCGGTCGGGCAAGCATCGAGAGGCCGGTATAGACATCGCTGAGGCGCCGGACGTTCACGCCGCGTTGAACGCGTCCTTCGTGCAGTGGATTCACGAAGCAGATCTGTTTCGCCGCCTGGCCGATTCGACGGTGCCCATGACTTTCCTTGCACTGCAGGACGATATTCGTCCGTCTTGGCCCCTGCGGCAACTCGCCGCGCTGGTCCCGCGAGGCCGGTTCGAGGAGGTGCCCGGCGTCGATCACAATCTGTGGTCGACTGCCCCGGATGTATGGGTCGACGTAATCACCGCCGCGTGCCATTCATCGGGCGACTCGCCGGCCATCGGACAGACGCCGAAGCACGCGCGATAGCTCATCACTGCCGCCCGGAAGCCGCTGCCGGGCAGTACGATTCGAGTTGCCAGAATACGTCCGTGAAGTGGCCGCTATCCCTGTCCCACGACCGCCTCGACGACGGTGAGGTGTCGTTGCGGTCCTACGACTCCGCCGACGCCGAGGACCTGTACGAGGCACTACGCGACGACCGGGCGTGGGAACACATACCGCGCACGGTGCCAACGGATTTCGGCACCCTCGACGCGGGCATCGCGGCCGCCGTCGCGACTGGGACGTGGCTGACCTTCACTGTCCGCCGAGGGGAGATCGTGGTGGGCAGGACCTCGTTGATCTGGGATCCCGCCGACCCGCAGGGCGTCGAGATCGGGGGAACCCAGTTCGCCCCCGCGGTGTGGGGCACCGGAGTCAACGGGCGAGCCAAGGCGCTGTTGATCGGCGAAGTGTTCGCGCACGGCGCCGAGTGGATCGGGTTCCGCACGGACGAGCGGAACCTGCGGTCGGCGGCCGCCATACGCAAGCTCGGCGCGACCGACCTCGGCGTGCGCCAGGACACGATCGTCCGCCGGGACGGAACTACGCGGCGCAGCCGCTTCTTTCGCCTCGACCGGCCCGCCGGATAGATCGCGCCGAGCCGAGGATCGACCGAAACACGCACCCGCCCAACGGAAATTCGGGGACCTCCGAAGCGCGCCAACGGCCAGTCACTCGATAGTCGTAGCCGTCACCGGACGAGCGAGCCGCGGCAGCACCGACTCCCCGTACGCGTCGAGCGTGCTGGTCTTGGCATCGTGCTGGAGATACACCGCGAACTGATCCACCCCCAGCCCCTCCAGCTCCCGCAGGCGAGCCAGATGATCGTCGGGGGTCCCCAGCACGCAGAACCGATCCACGATCACGTCGGGCACGAACTCGGCGTGGGTGTTCCCGGCGCGGCCGTGCTGGTTGTAGTCGTACCCGGTGCGACCGGCGATGTAGTCGGTCAGGGCGGCGGGTACCGTGCCGTCCGCGCCGTAGCGGGCGACGATGTCGGCCACATGGTTGCCGACCATCCCGCCGAACCAACGGCATTGCTCGCGAGCGTGTTTCAGGCCAGCCTCGGTGCCGTCGGTGATGTAGGCGGGGGCCGCGACGCAGATCCGCACCGCGCCCGGATCGCGGCCCGCGCGCTCGGCGGCGGCCCGGACCCGGGCGATCGTCCACGCGGCGATGTCGGGATCGGCCAGCTGGAGGATGAAGCCGTCGGCCACCTCCCCGGTCAGATCCAGTGCGCGCGGCCCGTATCCGGCCACCCACACCGGCAGCCGCGAATCCGCCGCCCACGGCAGCCGTACGGTCGTGTCACCGAGCGACACGGCCCGCCCGTTGCCGAGTTCCCTTATCACCTCGATGGATTCGCGCAGCGTCGCCAGATTCGACGGCCGCCCGCCGAGCGTGCGCACCGCCGAATCCCCGCGCCCGATCCCGCAGATCGTGCGGTTGCCGAACATCTCGTTCAGCGTCGCGAAGGTCGAGGCCGTGACGGTCCAGTCCCTGGTGGCGGGATTGGTGACCATGGGCCCGACCACAACCTTGCGAGTGACGGCCAGGATCTGGCTGTAGATGACGTACGGCTCCTGCCACAGCAGGTGCGAATCGAATGTCCACACGTGCGAGAACCCGTGCGTCTCGGCCACCCGGGCCAGCTCCACCACCCGGGACGCGGGCGGCGTGCACTGCAGAACGACACCGATATCCATGGCACACACTCCCTTCCGGTCAGATCAGGTTCTGGGACAGTCCACGTTTGAGGAACCGGCCGTGCCCGGCCGACCCCAGATACTCCCCGCCGTCGACGATGACCCGCCCGCGCGAGAGCACGGTATCCACGTGCCCGCCGACCTCGAACCCCTCGTACGCCGAGTGATCCATGTTCATGTGATGGGTCTTGCCGATCCCGATGCTGGTCTGCCCGTTCGGGTCGTAGATCACCACGTCCGCGTCCGCCCCCGGGGAGATCACGCCCTTGCGCGGATACATGCCGAACATGCGGGCCGGCGCGGTGCAGCAGACCTCCACCCACTTCTCCAGCGAGATGCGGCCGTCCCGCACGCCCTGGTACATCAGGTCCATGCGATGCTCGACCCCGCCGATGCCGTTGGGAATCTTGCTGAAATCCCCTACGCCCAAATCCTTCTGCCCCTTGTAGCAGAACGGGCAGTGATCGGTGGCGACCGTGGTGACGTCCCCGGTGCGGATGTAGCGCCACAGCTCGTCCTGATGCCCTTCCTCCCGGGCGCGCAGCGGCGTCGAGCACACCCACTTCGCACCCTCGAAACCCGGTGCACCCAACTGCTCTTCGAGCGAGAGGTACAGGTACTGCGGACAGGTCTCGCCGAAGACGTTCTGCCCCCTGCCGCGCGCGGTCGCGATCTGCTCGAGGGCCTGCTTCGCCGACACGTGCACCACGTACAGCGGCGCACCCGTCACCTGCGCCAGCATGATGGCACGGTGGGTGGCCTCCTCCTCCAATTGCCAAGGGCGCGAGGTCCCGTGGAAATACGGTGCGGTGTCCCCGCGCGCGAGGGTCTGTTCGATCAGCACGTCGATCGCGATGCCGTTCTCGGCGTGCATCATCAGCAGCGCGCCCAGATCCCCGGCGGTCTGCATGGCGCGCAGAATCTGCCCGTCGTCGGAGTAGAACACCCCCGGATACGCCATGAACAGCTTGAAGCTGCTGACGCCCTCGGCCACCAATTCCGCCATCCCCTTCAGGGATTCGCCGTTCACGTCCCCCACGATCTGATGGAACCCGTAGTCGATCGCGCACTGCCCGTCAGCCTTGCGATGCCACTGCGCCAGCGAATCCTGCACCCGCTCCCCCGGCTTCTGCACGGCGAAGTCGACGATCGTGGTGGTCCCGCCCCAGGCCGCGGCCCGGGTGCCGGTCTCGAAGGTGTCCGAGGCCTCGGTGCCGCCGAAGGGCAGCTGCATGTGGGTGTGTCCGTCGACCCCGCCCGGCAGCACGTACCGCCCGGTGGCGTCGATGACCGTATCGGCAACGGCGGCCGGATCGACCCCGAGCGCGGTCGAGCCCGGCGCCAGTACGACCGCGATGGTCTCCCCGTCGATGAACACGTCGAGCTGCTGGGAACCGGTGGCCGACACCACGGTTCCGCCGTGAATGAATACGCGTGTCATTACGGCGCCACCAACGGTCCGTAGGCGTCCGGCCTGCGATCTCGATAGAACGCCCACCGATCGCGCACCACCTTGATCAGATCCATATCCAGGTCGCGCACCACCAGTTCGGGCGCGGTATCGGAGGCCACGTCACCGACGAATTTGCCCTCGGGATCGACGAAATAGCTCGTCCCGTAGAAATCGTCGTCCCCGTACTCCTCGATGCCGACCCGGTTGATCGCCCCGATGAAGTACTCGTTGGCCACCGCCGAGGCCGGCTGTTCGAGTTTCCACAGATAGCTCGACAGACCCCGCGAGGTCGCCGAGGGATTGAACACGATTTCCGCGCCCGCCAGCCCGAGTGCCCGCCAGCCCTCCGGGAAATGCCGGTCGTAGCAGATGTACACCCCGATCCGGCCGACCGCGGTATCGAATACCGGCCACCCCAGATTGCCGGGCCGGAAGTAGAACTTCTCCCAGAACCCGTTCACATGCGGAATGTGGTGTTTTCGGTATTTGCCGAGATAACTGCCGTCGGCGTCGATGACCGCCGCGGTGTTGTAGAGCAGTCCCGGCTGCTCCTGCTCGTACACCGGAAGCACCATGACCAGGCCGAGCTCGGCGGCCAGCGCGGCGAATCGATCCACGGTCGGACCGGGCACCGATTCGGCGTAGTCGTAGAACTTGGTGTCCTGGAGCTGGCAGAAGTACGGCCCGTAGAACAGCTCCTGGAAGCAGATGACCTTCGCACCCGCGGCCGCGGCCCGGCGTGCGTAGTCCTCATGGGCCTTGATCATGGACTCTTTGTCGCCCGTCCAGTTCGTCTGGACCAGCGCAGCTCGAACGATTGCCATACTCTGTGATACTGCACCGCTACCGAAATTTCCCGGCATACCTGCCGGGGTAATGGATTCGTAACCGTAAATTCAGCAGGCGAATTCGACCGCGAGGCCCGGGCCGGTGCGGGGTTTCCGGCTGGGCGAGCCCGCCCGAAAAGCCGCCTCACTCGATGGTGATCACTGGCTATGCCCGCACGGCGGACGACGAGGCGCACGGATTCCACCGTCGCAGTGCCGGATTGGACCGTCGGTCGTATCGAGACACCCAATTACCCAAGGCCCAGTGGGCTATTCCCACCGGATAGCGCGCGACACCCCAGCGGCACCACGGGACATCCTCGGCAACAGCGGGATTGGACTCGCTCACTCCGGGCAACTTCGGCCCGCGCCGGCACATCACCCGCTCGCATCCCGATTACCGACCGGACCAATGGGTACGTAGGACGAGTAACGATGTTCGGCCTGCCGGACGATGCTCAGTCCGACGCCGAAAACCGCACAACGTTTTTTGGAGGGGTTAATGAAGACGATCACCCGGGCCGCCACCCTGGCCGCCGCCACGATCGCGACCGCGGGTACCGCGCTCGCGTTCGGCACGGGCGTCGCGTCCGCCGACGAATGGCCGGAGTGGAACCCGAACAGCCCGATCTCGGTGTTCGAGACCAAGGATTTCCTGACGCCCGCCGATCCGGGCTACTGGAACCCGTTCGAGTCCCGCGCCCGCCTGACCTCGCCGTTCGGCACGAGCACCCGTATCGTCTGCACCGCGTTCCACGGGCAGATGTCGTCCTGCTTCCAGGCCGACGGGCAGGGCAACCCGCACAAGCTCGGGGTGGTGCCGAACAACTTCCCGTTCGCGCTGGGCTCGAGCACGCAGCTCACCGGTGGCCAGCACTTCATCTACCCGGGCTTCATCCCGGGCAGCTGAGGGCAGGTGCCGTGCCGAAGGGCCGCGAACTCATTCGAGTTCGCGGCCCTTCGACTCTCCAGCGCGGTGGTCCCTGGTAGACGACACGACTCCGGCGCGGCACGACCGCTGACACGCACCGGCAAGGCCGTTCAGGCCGCCGCCAGCACCTCGTCACGCGCGAGCAGATTCGCGTAGAACCCGTTGCGCGCCACCAGTTCCTCGTGCGTTCCGCGCTCGGCGACCCGTCCGTGATCGAGCACCACGATCTGATCGGCATTGCGAATGGTCGACAGCCGATGCGCGATGGTGATCGTGGTCCGGCCCGAGGACAGCGCGTCGATCGCGGCCTGCACTTCCCGCTCGGTGCGGGTGTCCAGGGCGCTGGTGGCCTCGTCCAGCACCATGATCGGCGGATTGCGCAGGATCGCGCGCGCCACCGCCAGCCGCTGCTTCTCACCGCCGGAGAACCGGTAGCCGCGTTCGCCGACGAGAGTGTCGTAGCCCTGCGGCAGGCTCGCGATGTGCTCGTGGATCTGAGCGGCGCGGGCGGCGGCGACCAATTCCGCGTCCGTGGCATCGGGTTTGGCGAAGCGCAGGTTGTCCGCGACCGAGGCGTGGAACAGGTAGGTCTCCTGCGACACCACGCCCACGGTGTTCGCCAGGTCCGCGAAACTCAGCTCCCGCACATCGATTCCGTCGATCGCGACCCGGCCGTCGGTGACATCGTAGAGCCGGGCCACCAGGTAGCCGAGTGTGGTCTTGCCGGAACCCGTTTCGCCGACGATCGCCAGGCTCGTGCCCGCGGGCACGCTGATGTCGATGTCGTTCAGCACCTTTCGATCGGCGGGATCGTAGGTGAAGCTCACGCCCTCGAAGCGCACGTCGCCGCGCACGCCCCGCTCGGGCAACGCGGCTGGGACGGCCGGTTCGGCGATATCGGGTGTCAGGTCCAGGTATTCGAAGATGCGCCCGAACAGCGCCAGCGAACTCTGCACCTCCACACCGGTGGACAGCAGCATCACCGCGGGCCGCAGCAGTCCGGCCTGCAGCGTGGTGAACGCGACCAGCGTGCCGATGGACACCAGCGGGTTGCCCGAGGCCGCGGTCAGACCCGCAGCCCAGTACACCACCGCGGGCATGGCCGCCATCACGATGGTGATGGTCGACTGCCGCCACCGCCCGGCCATGCCGGAACGGATCTCGAGATCCACCAGCCCGCGCGACTCCTTCGCGAAGTCGTCGACCAGCGCCGGGGAGCGACCCATGGTGCGGCCCAGCAGAATTCCGCTGACCGACAGCGACTCTTCGACGATCGCCGACATGCCTGCGAGCTGCTTCTGCTTCTCGGCGGTGATGCGCCGGCGCTCGGAGCCGACCCTGCGGCTGATCCAGACGAAGAACGGCAGCATGGCCAGCGACACCAGGGTCAGCCGCCAGTCCAGCACGAACATGGCGATGACGGCGGCCAGCACGGAGGTGAAGTTGGAGATGAGCGAGGTCGCGGTCGAGGTGACCGTGGACTGCATGCCGCCGATGTCGTTGGCGATGCGCGACTGCACCTCACCGGTGCGGGTCGCGGTGAAGAACGAGAGCGGCATCGACTGCAACCGCGCGTAGACCGCGGTCCGCAGGTCGTGCATGACCCGCTGACCCACGGCGGTCGACAAATACGTCTGCCAGACCCCGAAGACAGCGGTCAGCGCGGACACCGCGATCATGCCGACGGCCATCAGGGTGAGCAGCCCCGTCCGCCCGTGCGGCAGGGCGTCGTCGATGATGCCGCGCACCAGGAACGGTGAGGCCAGGCCCACCGCCGAGGCGAGGGCCACCAGCGCGCCGACCAGGGCGAGCCGGGAACGATAGGGATGGAACAGCCGGATTATCCGGCGCAGCTCGGATCGGGCGGCCATAGGCGCCTCCTTCCTCGGGAACAACACACATAACTGAGTCTTACTCAATAATGTTCCCGGCAACTATGACCTATGCTCAGAATCATGGACGAGAGCCCCGACGCCGACCTCCCCGAGCTCTTCCTGCGGACCGCCAAACGCGTCCGCCACTCGCAGCTGACCGACCTCGCGCCCCTCGGCCTCACCCCCGCGCAGAGCCGTGCCCTGCACACGCTGAGCAGGGCCGACGCTCCCCTGCGCATGTCCGACCTCGCCGACCGCCTCGGCATAGTCCCCCGCTCGGCCACCACCGTCGTGGACGCCCTCGAGTCGGCCGGCCTCGTCGCCCGTGCCACCGACCCCACCAACCGCCGCGCGACCCTGGTTTCGCTCACCGACGCCGGCCGGTCCACGCTCGCCCGCATAGGCGCGGCTCGCCGCCGGGCCGCCGAGAACCTCTTCGCCGAACTACGGCCGGACCGTCGCGAAACCCTGCGCGAAATCCTGGCCGAACTCGACGCGACCGCGACCGGCAAGCGGTGACGGTCGGGTTTCCGGCACCTAGATCGGCACTCCGGGGAACCAGCTCTCGACCAACTCCCGCCCCGTGATCGTGCCCATCACGCCGATCCCACAGAAGTTCCGTGCGGCATCATCGAACTGAATCGATATGCGGCCCTGCGCTTTACCCAGTGCATCGGCGTCGTCCCACCAGTACACCCGCCCACGGCCGGAGGCACGCTCCCAGGGTTCGCTCGCGGTCTCGGCCCCGTCCGGCACCTGCGCGACCAACGGCGTCCGGTCGGTGTTGCAGATGACGAACAGATGGGCCACCGGATTCGCGGTGCCGCGGCAGTCCAGATCGGCCATCGCCGGCAGCGGCGTGGTGTCGCTCACCGACGGTTCATCGGGGAAGGTGGTGCAGCGCATGGACTCGAAGCCCACCGACAGCGGCGTCTTCGGCAGCAAATCCGGGAAAGCCCGCACCAGGAAGTCGTACTGCCCCCAGGTGAGCACCGGCGCGGTGGTGGTCGGTGCCGCGGCCTCCGGCTGCGGTTCGTCCGCACCCCGGACGCGCACACCCACCACCGCCAGGGCCGCCACCGCCAGCACGGTCACACCCACTCCGAGCGTGACGCCCAGTCGCCGGCGCGCTGCCGGTGGCTGCTCCGGAACCGGCGGCTCGCCGTGCAGGGCGGCCCGGGCCGCATCGGCGAGTTCACCGCAGGACCCGTAGCGCGCCGCCGGATTCTTGGCCAGCGCCCGGGCGATGACCCCGTCGATGGCGGCCGGCAGGGATGGATCGGCGGCCGTCGCGTGCGGCGGCGGGTCCTGCAGGTGCGCCACCATGAGCCGCATCTCGTCGGCGCGCTCGAAAGGCTTTGCCCCCGTCAGCAGTTCGTACAGCACGCAGCCGAGTGCGTACACGTCGACACGATGGTCGACCGGTGCGCTCTCGAACACTTCGGGCGCCGCGTAGGCCAGTGTCGCCACGACCGCGCCCGGTCTGGTCAGCATGGTGGCCTGGGTCGCCGACCGGGCAATGCCGAAGTCCGAGACATACACCCGATCCGGTGCGCCGGGCCGGGATTCGAGCAGGATGTTGGCCGGCTTCACGTCCCGGTGCAGCAGGCCCGCCCGGTGCGCGGCATCGAGCCCCCTGGCGGCCTCGGACACCACGTGCATGGCCTCGTCCGGTCCCAATGCCCCCGAACCGCGCCCGCGCAGCAGCTCGCTCGCGTCGGTACCGTCCACGAACCGCATCGCGATCCAGAGCCTGCCGCTCTCGATCCCGCGATCCCAGACCTCGACGATGTTCGGATGCTCGACGCGCGCGGCCACCTCGGCCTCTCGAACGAACCGCGCCCGGAACTGCGGATCTTCGGCGAGCTCACCCGGCAGCACCTTGAGCGCGTCGAAGCGCGGCAGGCGCGGGTGCCGCGCCAGATAGACGGTCCCCATTCCACCCCGGCCGAGCACCCGGACTATGCGGTATCCCGCGAATATCGTTCCGGGAAGTAGTTTCTCGTCCGTCATTCGGCGCCGCTGACGAGCAGGCCGTACTGGGCGACCACCCGCTGGCGCAGGGTGGCGAGCTCACGATTGTTGACGACGGCGACATAGCGGCCGACCAGCAGGCGGCAGGTGTATCTGATCGCCGCGTTCGTCGGGTCGTCCAGGCACAGCACGTCCGGCATTCCCTCCGGGCCGGGTACGGTCACGGCGGTCTCGTTCAGGGCGGCCGCACGGACCGCATCGCCGAACGCGCCGCGCGCGTCGGCCGCGTTCGAGTATCGGGTCAGAACGTTCGAGGTGTTCAGGGCGATCGCCTCGATCGGGCGGCGCGCACTGCGCACACCCTGCAGCAGCGCGGCCGCCCGGGAGCCGTACACCACGCCGGAGGCGATGATCCGCGCGTCCCACACCGCCGTGGGCACGGTCGGCGCGACGACGACGGCGGGATAGGGCCAGCGATCCGGGGCCCCCGGCACCAGGCGGCGGATCATGCCCTCGCGATCGAGCGGGAGGCTCGCGATCCGATCGGCAGGCGTCGGCGCGAACGCGGTGAGCCGCGATATCTGCAGCGTCATCGCCTTCTGCGCCACCGCGCTCAGCGCCGTGAGATCGGCGGTGGTGTGCCCGGCGAGCACGCTGATGACGTAGGCGTCCCGCGCGATGGTCGCCGACAGCGTGGGCACCCCCGGCCGCCAGTGCGCCTGCGCCGCGGCATGACCCGGAATGGACACCGCCACACTCCCGGCCACTCGATCGGCCGCGTTCATGTCGCGCGCGGCGCGCTGCGCGGCGTCGGCATCCGGAAGACGCAACACCGCCACCGACACCACCCGTGCCGCGCCGACCGCCGGGCTACCCCCGGCCGCGTCGGTTCCGGCGACCGCGCAGCCGGCCAGCATCCCTTCCCGGCGCAGGACCGCACCCGCCGATTCCCCCAGCAGCGCACCGGCTTTGGCGGCCGTCGGCAACGGCAGTACCCCGTACGCGTTGACGGTGAACGCGAGCGTCGCCTCGATCTCGGCCGGATCCACCATCACCTCGGCCAGTCGCGCCGATTCCACCACCCGCCCGTACTTCTCGGCGCCGGGCGGTTCCCGCAGCGGCTCCACGCTGTACGCGCCGGAATCCATGGACGCCGGATCCGGATACGCCGGCACCGCGGAGCCGGGAATCGTACAGCCCGTGGCGAATCCGAGAATCACCGCGAGCAGCAGCGCCAGCGGAACCGGTGCCCGCCGCGACACCGATCGCGGTCCCACCGGCATCCCGTCAGATCGGCGCATCGATCCACCACCTGCGCCGCAGGTCGGCGCCGTCCGGGGTGTCGCCGATCACCTGGATGCGGCAGAAGTTCCGGCTCGGCTCATCGAAATACACATCGAGCACCCCCGCGTTCTTGCCGTCCATCAGCGTGCCGGTCCCCTCGGCCTGGTACTTACCCCAGAAGAGACGACCGCTGCCCGAGGGCCGCCGCCACTGCTCGTCGCCCTCGGCGAAGGCCGGGGGCAGCGCCGGTTCGATCGGCGCCCGGTCGGTCCGGCACACGAACTGCACGATCCACACCGGATCCATATCACCCTGGCAGGAGATGGTCATGATCTTCCCGGTGCTGCGCATCTGGGTGAGCTCTTCGTTCTCGGCGAAGCTGCTGCAGGTGCTCAGATCCTGGTACCCGGCGGCCCGCGGCGTGGGCGGCAGCAGGTCGGGGAACGCCTGTGCCAGAAAGCCGAACTCACCCCACTCCGTCGGCTCGGTGGTGCCGGTCCGGGCCGGGTGGTCGGCGGCGGCCGCGGGCGCGGCGCGATCCTGGCCGGTCACCAGAAACCAGGCCACGGCCGCGGCGGCGACCGTGACCGCCGCGACGCCCGCGAGCCGGCGGCCGCGCCGAACCGCCCCGCGCGGGACCGCCGCCGCCCCGCCCGCGAGGACGACGCGCGCGGCGGCGGCCAGTTCACCGCAGCTGTCGTACCTGTCGCCGGGCGACTTCGCCATGGCCGCGGCGACGATCGCGTCGAAACCCTTCGGCACCTCGGGATTTCGCACCGATGGGCGCGGGGGTGGTTCGTGCACGTGCGCGTACATGACCGCGCCGAAGGAATCGTGCGGGAACGGCGGGTACCCGGTGAGCAGGTGGTACAGCGTGCAGCCGAGCGCGTAGACGTCGGCCCGATGGTCCGAGCCGGCGCCGGTGAACTGTTCCGGTGCGGCGTAGGCGACGGTGCCGGACATGCCCGAGCGCCCGTCCGCGGTGGCCTCGCTCGCCCGGCGCGCGACGCCGAAATCGGTGATGAGCGCCCGGTCCGGACCGGATCCCTGGTCGGCGACAAGGATATTGGCGGGTTTCACGTCCCGGTGCACCAGGCCCGCCCGATGGATCTCGTCCAGCCCGCGCGCGGCCTCGGTGAGAATGTGCACCGCGCGCTCGAGATCGACCGCGCGCCGCCGGATCAGCTCACCCAGGTCGTGGCCTTCCACGTACTGCATGGCGATCCAGAGCCGCCCGTTCTCCTCACCGCGATCACGGATCGTGACGAGGTTCGGATGATCCAGCCGCGCAGCGCTTTCCGCCTCGCGCAGGAATCGGTCGCGGAAGTGCGGATCCTGTTCGTTGCCCGGGGACAGGATCTTCAGCGCGTCCCGGCGCGGCAATCGCGGATGCCGGGCCAGGAACACCGCACCCGAACCGCCTGCGCCGAGCCGCCTTTCGATGCGATAACCGGCGAAGATCGCGCCCTCGGCGAACTCCACGTGCCCTCCCCTCTCGCCCCGCGAGCCCGCGATCCGGCCCGAAAGCGCTGAACCACAGACCGAATGACCAGTTTGCGGTCTTCCACCCTATCGCCAACACCGTTGCCGGGTCAGCCCCCGCACAGCACGAGGCCCGTGCCCCCGAGGGGAGCACGGGCCTCGAATCGCTTGCGCCCTACAGGTACTGACCCGTGTTGGATTCGGTGTCGATCGCCCGGCTCGCCGAGGCGTTCTTGCCCGTCACCAAGGTGCGGATGTAGACGATGCGCTCGCCCTTCTTGCCGGAGATGCGCGCCCAGTCGTCGGGGTTGGTGGTGTTGGGGAGGTCTTCGTTCTCGGCGAACTCGTCGACGATGGAGTCGTAGAGATGCTGAATGCGAAGGCCCGGCGTGCCGGACTCGAGGACCGACTTGATGGCGTACTTCTTGGCCCGGTCCACGATGTTCTGGATCATGGCGCCGGAGTTGAAGTCCTTGAAGTACAGGACCTCCTTGTCACCGTTGGCGTAGGTGACCTCCAGGAAGCGGTTGTCCTCGGACTCGGCGTACATGCGCTCCACGACCTTCTCGATCATGGCCTGCACGCACTTGGACTTGTCGCCGTCGAACTCCGAGACGTCCTCCGAGTGCAGCGGCAGCGAATCCATCAGGTACTTGGAGAAGATGTCCTGTGCGGCTTCGGCGTCCGGACGCTCGATCTTGATCTTCACGTCCAGGCGGCCGGGCCGCAGGATGGCCGGGTCGATCATGTCCTCGCGGTTGGAGGCGCCGATGACGATGACGTTCTCCAGGCCCTCGACGCCGTCGATCTCCGAAAGCAGCTGCGGCACAACGGTGGTCTCCACGTCGGAGGACACACCCGAACCACGGGTCCGGAAGATCGAGTCCATCTCGTCGAAGAACACGATCACGGGGGTGCCTTCGCTGGCCTTCTCACGCGCCCGCTGGAAGATGATCCGAATGTGACGCTCGGTCTCACCGACGAACTTGTTGAGCAGCTCGGGACCCTTGATGTTCAGGAAGAACGACTTGGCCTCCTTGGCGTCCTCGCCACGCGCCTCGGCGATCTTCTTCGCCAGGGAGTTGGCGACCGCCTTGGCGATCAGCGTCTTACCGCAACCGGGAGGGCCGTACAGCAGCACGCCCTTGGGCGGCCGCAGCGCGTACTCGCGGAACAGATCCTTGTGCAGGAACGGCAGTTCCACCGCGTCGCGGATCTGCTCGATCTGGCGCGAGAGGCCGCCGATGTCGAGGTAGTCGACGTCCGGCACCTCCTCGAGCACCAGGTCCTCGACCTCGGCCTTGGGAATCCGCTCGAACGCGAACCCGGCCTTGGAGTCGACCAGCAGCGAATCCCCCGGCCGCAGTTTACGAATGGGGCGATCGGGATCGTCGATGTTGTCGACGTCCACCATCTCGGACAGCGGGCCCGAAAGCCACACCACCCGTTCCTCATCGGCGTGGCCCACCACGAGGGCGCGCTTGCCGTCGTCGAGAATCTCGCGCAGCGTGCCGATTTCACCGATCTGATCGAACCGGCCCGCCTCGACCACGGTCAGTGCCTCGTTGAGACGCACCGTTTGACCCTGGACGAGAATGGTGGTGTCGATGTTCGGCGAACACGTCAGGCGCATCTTGCGTCCCGAGGTGAAGACGTCGACCGTCTGATCCTCGTACACACCCAGGAGGACGCCGTAGCCGCTCGGCGGCTGGCCGAGCCGATCGACTTCCTCACGTAGCGCGACCAATTGCTGACGAGCTTCCTTGAGCGTGTCCATCAGCTTGGTGTTGCGAATCGTCAGCGAATCGATGCGCGCTTCCAATTCCCGTGCGCGATCCGGTGAATCGGCGAGTTGCCTCCGGAGTGCAGCCGCCTCGGCACGTACCGCCTCGAGTTCCCTCCAGGCTGCCGAATCCGAATGTTCGTTGGGGCTCATGATGCTGCTCCTCCCAGTCCCGGTCTATCAACGCTACCGGGCGATACTCGATCCCGCTTTCCGACATGGTTTCGTCGTGATCACATCTAGGCTGCGGCGGGCGGCCCGGTCAAGCATGTTAGCCTGCCCTAACCTGTTTCCGGCGAGTTACTTCGCCGCCGATCCGAAAGGGTGCCGTAGATGCTCCTTCCCACCGGCCGTATCCCTGGTATGCGCAACGTCACGCGGACGCTGCGTGTTTCCGTGGCTACCGCTGCTGCGGCCCTCGCCGTTACCGCAACTGTGGCGGGTTGCGGCTCCGAGGACAACACCCATTCCAATCATTCGACCTCGGCGAGCGCCACGACACAGGCCGCGGCCACCGCTCCCGCGCCCACCGCGGCCGAGCTCCAGGGCATCCTGACCGGCTTCGCCGATCCCGCGAAACCGGCCGCTGACAAGGCGAAACTGGTGGTCGGCGGCGACAAGCGCCTGGCCAACATCGAGACCCTGAACCAGGGCCTGGCCGGCTACCAGGTCACCTTCACCGTCGGTGAGGTCAAGACCGAGGGCAACACCGCCACGGCGACCGTCGCCGTCAGCTCGCCGCACGGCGCCATGCCGGGCGTGCCGATCGCGTTCCAGTACGACGGCGGCAGCTGGAAGCTCGCCGACGCCGGCGCCTGCACCCTGCTGGGCATGGCCCGCGCCGCCTGCCAGCCGTAATAGCTTTCTCGCATAACTCGAGAAACCCGAAAAGCGCGTTCGCACATGCTCGCTCGCACCGCCCGCCTCACCCTCGCCGCCGGCACGGGCCCCGCTCCTCGCCGCGGGCGCGGGCCGGGCCGACGGCGCCCGGCACTTTCGGAGGGCACCGGCTGCATGATTCCGGCCATGGGCACGGCGGCCTGCTGAGTCGCCGCCGCACGCGCGCTGAACGACGAAAGCGCCCCCTGCTCCGGTCGACAGGGGGCGCTTTCGCGTGAAAAGGGCCTGGTCCAAGCGTTTTCGCGACCGGGAACACACCGGGCTCGGCGTCCCCGTCACATGGACGGGGACGCGATAACGCCCTCAGGCGCCCGTCAGCCCTTTCCGGCGCGGCGCTGGGGCTTGGGTGCCACCGTGCCGTCGGCGAGGCGGCGTGCGCTCACCAGGAAGGCCGTATGGCCCTGCATGCGGTGCTCGGGGCGCACGGCCAGGCCGACCACGTGCCAGCCGCGGACCATGGACTCCCAGGCGCGGGGCTCGGTCCAGCATTCCTGGCGGCGCAGATGCTCGACGACCTCGGACATCTGCGTGGTGGTGGCCACGTAGACCATGAGCACGCCGCCGGGGACCAGAGCCTTGGAGACCGCGTCCAGGGTGTCCCAGGGCTTGAGCATGTCCAGGATGACCCGATCGACCTGTTCGCCGGAGTACTCCGCGACGTCGCCGAGGGTCAGTTCCCAGTTGTCCGGGCGTTCGCCGAAGAACTTCTCGACGTTGCGCACCGCGTGCTCGGCGTGGTCCTCGCGGATCTCCCAGGAGATGACCTTGCCCTCGGGGCCGACCGCGCGCAGCAGCGAGCAGGTCAGCGCGCCCGAGCCCGCACCGGCCTCGAGCACCTTCGCGCCGGGGAAGATGTCGCCCTCGTGCACGATCTGCGCGGCGTCCTTGGGGTAGATGACCGCCGCGCCGCGCGGCATGGACAGCACGTAGTCGGTGAGCAGCGGCCGCAGCGCGAGGTAGGCGGTGTTCTTGGCGGAGGTGACCACGCACCCCTCGTCGGCGCCGATCAGATCGTCGTGCGCGATCTCGCCGGCGTGGGTGTGGAAGAACGCGCCCTCCGCCAGCAGCACCGTGAACTTGCGGCCCTTGGCGTCGGTCAGCTGCACCCGGTCACCGATCTGGAAAGGCCCGGTCCGTCTGGCCGTCATGAATCTCCGTCCCTCATTGTTTCGCTGCGATTTTGCTGCCGAATCGGCATCGCACCTTGTCGGTGCCGGCGTTTAGCCTGCCAGGTATGTCGGTACCCGCTATCACTACCCCGGACTCGGCGGGCGAGACGCCACGCAGGCCCGCGCTGTCGCCTTCGCGCGCAATAGATTTCAAACAGTGCCCGCTGAAGTATCGACTACGCGCCATCGATCGGATCCCCGAGCCCCCCTCGCGCGCGGCGGTACGCGGCACGCTCGTGCACTCGGTCCTGGAGGACCTGTTCGGACTGCCCGCGCCCGAGCGCGATCGGGCGCACGCGGACGCGCTGATCGCCCCGGCCTGGGAACGCCTGACCGCGTCGCGCACCGACACCGCCGACCTGGTTGCCGATGATGAGCTGGAGGGCTTCTTCGCGGAGGTGCGCGCCCTGGTCGAGGTGTATTTCCGCCTGGAGGACCCCACCGCGTTCACCCCGCAGTCGCTCGAGGCGTTCGTCGAGGCCGATCTGCCCGACGGCACCCCGCTGCGCGGCTACGTGGATCGCATCGACCGCGCGGATGACGGCGGCCTGCACGTCATCGACTACAAGACCGGGAAATCACCCGCGCCCGATCACGAGATGCGCGCGCTGTTCCAGCTCAAGTTCTACGCGCTGGTGCTGCTGCGCACCTTCGGCGCCGCCCCGACGGCGCTGCGCCTGATGTACCTGGCCGACGAGCAGACCCTGACCTACGAGCCCGAAGCCGAAGAGTTGCTGCGCTTCGAGCGCATCGTGTCCGCGCTGTGGCTGGCGATCCAGTCCGCGACCGCCTCGGGCGACTTCCCACCCAGCCGATCGTGGCTGTGCAAGTACTGCGATTTCAAACCGCTGTGCCCCGAATTCGGCGGCACCCCACCGCCTTACCCGGCCGACCCGCAACCGCTCTCGGGCGGGCGGCAGGATCTGCCGACGCCGGTCGTCGTCGCGGCGGCCTCCGAGATCGAATCCGCGGACCTGCCCGCCGATTAGCCCGCTAACGACGTGCGCCCGCCGCGAAAACGCAGCGGGCGCACGATCTTCGAGGAATCAGAAGGCGCGGCAGGACCGGATGTCGGTGGCCAGGATGGCCTTCGCGCCGAGATCGGCGAGCTGATCCATGAGCTCGTTGCCGTTCTTGCGCGGCACCAGGGCGCGCACGGCGACCCAGTCCGGATCGGTCAGCGGGGACACCGTCGGCGACTCCAGGCCCGGGGTGATCCGGACCGCGGCGTCCAGCAGCTCCTTCGGGCAGTCGTAGTCCAGCATCAGGTACTGCTGAGCGAAGACCACGCCCTGGATGCGCGCGACCAGCTGGTTGCGCGCCTTGTTCTGCTGATCGGCGCCCTTGGCCTCGATGAGCACGCCCTCCGAGTCGCACAGCGAGTCACCGAAGGCGACGAGGTTGTGCTGGCGCAGGGTCCGGCCGGAGCCGACCACGTCGGCGATGGCGTCGGCCACACCGAGCTGGATGGAGATCTCCACCGCGCCGTCGAGGCGGATGACCTCGGCCTCGATGCCGCGGGCCTGCAGGTCCGCGAGCACCAGGTTGGGGTACGAGGTGGCGATGCGCTTGTCGTAGAGGTCCTCGACCTTCCATTCGCGGCCCGCGGGGGCGGCGTAGCGGAAGGTGGAGCGGCCGAAGCCCAGGGCCAGGCGCTCCTGCACGGGAGCGCCGGAGTCGAGCGCGAGGTCGCGCCCGGTGATGCCGAGGTCGAGCTCACCGGAGCCGACGTAGATGGCGATGTCCTTGGGGCGCAAGAAGAAGAACTCGACCTGGTTGCCCGGATCGAGCACGCTCAGATCGCGGGCGTCCTTGCGGCCGCGGTAGCCGGCCTCGGCGAGGATGGCCACGGCCATCTCACTGAGCGATCCCTTATTGGGGACGGCGACGCGAAGCATAGATATTCCTTTCGGGGCGGGTGGGTGGACGCGAAGACAGTGGTCGCGGGGTCGTCGGCCGCACTGGCTGTGCGGTGAATCGGCGCATCACAGATGTCGGTAGACGTCCTCGAGCCGCAAGCCGCGGCCCACCATCAGCACCTGCACCCAATAGAGGAGTTGGGATATCTCCTCCGAAAGGGATTCGTCGCTCTCATGCTCGGCGGCGAGCCAGACTTCGCCGGCCTCCTCCAGTACCTTCTTGCCCTGCGCATGCACTCCGGCGTCCAAGGCGGCGACGGTTCCGGACCCCTCGGGTCGGTTGACAGCACGATCCTGCAGCTCGGCGAACAGGGCTTCGAAAGTTTTCACGGTGAGTCATTCTCGCAGACGGCCGCATCCGGCCCGCAATTCACCCGGTCCGTTCGGTGCGGTCAGGGGCGCGGGCCGGTTGCGGACGGACGCCGAGACCCCCGGTGCACCCGCGTCGGCGGGCCGGGGGTCTCGGGGGTCGGGCGTGTGAGCGCGGGGTCGCGCGCCCGGTCAGGCCAGGCCGAAGCGCAGCAGGGCCTGCATGTCACCCTGCTTGATCTTGCCCTTGCGGTCGAGCACCTCGAGCTGCCAGTCGGGGCCATTGCGGAAGGCCCGGGCGATGGCGTTGGCGTTGTCGGTGCCCAACAGCGAGGGCCAGATGTCGGCGACCTGCTGGGTGCTGCCGCCGGTCGCGTCGTAGATCTTGAAGGAGATGTTGTTGGCCTTCTCGAAACTCGAGCCCTTCTTGAACGCGGCAGCGACGAAGATGATCGAGTCGATGGCGGTCGGAACATTGCCGAACGTCACGTGCACGGTCTCGTCGTCGCCGCTGGCCGCACCGGTCTGCTCGTCACCGGTGTGCAGGACCGCGCCGTTGCCGAGCGGATCGAGCGAATCCAGGCCCGCGAAGCGCACCGGCTCCGCGCCCTGCATGAGAATCGCGATCAGATCCAGATCCACCCCGCGCTTGCGCCGTGCGATGCCGAGCACACCGCCGCTGCTGCCCGCCGAGGGATCCCAGCTAACACCCACACTCAGTTTGGTGATCCCGCCGAGATCAGCCGCACCGTCTTCTTTTCGAAGCGTAATCACGCACTCAGCGTACCGGCGATCGCCGATTTCGTTGGGGGGCAGAGAAATAGCAGGTGACGGGGCATGAACGAAGGTTTGCGAGGCGTCAGCTGGGTCTGATCCAGATGTTCCAGGCGCCCGCACGCCGCTCGATCTGCGGCACCAGCCGGGTGTAGTAGCGCTTGGCGTCACAGTCGTCGCCGCAGTCCCGGTGCTTGTCCCGTTCGCGTTTGGCGATCTCCAGATCGAGCACGGGACGCTCGGGGTAGTTGTGGCTCATGTAGGTCTTCGTGCCGGTGGGGGGAAGGTCGTCGAACATCTCGGTCACCTCCTTGGGATTCGATGATGGGGTGGGCTGCGCCCCGAGCCGCTGGGAGAGCCTTCGGAACGGCGGTTCGTGAATCCGGTACGGACACTGACGACTACCGAACCGAAGTGCTCAATTCCCTAGCGGCCGGGGCGATCCCCAGTAGACACGTCGCTCGCCTGCGAAAACAGCACATCGGATCACCCAAAGCAGATCCGCCCATTTTCCCTGCACGGCACCCGAAGTCGACGGACAATACAGCTGGGAACCTTTCACGCTCCGCCCCGGAATTAGATATCTGCCACCCACGTACGGCGCACGCGCCACCCAAAAAATGGGGAGCCAGGCTAATGAGCGGTAAGAATCGAACCACCATCCCCGGTCGCAGACTCGGCAGACAGCTGCGGGAACTCCGCCAAGCCGCCGGGCTATCGATCGCCGATGCGGCACGACTGATCGAACGGGGCGCAGGCACACTGCAACGCCTCGAATCCGGCGAGTCACCCCGAATCCGCCTGCTGGACATCGAAGCACTGTGCAAGGTCTACGGCTGCGAACCGAAAACCGATGCGCTGAAAGCGCTGGCAACCGAGGCCGACCATCGCACCCGGCCGGTGGACGAGCGGGTGTGGTGGCATCGCTACGAGGACCTCATCCCCGACGACTTCGAGACCTATGTGAGCCTGGAAGCCGCTGCAGCACAGGTGATCATGTATCAGGCAGACATCGTGCCCGGCGTCGTGCAGACGGCCGACTACGCGCGCGAACTCGACCGCGTGTTCTTCTCGTCCGATACGCCGATGGAGCTCGAGCAGCGCATCCAGGTGCGGATGCAGCGGCAGACGGCGCTCAACCGCAGGCTGTCTCCGGTCGAAGTGGATCTACTGCTCGACGAGGCGGTGCTGCACCGCTGGTCGGGCAGCAAGCGAATCATGGCAGCCCAGCTGCGAAAACTGGCGGACACGCCCCCGAACGTCCGCGTCCGCGTTATCCCGTTCAAAGCTGGCTTTCCCCTGGGGATCCCGTCCGGGCCCTTCGTGATCCTGCATTTCCCCAATGATCCGGCCACCAAGCGACCGGTGGAACCCACGACGGTCTACATCGAGGGCTACGGCTCCCGGCTTTACTACGACCGTGCCAGCGATGTCGACAGATACCTGAACGCGCATTCGGCGCTGGGACGGGTAGCGTTGAATCCTGCTGATAGCAAACACCTTCTGAGGTGGGTAGCGAAGGAGTACGAAGCGTGAACGAACTAGACGGAGCGCGCTGGTTCAAGAGCAGTCGCAGCGGTGGCGGTGAGCATTGCGTCGAAGCGGCCCACTTGCGCGGAGGCAAGGTGGGCGTCCGCGACTCGAAGCTCGGTGCCACGAGCCCGGTCCTCGTCTTCGAGCCCGCCGCCTGGGACCGGTTCGTATCCTCGGTGGGTACGGGCGCATTCGACCTGTAGCCGAGAACGCTGACCCGGGCCCGCTTCGGGGAGTCGCCCCGGGTCAGCCGCGAAACGCCGGGTCCACCACCGACCGCAGGCCCAGGAACAACCCGTCGTCCGCGTCGGGATCGTCGGCGAGATCCTCGTCGAGATAGTCCTCGAACGGCGTTCCGCACCAGCGCATGCCATCCCACCAGCGGGCGAACGACACGATGTCGGACTCCGGATGCAGCCTCGGATGCGCGGTATGCCGGTCGATGGAAGTGGCCCACTCGGGCGCGCTGCCCCACGGATCGAAATCGGAGTTGAACAGATCGCTCGATTCATCGGCTCCGAACAACAACGCTCGGTCATCTGCCATCCACACCAGCACGAACCAGTTCCCCGCGCCGTCCTCGGAAGCGAGCCGGTCGCCGGGCCGCCGGGCCGGTGCGTCCGTCGCGGCGAGTTTCCGCGCCTCGGTCGGTTCCTCGGCCCGATTCAGGTACGCGTACCCCTCGGAAACGATGAGGGACCACAAATCCTCGGGCCGGGGCAACGCGAAATCCATGGGGCGCAACATACTCCGCGCGACCGACACTGCGCTTACGGCATCGAGGACTCGGCTCTCGCCACCACCGCGCTCGGCTCGCCGCGCGCAGGACTCTCGGCGGCCCTCCGCAACAGTCGCAGTGCCAGCAGTGCGATCCAGCTACCGCACGCGACGAGGCCGATCCGCTCGACAAGCCCGGCCGGACCGCCGTCCACCAGCTTCGCGGTCAGCGCGAACGCGATGTAGGAGACGGCGACCAGCACGCCGTTGGTCATCGAATACCGGTACCAGCCGCGGCTGTCGCGCGGTCCGGCGCCGCGCGACAGGACGAAACACGCCGCGCTCAGCGACGTGAACTGGACCAGTCCGAGGACGCTGTGGATCGCGCCGTGCAGCGTCAGGTCGGTCGGCTCGCCCGGCGGGTAGCCCAGGGACGGGTCGGGCAGGATCGGGCCGATGGCCACGAAGGTGAGGGCGTAGACGGCGAGCAGCAGCGGGCTCCGGGTGGCGGTGCGGCCGGCCGGTAGCGACCGTCTCGCACCGTAGGCGAAGGCCAGCAGCAATATTCCGGTGATGATGTAGTTGGTGATCTGCATCCATCCGCCGGGCCCCAGTTCGAGGTTGCTGTCTGGGACCCGCCAGGCGTCGTACTCGGGGCGGACAGCCCCGAGGATCAGCAGCACGGTGATATTGAGCAGTGGGGCGACGATGCCGCAGGCCAGCAGCAGTCTCGTCACCGAGGATGTCCGCACCACAGGTGTCCTCTCATCGGCCGGGTGCGGTGTGCCGAATCATGGTGAGTCGCTCCGCATCCGGGGGACCCCACTATCGACCGGCGCCCCGGCTCGAGGATTGGAAAAATGTTCCCCAGGCCAGGTCGCGGTCCCTGGCGATGGCAGGCAGCACGTCCGACCGCAACGACCCGGGCGTGCGTTCGGCAAAGATCGCCACGTCCCGGCACAGGTGCGCCTGATCGGTGTACCCGCAGGCCGCGGCCACCTCGGCGGCGGGCCGGCCCGCAAGCAGTCCCGCTGCCGCGCAACGGAATCGGGCCAGCATCGCCGCGCGCTTGGGCGTGAGACCGATCTGGTCCTCGAATCTGGACCACAACCTCTTGCGGCTCCAGCCCAGCGATCGCGCGAGCTCGGCGACCCGCACCTGCCCACCCGAGGCCACGACGCGTTGCCAGGCGGCGAGAACCTCGGGCTCCGGCACCCTGTCCGGCCGATCACGCTGTGCCAGAGAAGCGTTCGTCACCGCGAACCGCTGCTCCCAGTTCCCGGCCGCGGCGAGGCGCTCGCGCAGCCGGCGCGCGTCCGGTCCCCACAGCTCGTCGAGGGATACGACGCCGGGCCCCAGCACGTTCGCGGCGACCCCGAGCACCGAGTAGGCCCGGGCCGGTGATAACCGGACCTCGACGCATTCGGCGTACCGACTACGAATCCGCGTGGCTCCCATGGGAAGTCCCACGACGAACCCGCCCAGCTCCCGCCGCTCCCCCGCCCCGTCGACGATCAGATCCCGCCCCGCGAACTCGATCACCACCCCGACCGCCGTGGTGGCCGCGGCCCGGTAGTCCCATCCCGCTCCGCCGAGGTCGCGGTACCCGATCAGCGCCGCCCCCGGCAGTTCGCCCGCCACCGGCCCCGCGAAGTCCCACCCCGCCCCGCAGGCGTCCTCGGAAGCTCCCACGCGCTCCAGACTACGGATGCGACGTGACCGCCCCGCGGATCCCGCGCCGATCACGCTTAGCATCGGACCATGCGACCGCAGTGGATCCTCGACCTCCATGACGAGTTCCCGGGCTCGGCAGTTGTCGCGGCCGCACTCGACGACCCGCTGATCGTCGGCGACCACGATGCGCTGATGGGCCGCTGGCCCGAGGTCGAGCCGGGTCGCGCGGTCGTCGGCTACGGGACGATGCCCACGATGACCCGCCTGCGTCGCGACCCGAGAGTGGGCGAGGCGGTGTTCGATGACTATGCGGCACTGCGCTGTTCGTCCTACTACCGCCATGTCTACGACCTGCTGGCCCGCACCGCCGTGCTGGTCCCGTTCGCGGCGGTCCCCACCCTCCCGCTCGAGCGGATGTTCGACGCCGACCGAGTCTTCCTCCGCAGCGACACGAACTTCAAACTCTTCCCCGCGGGTGTGCACGCGGTGGACGACCTGGAGAACTGGCTCCGCCTGCACGACCGCCACGGCGACGAACTGGTGGTCCTCTCCGAGGTCGTGACCTTCGCCCACGAGTACCGCTGCTTCGTCCGCAACGCTCACTTCGTTTGCGGCAGCTCCTATCCCGACGAGCCCTACCTCCCCGTCCCGGCCACCGTCCGCGCCTTCGCCGAGTCCGCCGCGTCCCGCCTTCTCCCCCACGGCCACACCATGCTCACCGTCGACGTCGGCGTCTCCCCCGACGGGACCCTGCGCCTGGTTGAACTGGGCGGTGTGAACAGCTGGGGCATCTACGGTTCCGACGTCACCGACTTCATCACGGCGATGGAATCCGAGGCGGTCACCCGTACCGAGGGATGAAGCCGGCCGCCGGTTCGTTCACCTCGCGTCGCAATAAACGTGCACAATCGGTCGTCCCGTGGCGGTTTCCGCCATTTCTACCGCGATAGTGCACGATTATTCGGCTCTCAACCGCGCCGCCAAGTAGGGCGCCGTCCGACTGCCGCGCGCCGCGGCCACCTGCGCGGGCGTCCCGGCGGCGACCACCCGCCCACCGCCATCGCCCGCACCGGGCCCCAGATCGATCACCCAGTCGACCCCGGCCACCACTGTCATATCGTGTTCGGCCACCACGACGGTGTTGCCGGCGTCGACGAGGTGGTGCAGCTGACGTTCGAGCAGTTCGACGTCGGCGGGATGCAGCCCGGTGGTCGGCTCGTCGAGCACATAGAGGGTGTGACCGCGGCGGGCGCGCTGCAACTCGGTCGCGAGTTTGATGCGCTGCGCCTCACCGCCGGAGAGTTCGGTGGCGGGCTGGCCCAGGCGCAGATATCCGAGTCCGACCTCACGCAGAGTGCGCAGACTCCGTGCCGCACCGGGCAGATCGGCGAGGAATTCCGATGCCTCGTCGACGGTCATCGCCAGCACATCGGCGATGGTGCGGTCGCGGTAGCGCACTTCCAGCGTCTCCTCGGAGTAGCGCGCTCCGTGACAGGTCGGGCAGGTGGCGTAGGTGCCGGGCAGGAACAGGAGTTCCACGGCGACGAACCCTTCGCCCTGACAGGTCGGGCAGCGCCCCTCGGCGACGTTGAACGAGAACCTCCCCGCGGTCCATTTGCGTTGGCGCGCTTCGTCGGTCGCTGCGAACACCCGCCGCACGGCGTCGAACATGCCGGTGTAGGTGGCGAGGTTCGAGCGCGGCGTGCGCCCGATCGGGCGCTGATCCACGGTGACCAGGCGATCGATCCCCGCGAGTCCGTCGGCGCTGACCCCGATGCTCGCGTCCTGATCGAGATCGATGAGTGCGGAATCCGGATCGCCACCGTCGGATTCCTCGATATCCGGCGGCGCCCCGCCCGGGGACAAATGCCGGGTGACGACATCGCCGAGCACCTTGCAGACGAGCGTCGATTTCCCCGATCCGGAAACACCGGTGACCGCCGTGAACACCCCGAGCGGCACCTCCACCGTCAGATCCCGCAGATTGTGAAATCGTATGCCGCGCAACCGCAATACGCCGACCGACGTGCGCGGCCGCCGGGGCGCACGCGGGCGATCGTCGAAAAGATAGGGGCGGGTCACCGACGCGGTCGCCGTGGCAAGGCCCGCGACCGGCCCGCTGTAGACCACTTCCCCGCCGAGCTCCCCCGCACCCGGCCCCACGTCGACGATCCAGTCCGCGCGACGCACCACGTCCATGTCGTGTTCGACCACGAACAGCGAATTGCCCGCGCGCCGTAGCCGATCCAGCACGTCCAGCAGCGGCTCGGCATCGGCCGGGTGCAAACCCGCGGAGGGCTCGTCGAGCACATACAGCACCCCGAACAGTCCCGCGCGCAACTGGGTCGCCAGGCGCAGCCGCTGTAATTCGCCCGGGGACACCGTCGGCGTGCGGCGATTCAAACTCAGGTAGCCCAGGCCGAGATCGATGAGAACCTGCGTGCGTGCGACCAGATCCGCCGCGATCAGGGTGGCGACCTCGGTGAGTTCACCGGATTCGGTGGATTCCCAGGCAGCACCGGCCTCGGCGCGGTCTGCGGCCGGCCGCAGCGCGTCGACGAGATCGGTGAGCGACAGCGCGATGTACTGCGCGATCGTCCGCCCCGCGAAAGTGACGGCCAGCGCCTCGGGCCGCAGCCCGGAACCCCCGCAGACCGGGCAGTCGATGCTGTCGACGAACTGCAGCACGCGACGGCGCATGGTGGCGCTCTGCGAGTTGGCCAGGGTGTGGCGAACATGGCGTTCGGCGCTCGAGAAGGTGCCGTTGTAGTAGTAGTCGGCTTGCACGGGATGCGACTGCGGATCGATGGTGACGGTCGGCTGCTCATCGGTGAACAGGATCCAATCCCGTTTGGACTTGGCGATTTTGCGCCAGGGCTTGTCGATGTCGTAGCCCAGTGTCACCAGGATGTCGCGCAGGTTCTGGCCCTGCCAGGCGCCGGGCCACGCGGCGACCGCGCCCTCCCGGATCGTCAGCGACGGGTCGGGCACCAGCGTTTCCTCGGTCATCCGGTGGATGCGCCCCAGCCCGTGGCACTCCGGGCAGGCGCCGACCGCGGTGTTGGGCGAGAACGCGTCGGAATCCAGCCGTTCGCTCACGCCCGCCGGGTAGGTGCCGGCCCGGGAGAACAGCATCCGCAGCAGATTCGACAGCGTCGTCACCGTGCCGACGGTTGAGCGCGAGGTCCCTGCTCCGCGCCGCTGCTGGAGCGCGACCGCGGGCGGCAGTCCGGTGATGTCGTCGACCTTCGGCGCTCCGGTTGGCAACAGCAATCTACGGGCATACGGCGCGACGGACTCGAAGTAGCGGCGCTGCGCCTCGGCGTAGATGGTCCCGAACGCCAGCGACGACTTCCCCGACCCGGAGACACCGGTGAAGGCAACGAGCGCGTCACGCGGCGCTTCGACATCGACGGACCGTAGGTTGTGCACCTGGGAACCGCGCACGCGGACGAAGTGGTCGAGCTCCTGCTCGGGTGCCATCCAGCCATTCTGCTCGAACTTTCGGACGCGGCCAGCATCAGTTTGGCTACCATTCTCGGCACGCGCCGCGGGCCGGGGTGACCGCGACCACCGGAGGGCGGGTCCCCGGGTACCCGGGGACCCGCCCTCCGAATCGGTGAGTGTCAGTGGCCCTGCAGCTTCTCCTTGACCGACTCGGCGGCGTCCTTGACCTTCTCGGCCGCCTCGTCGACGTGCTGCTTCACCTTCGATGAACCCTGGTCGGCCTTGCCTTCGGCCTTCAGATCCTCGTCACCGGTCAAGCTGCCCGCTGCCTCCTTGGCCCGGCCCTTGAACTCCTCGGCCTTGTTCTCTGCTGCACTCATGGCGTTCCTTCCACTCTGCGGATGTGGCTTGCGAACGACGTCGGTGACGTTCCGATCACGCCATACCCGGGTCCGCCCGGTTCATGCCCCAGAGTTGATCTAGATTTCAGTAACGATGATCACCGTCGGCGTGGAGCCGGCCGGCGTACTGCGTCTCGCGGGGACTCGGCGGTGTGAGCAGGCGGGTCGGATAGCGTAGGGCTCCGGTGTGATCGGGAGGGGAATCATGACGGACTCGACAGCGGCGATGGAACGCGCCGAACACGCGGTGGCACGCCTGCGAGCGGCGGCAGCGGCGGCGACGGGCGCGGTCCGACTGGAGCCGGGCCTACCGGACGAGGTGATCGACGCCTGGCCGGTGCCCGTCCCCGCCGAGATTCGAGTGCTGGCGCGGGAGATCGGCGCGGTCTGGTTCGACGAGTACGACCCGATCACGTTCTCGCACAAGGAGAACAGCGAGCCGGCGTACTGCCGCGCGGGCGACCCGGGCACCTGGTGGGCGCTGCACGACAATTCCTCCGCGGACACGTACTACGTCGATATCGATCCCGAGACCGGCGCATGGGGCCGGGTGTTCTCCCATTGGGAGGACAACTCGAGCCTCCTGATCGCCCCGACCCTCACCGACTGGTTCCTGTCGCTGGCCGACGGAATAGAGTTGGCTACCCGCGTGTCCGGCGGCGAACGCGTCGAGCACCTCGCGTACGACCTCGACGATGACGACCTCGCCGACCTGGACTTCGAGACGGTGTTCCGCGATTGGTTCCAGCGCAACAGCGAGTACATCCTCGCTGAAGACGAGCCGTCGCTCCCGTCCCTTCTCGCGTCAGAGGCGCGCTACTACCCCGATCCCGATCTCGCCGCGGCCGCCGAGTTCCTCCCCGAGGGTGCGGTCCTATGCGACCTCCGCGACCCCGCCTATCCCACCCACATCTCGTTCTTCGAGATGCGCGGCGGCACAGCCACCTACCGCCGCCTGCGCGGCGGCACCTTCCTCGCCGCCATCCCGATCGAGGAGTAACTACGGTCCGCCGGACGAAAATTGGCTGTCCGCAGCGAGTCTCGCCACCGTAGGGTCCGACGAATGACCGAGCCGTTCCCCTGCCAAATGTGTGGATCACCCGACGTGCCACCCGACCCGCCCCATCGGTACCGAGGCACCTCCGAGACTCGGCTGTGCGTCCAATGCATCGAACGCGTTCTCGCGGGCGGCCCGTGGCGGACCCGGCGGCCACAGGCGGCAGCCGCACGCCGCGACGCGCTGATCACCAAGTTTCCCGAGCTGACCACGGTGAAGGACACGCCCGCGGTGCTGCAACTCCGCGGACACGTCGACGGCCTGCTGGTGGAGATCAGACTCCGGATCAAGGTGCGCGAATACACCAACGAGCGGTACATCTTCCATGTCGAGTACCCCGCGCCCGCACCCCTGCCGACCGCGGCCGAACTCGGTCTCCCGGCACATATCGCCGACCTCGTGCAGTGGGATTCACCAAAGATCACACAGTCCGAGGTGCGCTGGCTTCGGGTCGCGTTCCGCCACCTCGGCAAATGGGATACCGTGACCGCCCTCGAATGTCTGCTGCAGGTCGTGCGGCGGCAGAACGAGAGTCCTCGAGCGACATCGTGATGACAGCACAGCCGACGTTGCGGTGCAGCGACCACGACCCGAGCCACGTGCAGTACGCGACTGTGCCGTACCGGCTGGGCGTCCGTATGTCGTGGTCACGCTGTTCCTCCCGGCCTACTCGGAGGCGGGGAAAGTCGGCCGCCGGGTAGACGCCGGGCGCGGCGGCGCTGCCTAGCGTCGATTCCGTGAGCGAGAACAGAATTCAGCGGAGCGTCGCGGCGCTGGTGGCGGCCGGAATTGTCGTGGCGGGAGGAGCCGGGTGCGAACCGGCCGGGGACGAGCGGCAGGTCATCGCGTGGCACGACTGCCACACCGGGGCGGAGGACGGCATCGGGGCGAGGTTGGCGGCGGTCGGGGCACAATGCGGGGAGTTCGTGGCGCCGTTGGACTACGACGACCCCGGCGGCAGGACCATCACCATCGCGGTGGCCCGGCGTGCCGCGACCGACCAGGCTCGGCGACTCGGGACGCTCGTCGTGCAGACCGGGGGTCCGGGGCCGTCGCGGGACGGGGTGTCGATGCTGATCGAGGGGCCCGAGGGCGGGCATCCCGGAAGCGCCGAGCTCGCCGAGCGATACGACCTCGTCGGGATGGATCCGCGGTTCTTCGGCGCCAGCTCACCGCTCGAATGTGACTGGCCGACAAGCGATTACCTGAGGCTTGCGCAGACGGCGCCGGAGGATCGCGAGGGGTTCGATCGGACCGTCGCGATCGCCGAGGACCTGGCTCGGCGATGCGAGCCGTTCCGCGACCTACTCCCCCACGCCTCCACCCGGAACGTGGCGCGCGACCTCGATCTGCTGCGCGGGCTGCTGGACGAACCGGAGCTGTCGTTCCTGGGCTGGTCATGGGGTACCTATGTCGGGGCGGTGTACCTGCGGATGTTCGGCGAGCACGCGGGTCGATTCGTCCTGGACAGCGCGCTCGATCCGCACGCGCCCGGTCCGGACCTGACCCGCGCGACCGCTCCCGCCGCCGCTGCCGCGCTGGAGGATTGGACATGCTGGGCCGCCGAACGTCCCGAACTCGGTTGGGGCGCAACACCGGAGACCGTTCTATCGGGCATCAACGGCCTGCTCGAGCGGATAGCCGCCGAGCCGGTGACGCTCGCCGGTGTCACGGTGACCCGCGAGCTCGTACCCGGCCTGTTGCTGACCGTCGACGACTCCGACGCCACCTACACCGATTTCGCCGCCCAACTGCGGGCGCTGTCCGACGCCGCTCTCGGCCGGGCCGTCGAGCTACCCGACAGTCTGGCGGCCAAGCTGGCGTTGTACGCCGAGCCCACCGTGCTGCCCGAATTGGGTTTCAGCGCAACGGTTGCCAACCAGTGTGCGGACCGGCCGGCGCGCGATGCCGACGCCTACTTCACCGACATCGAGGCCCACCGCGATGCGGAACCGATCTACGGCGCTCTCGCCCGCCGCCTGACACCCTGCTCACGGTGGCCGGTGCGCCCGGTCGAGTCCGCGACCGAAGTCGGCAGCTCCGCGCCGGTTCTCGTTGTCGGGGCGGATGGCGACCCCGTCGCGCCCGAGGCCGGCCAGCGGGCCCTGCGCCGGGCGCTGACCGGGTCACGGGCAGTCAGCCTGAAAAGCGCTGTGCGCCATGGCGTATTCCTCTTCGAAACCAATACCTGTGTCGACGACGCGATCACCCGCTACCTCCTGGACGGCGCGCTGCCCGCCACTGATCTCGAGTGCCGGCGCGAACCCTGACCGCCCGACTGCCAGGGCCTCCCGCGGGACCGGGTCACGAACACCAACAGGTTGCCGGACCTATTCCCCGGGAGAGCCGCCGCAAGACCGCCGGTCACCGCCTGGATCGCGGACACGCAGTCGCGAACACCAAGCGGTGACCGGGACCCGTTCCCGGAGGGGTCGTCACGAAGACCCGGTCGCGCCGATACAGCGCGAGTCACCGGGTCCCGTCACACCTGTGTGCGACCCAGCCCTGCCTCGTGCGCGATGATCACCGCCTGTACTCGGTCCCGCACCTCGAGCTTCGCAAGAATATGCCGCACATGGGTTTTCACGGTGCCCGCCCCGACGTCGAGCGCCGCGGCGATCTCGGTGTTGGACAGCCCGCGCGCCATGACCCGCAATACGTCGGTCTCCCGCTGGGTGAGCGTCGCGACCAGACGCTGTGCGACGGGGTCGAGCGGCGGCGCGAGCCGATCGAGCAGCCGACGGGTGGTCGAGGGGGCCAGCACCGCCTCACCGGCGTAGACCGTGCGGACCGCGGCCAGAAACTCTTCCGGCGGAGCGTCTTTCAGCAGAAATCCACTGGCCCCGGCCCGCACGGCCGCGACCGCGTAGTCGTCGAGGTCGTAGGTGGTCAACACCAGTACCCGCGGCGGCCGTTCGGTGGCCAGCAGCCGCCGGGTGGTCTCGATGCCGTCGAGCCGGGGCATACGGATGTCCATGACGACCACGTCGGGCGCGGTGCGGGCCGCCACCTCCAGCGCGGCGACCCCGTCCCCGGCCTCGCCCACGACCCGTAGATCCGGTTGCGATTCCAGCACCATCGCGAATCCGGCCCGCACCAGCGCCTGGTCTTCGACCAGCAGCACGGTGATCACCTGTGACTCCGGATTCATATCCGCTCCACCGGTATCCGAGCCCGAAGCAGGTGCCCCGTTCCCCCATCCTGCCGTCCGAATTCCACGCTGCCGCCATACGCGCGGAGTCGCTCCCGCATCCCGATCAGGCCGAATCCGCGCTGGCTCGAAGGGCTTTCGACCTCCATCACGTCAGCGGCGTGTTCGAGTCCACCGTCATCGGCGACGGCGACCAGCAGTCCGTCGGGCTCGCGCCGCACCGAAACCTCGGCCCACGCACCGGCTCCGGCGTGCTTGACCACGTTCGTGAGCGCTTCCTGCACGATGCGATAGACCAGCAGCTCGATCCCGGAATCGAGTTCCGCACTGCCCAATTCGACGTCCAGCTCCACTGCGAACCCGGCCGCACGCAGATCATCGACCAGCGGATCGAGCTCCGCGATTCCCGGCGCGGGCGTGGGTTCTTCCCGTTCGTCGGGCCCCGCCCGCAGCACACCGAGCGCACGCCGCGTCTCCCCCAGCGCCGCCCGGCCCTGCTTTCCGATGGCCGCCAGCGCCTCGACCGCCCGCTCCGGGTGCGCGCGAGCCGCGTACCTGCCGCCGTCGGCCTGCGCGATGATGACCCCGAGCGCATGGGCGAGGATGTCGTGAATGTCGCGGGCGATCCGCGTCCGCTCGGACAGCACCGCCAGTCGAACCCGCTGGTCGTGTGTGGTCTCCAGCAAGGCCGCCCGGTCGGCGAGCGCGGCGAATTCGGCCCGGCGGGACCGTTGCCACGACCCGCCCAACCAGGCCGCCACCACCGTGCTGGCCAGGAACGCGCCGACGATCAGATGCGCCAGCGCCGGCATCGGCAACTGCGGCCAGCTCGACCCGCCGAGCACAGCGCCCCCGAGCCCGGCCAGCAGTCCGAGACGACTCGACCACCCGCGGCCGTGCGCGGCGAGGGTGTACACCGCGATCGGCACCGCGACATCAGCGAAGACAGCCCCGGTCGTGTCCCGCACGGTCAACCATTGCGCGCAGGCCGCCGCCCCGATGGCTACCGCAGACCACTCCGGCCAACGCCGCCGCACCGCCAAGGGAGCGATCAGCGCGACCGTGAACACGAAATAGTCCACCCCGGCCCGCACCAGCACCCCGATCAGCACGCACACCACACCGAGCGCACACGCGAGCACCGAGTCGACCAGCACCGGCCGCCCCCGCAACCAGCCCACCACCCGTTCGTCGACCACCGGCTCACCCTAATCCGGGCCGAATGATCGCCCCTCACCTCCGAGGATGAGATCCGGCGCTCCCGGCTGCCACCTTTGGGAGAGGCGGGCGAGCGGCTTCGAGCGTCCACTGTCCCGGAGTACATCTCCGTCGACGCTTCTCCGGGACAGTTCCCGAAAACCTCAGTCCTGCTCGGCGCGGGTCAGAACGACCAGAGGGAGCGGGCGGTCGACCTTGGACTGGAAATCCGCCAGCAGCGGGTTGTTGGCCAGGACCCAGGCGGCGAACTCGTCGTAGGCCGCGCCCTCGAGCACGGTGCCCACCGCCGCGTAGGTCTCGTCCCGCAGTTCGATGGTGACCCGCGGATTCGCCTTGATGTTGTACCACCAGGCCGGGTACTTGTCCTCGATGAACGAGCTGACGTACATGATCCCGTCGCGCTCGAGCGGGCCGAGCGGGGTCACGTGCGACTTGCCGCTCTTGGCCCCGGTGGTGGTGAGCAGGATCAGGTCCCCGCCCGCGTAAGCGCCCCCGACCTTGCCCGAGTTCTCCCGGAACTCCTTGATCACGTCGTTGTTCCAGTCGGCGATCCCGCCTTCGCCGTCCCACGCCTGGTTCCACGGCGCGTCCGGGTCGTTGTAGTCGGTGATGTCCGGCTGTCCCACGGTGGCTTCGTTTTCGCTCATGGGACAAGTATTTCCGGGAGTTAGGACAGTTCGAGTCCTAGTTTGGCGGGCAATCGCGACGAGTTTTCTTGGGCTGCACGGTTCGTGGCAGCGCCTGTGACCCAAGCCCGGGTCACGCCGAACGGATCGGTGCGCCGACCGCCTAGGCCGGCGCGCAACGCAGCACCTGTGTTGGCTGAACCGAACGGCTAGCTCCAGTTGCCGGCGAGAGTGAGGCAGAACGGGTGGCCGCTCGGATCCAGCAGCACCCGCCAGGTTTCGCCCGGTTGAAAATCCGGCACGGTGGCGCCCAACTCGACCAGTTGCTTACTCGCGACGTCGATGTCTTCGACCGCCAGATCCAGATGGAACTGCTTGGTTCCATTCTCGTTCGGCCAGGTGGGCGGCTCGTAGTCCGCGACCGTGCCGAAGCCCAGCGCGTGGTCCGGACCGGTGAGCATGGCGTACTCGTCCTGCACGTGGGCAATCTCCCAGCCGAGCGCGGCCGCCCAGAACTCCGCGTCCCGCCGTGCGTCGGCGCTGTCCAAGGTGACCATCTTCAGCGTGGCAATTGACATGTGACTTCCTTCCCGCAACAACCGTCGTGTCAGCCCAGTCTGCAACGCCGACGCCGCCGGCGATTGTAAGAACACGACACCGGTCGGCAACCCTCCAGCAGCTCGTGGATCCTGGCCCGCTCCGGGACCCGGGCATTACCCGCGAGGTAATTGGATGAACCGGCATCGCGTCCTACCGTCGAGGGGGCGCCCGATCCCGTCCGCGCGGTGCGTCGTCCTTGTGCCGAAGGAGTTTCCTTGTCCGCCTATGGTTTCGCGCATCTGCGCGCCCGCCGTCCGCATCCGCAGATCCTGGAGTACCTGGAACGGATCCAGGCCACCCTGGATCCGTTCCAGGGTCGCTTCGTCATTCACGGTCCGCCCACCGAAGTGGTGGAGGGCCACTGGCCGGGCAGCATGGTGCTGCTGGAGTTCCCTGATCTGGCCCACGCCCGGGCCTGGTATCACTCACACGCCTACCGCGAGATCGCCCACCTCCGCACCGACCATATCGACGGCGACCTGCTGCTGATCGAGGGCGTGGGGCCCGGCTACGACCCGAGCGAGCGAGCCGCCAAACTGCGCGCCGAAGCCTGAGGTTCTGCAGTGTCGGAGGGTCGGCTCCGTGGCGGTCGTCCACGCCGCACCACTCCCCCTCCGTCGAGCCGATCGGCTTCCGCCTCGAGCCCTACCTACGTCTCCCATCCCGTTGACCAACGAGTTTGCTTGCCAGCGTTGCTGATTGGTCGCCCAATCGTTCAGAAGCACACCGCTCTACCATGATTGGACTGGACAATCGGGAAGATCGTCGCAATGATGCCCGGGTATCGTTGCGGATTCTCGGGGGTTGAGTCATGTCATTGTTGAGCAGGTCCGGGCTGGCTGTCGTCCTCGCCTCCGGTGCGACGCTGCTGTGCGCCGAAGCAGGGACCGCACACGCGGCCGGAAATCAGTACGGCGCCATAGCCACTGATTACAGCCGGATCTTCCCCGCCGTCGACTATCCGACGCAGGCCGCCGCGAATCAGGCCGCGATGGACGCCTGCGGCAAGTACTGCATCATCAAAGTCGAGCTCAAGAACAGCTGCGCGGCGGCGGTCGAACTTCCCAACCGCGGCTGGTGGGGTCTGGTGCCGATGTCTTCCACCCTGTGGTGGGGCACCGGCGCGACGGCCGCCGAGGCGGAACAGATGGCGCTGGCACAAACGCCGTGGCCGATCCAACCGTGGGCCGTCGCGATGCAGGCTGCCTGGGGCAGCACGGTGACAACAGCTCCGTTCCTCAAGCAAACCGTCTGCACGTCGAACGCTCGGTGAGGCGAAACCCTATGTCATTGCTCAAAAAGACCGCACTGGCCACGGTCGCCGCAGCCGCCGGCCCGCTCCTCGGCGCCGCCCCCGCGCATGCCGCCGACGACCTCTATGGCGCGATCGCGACGGGAAGCTTCACGGTTGGCACGGCCTACGACTATCCGACCCAGCACGAGGCCGACCAAGCCGCCGTGGACGCGTGCGCTCGGACGAGCGCGGGCCGCTGCTTCGTACAGGTACGGGTCCACAACAATTGCGGTGTTGTGCTGGAACGCGATTCGTGGAGCCTCGTCGCGGTCCAGCCGTTCTATACCTCGGGAACCGGCGCGACCGTCGCCGAGGCCGAGGCGAACGCACGCAAGCTCGCCGGCCCGGATCTGAACCAGCCGCCGCTGTTCTACACGGTGAAGCCGCTGTTCGTCCTGGACGCCATCTGCACCTCGAACGCCAGGTAGGCGGCCTCCGGTTTCCACATCTGCTGCGCGACCGGTCAAGTCGGCCAGGCGGGGGAGGAAAGCTCCTGCGGCACAGTGTCTCTGGCCGCGCCCACCCCGCCATACTGACACCGTGAATACCTGGTGGGAGACAGCCAGTGCGGCGGAGGCCCGCGGCGACTGGGATGCGGCGATCTCCGCGGTCAGCGACGTTGCCGAGTGCTTCAGCGCCAACCCCGACCTGCACCACGCCCACCTGTGGCATCTGGACTTGCTCGTGCGTGCCGGACATCTCGACGAATTGGCCGCTCGCGGCAAGTCCGACCCTCATGCGGCACGAAGGTTGAACCGGTTTCTGTACGAGGAGGGTCGCGACACCGATCTCCGGCAGCGCGCTCTACAGGGAAACAAATCGGCGCTGTATCTCCTGGTGCGGCTGCTCCGGGAGCGCGGGGAAGACGCAGCCGCTCGGCAGGCGGTGACCGAGATCGATGCGACCGATACCTACGCGCTCGAATTGGCAGGCATGGCAGCCTGATCGGAGCGCCGAGGCTGAGGCTGGGGGTGGATGCCTGTTGCGGGCGCACGGGTCCAGATGGCAGTCCGGCCCACCTGATATCGCTGCTTCTTCCGCTGAACGGGCACCCGGTGCGGACCGAACAACCTGTCGTTGACCCGTACTACGTTGTGCGGGTGGCCGATATCTATGAGCTCGCGCTCTCCCTGGACCTATACGCCGACCTGTCGACAATGGACGTCGCAGAGTTGCGCTGGCAGATCGGCCAAGGGCCGGCGCCCGAAGACGAGGTTCGACTCTCACGAGGCTGTGTCACCGTTGTGGAGGACGAGGACGGGGAGCTGGACTGTACAGAACCACAACCGCTTCTCGACCAGAGCGGCGATGCGTGGAAGATCGACGGCGCGCTGGGCTCGAGCCTCGAGAGGACCGCGACCGGCTGGCGTCTGGAAGCCCGGCAAGAGGTTCATCCCGACGACTTCGAGGCACTGGAAGGTCTGTTGATCTGGCTGTCTCGCCAGGTTGATTCCGGCCGGGCCGCCGCGGATGGTTCCGTCGAGATCGGCCGCCTCCGCTGGTACGAGGACCTGGACTCCCAGCCGCTCCTCGTTCGAGAGGACAGCGTCCTCTGGCCCTGATCCGGGCCCGGCCGAGGGTACACATCTGCCGATGACAAGACGCGATACCCACTCGCTGATTTGGTCGCGAAGACGGGAATCGAACCCGCGCCCTCCCGTCTGAGCGAATGGTGCTCTACCAACTAAGCTACTTCGCGACCGCAGGCAAGCGTAGAGCTCGAAAACAATTGTGGCAAGGGACTTCCGTCGACTCGAGCGCGTTCAGAAGAGCTTCGTCAGTGATCCCCACAGCGTCCTCAACCTGCCGCCCGGAGCAGGCGAGTCCTGTTCGCGAAGAAGCCGAACCGCTTCCAGATCATCCCGCATCCACTGCGGCACTCGATCGCGTGGATACATCTCCAGATCCTCTTCGACGCCGAATTCGCTGTAGCACCATGCATCTGGCCTGCCATAGCCGAACTGGGTGGTGAATTCCCCGGTGGACAGGATGTGGAAGTCCAAGCGGAACCAGGTGCCTGCGCCAGGCGCGGACATGCTCGCGCGCAGGAGTTGCAGCGCCGGCGGAAAGTCGGGATCCTCGTCCAGCCAGCACGTGAACGGGCCATCCGCGGTGTCAACGACGATCTCGAGTGTCGTCATCGATCGACCAACCACGGTGTAGGACCCGTCGATCTTCGTCCACTCCAGCGGCATTCCGTCGACGTACATCTTGCTGCGGAGGTAGTCGAGAACCTCCTCGAGCAGCTCCTCGCGCGTGCGGTCGCCGTCCGGAAGCTCGGCATCGGCTGACAGGCTCATCTCAACGTACCGATCATCCTCGGACGATCATCCCCCGGCACCGATATCCGCCGTTACGTCGATCGGCCCTGATGGCCCCCACCAGGGCAGCGCAGAAGCCGCCGAACAGAATGGCTCCTGCCAGAAGGATTCCGACCCCGGCAAGGACGGTCGCGAGCACCGGGACACCGAAGCCGAAGTACATAGCGAACGGGCTCGACAACACTACGCCGACAAAGCTCCCGATCAGGGCCGCGACGAACACGGGCCGGTCTTTCATGGATTCGACTCTAGCCCTCAGGCGGTCGATCGCACGCTCGAGAGACTCGCATCTCATTGAGACCTCGATAAAGCCGGGGTCTCCGCTGAGTCCATCCGGTCCCGCCGGCCACGTATTTCTCCTCCTGGATGGCCCCGGCGACCCTCGTCTTCGACGACGTTTGGGACCTCGAGGGAGACCTCGACTTCAAGGGGATGTACATCGTCGGGTATTAGCCGGTGCAGGCCATCGATCTCCAGAGCCGGATAGGGCGGGAAGACATTCCGCTCTGGCACATCGAAGGGCATGCGTTCGATCTGAGGTTCCGCGCAGCGGATGCCGCCAATACTTCCGACAAGCCCCGGCTCTCGCTACTCGGCAGGTGCTCTCTCACGCGGAGCGTGGCGGGTACACATTCGCCGAGGACGGCTTTCGCTGACACGACGGCTCGAGCGGCGGGGCCGCTCCAAGCATTCGCTACCGCCGAGCTGTGAGCGACTCTATTTATCGTGCACTATCGGCTCTTCCGTGCCGGTTTCCGCCAAATCCACTGCGATAGTGCACGATAATTCGCCCCACCGAGGGGGCGCTACCCCGTCAGGCGACGGAGTGCAATCATCCGGCACCTCCGTGCCAGGGAACGGCCGCAACTGGTGCGTACCGCGTGAACCGAACAGGCGTGTGGTGCACCGCAGGATCGGGCTGTGCGCACCACCGCGCCCCGAACCTACCAACAGGTGCCTATGGCAGAAGATTGCCTGATGCTGGTGCGCACGGAAGTTATTTCGCAGGGACAGACGACGGTTCGGGCTCACACGCCCTTGGGTGTCGTTGACGTGCGCTGGTGCGGTGACCCGCGAGATCGGGACGGATGTCACCGCGTCGAGTGGACTGTCGACGAAGAGATTCAGTGGGGCCGCAACGCTGTGCCAGCCACTGTTTCCGAGCCCGGACTCCGGCGGGAGGGTGATCGAGTGATCATGCGCGGGCAGCTTCGGGTGAGTGAGGACGGCGGCGTCGAGCTTCGGGTGGGTGACTCGTCGATTCTGTTCGACAGTGCCGCGCCGATTCCTGCCGGCGTGGACGGGAGCTGGGTCGAGGTCGGCGTCGAAGCCGAATTCGTCAGTCTGTACCCGTATCAGCTTTGAGGACAGCCGGACCCCTCGTGGCTACTCATCGCCCAGCGCGACGCTGCCACCGACACGCTGCGATCCTCGACATCCGGGTCGGGAAGGCTGGTGTCCCCCAACCCCGGTCATTCGACCGAGGCCACCCCCGACCAGCCGCACATAGTGTTCCCGGCATGACCACAACCGAGCGCCCCGAAGTCTTCACCACCTCCGTCAGCGACGACGACCGAGCGCAACTGCACTCGCTGATCGCGGACTTGGAGGACGGATTCAACAGCAAGCGGGCCGACGTCCTCGACCGGCCGTTCGCGCGGGACGCGGTGGTCATCGTTCCCGACGGGACACTCATTCGCGGGTGGGACGAGCTGTTCGCTTATCACACCGCGCGGCTGGCCAACGTCGTCGCGAGTTGGACCACGCGGGTCCGGGTGCTGAGCGTGGCGATGCTCGACCAGGACACGGCGGTGGTGCATTTCAAGCAGGAGACCTCCACGCCCGACCGTGTATTCGCCAACCACGGGACGGTTGTCGCGGTGCGGCGCGGGGGCGCGTGGTGGATCAGCGCGCTGCACAACACCAACATCGCGTGACTGCCTATCGACCACGTCGAAATCGCTTTGCCCGCAGCGGGAATCGAGCGCTAGCGTACGCATCGACCTCGCCTGAGGCGCATTGGCCGCCGGATGAGCGCGTCCGCTGTTTCGGAGAGGGCAGTCGCCCGTTCGAGTCGGGCCGAGGTCCGGAGGGCTCCGCGTAGCTACGCGGGCCCCTCGCGCCGTCCTTCCCGCGATCGATCACTCCACTGCCATTTCCGGCCGAGCGGTAATAATCAGCGCCGCAACGCGATACAGCCGGAGAAGGCGCGGCGAGGGAGGTACGACGTGGCCGAAGACGCCCCGGAGGGAGGGCGCAGCCGATACCGATTGCGCTGGAACGTGATCGGCCGACTGCTCGTGGCCGCCGGAGCGCTGTACGTGCTCATCTGGATCGCCACGGTCATGGTGAACACCACGTGGACCCCACCCACCGACGAACCCATCTGGCAGATCAAACAGGTGCCCATCAGCATCCCCCTGACCCCGACAACACCGCCGAGCCCACCGCCTTCGGACACCCCGAACACGCCACCGCGCTGAGGACATCCACCCATTCGGACAAAGCCCTCCGGCCATGTCACCAATTCGTGACATCCAGATGTTTGCCAAGGAATTACTATCACTCGGTGGCTAACCAACCACCACCGTGATCGGACTCGAGTTCCTCCAGAACACGCGAACACCCGCGTTATGACCGTGCCGATGCCTGAAATTCGCCACCCTTCAGCCATCGGCTCAGGGACAGGAGCGACATGAACAGCAGCCGGAGCGTGGCAGTACTCGCCGTGGCCGCCGCGGCGGGCCTGGCGGCGGTTCCCGCCGGCGCAGACGATCCCGCCGAAGTCCGGGTCGACGCCCGGGTTGCCGACGGCAGGGGCGTCATCACCGTCCAGGACGGCACCATCCAGGTCAATCCGGACAGCGTGGTCATCGCCGACGCGAGCGGCGCACTCGTCCGCACGATCCCGAGGTACTTCCGGCTGGACGATTTCCGGTTCCCCGTCGACCTCGTCGTCGACGCCGACAAGGTAACTCTCACACCGGTTCTCGACACCGACCGCGCGGAATACGACCCCGCGGTTCCACCCCCGACCCCTGCACAGCCCGTGACCCCGCCCCAGGTCTGGGAGGGCGCCGCGATCGGCGCGGTCGCGGGCGGCATCACCGGCGCGGCGGCCGGATGCTTCATCGGCGCCGGGATCGGCGCGATCGTGGGCGGGGTCATGGCCGCCGCCTTGGCCCCGTTCGTGGTCCTCACGGTCGTGCCGGAGGCGCCCGAGACGGGTGCGGGGCTACTCGCGCTACCGATCGGCGGGGCCGTGGGCGGGTGCGTGCTGGCGGGTGCGCTGGGAGCGGGCGGCGGTGCGGTCACCGGTGCCCTCGTCGGCGCGGCGATCGGCCAGGGCGTCGCCAACATGACGACCAGCCCGCCCCCGCCGAACCCCTGACCTCACGCGAGAACTTCTCCCGCCGGCACCGCGGCGGCGATGACTCCTGTGCCGAGCGCGTTGGGTTGCCGAGCAGATCGTGCAGATCGCCGCCTGCAGGGTGTGCCAGCGCATCCATGACGGCAGTCAACGCCGGATACCCCACTGGGCGAGCATCCCGGAACAATGGCCGGTGTGGAAGAGGTGAAAATCGTTGTCGCCCATCAACAGCGCGTGACCGTGCGGGTAGGTGATGTGTTTCTCGAGATCGACGGTGACCAGGCACGACTGGACGCCGAGGTCACAGCAATGGTGGCCGCACCGATCCCGACACCGAATATCCTGTGGCGCAAGCCCTCCGTACTCGCCCTCTCCGCCTTACGAGGATCAGCGCTGGGCCGGCTCGGCGAGCCGTCGTCCGCAGTACCGGCCGCGTGGGCTGCGGCGGGCGAGGCGCTTCGGACACTGCACAACGCACCGCTGCCACCGCGACCCACGCGCACGCCGAACCACCTCGCAGCCGAACTCGATGCCGAGTGCGCGTGGCTGGTCCGGAACGATGTCCTTCCCGCCGAGACAATCACAGCCAACCGCGAGATCGCCCAGGCCGCGATCCGGTCGTTCACGCCGGCGTTCATCCACGGGGATCTGCAGCTCGAGCACGTGTTCGTCGATGGAGACGAAATCACCGGGGTGATCGACTGGTCCGAGGCGGCGCAGGGGGATCCGGCATACGACATCGCCACCCTGACGCTCGGTCACCCGGAACACCTCGAGGATGTCCTGTCGGGGTACGGCACCCGCGTCGATCTCGAGGTGATCCGGGCGTGGTGGTCGGCGCGAAGTCTGCGCGGTGTGCGATGGCTGATCGAGCACGGCATCGATCCCGGGGCGCCGGGGCGCGAGATCGACGTGCTCAGGGCTCAGGCGAGCCGACGCGAGACCGACCGTGCGTGGTGACAGCATGCCGGGTACGCCATTGCGCCAACAGCGAAACGGGATGCCGCACCGGCGCCGAGCTGACAGGGTCGAAGCCATGGAGACCGAGCTACGGGAAGCCGAGCGGCGACTGCAGGCGGCGCAGTTGGGCGGGGACGTCCAGGCGCTGGACGAGTTGCTCGACGAGCGGCTGATCTTCACCTTCGGCGCAGACACTTTCACCAAAGCCGACGACCTCGAGGTGCACCGCACCCGAACTCAGGTGCTGACCAAGGTCGAGGAAGAGGAGCTGACCGTGCTCGTCGAGGGCACCACCGGCGTCACGTGGTTCCTCGGTGTACTGGAAGGGAGCGTCCAGGGGGCGCCGTTCGCGGCGCGGATGCGCTACACCCGCACGTGGGCACACGACGCCTCGCGGGGATGGCGGGTCGTTGCCGCCCACGCCTCGACGGTGGAGTGATCAGCGCTTTCGGCCGCTATTCGATTCGCTCCTGGGTGATCCCGGGAATAGCGCGACTCGGGCGCTGATGGCCTGAGACAGAGGTCCCGATGCTGTCGACGAGGTGTCAGTCGACGACGCAGAACGTTGGAACGCTCCATACGTACGCGCACAGCGCCACCGTGACAACAACGCCCACCGCCGCGCCGAATACCACACTCCGTGCGCGATTCTCACCCGCTGCGGGCGCCGAATCCACGTGCGGGCGGGTTCGCACCACCGCGACGGTATGAATAACTGCGCCTACCCCGAGCGCGCCTGTGGCACCCCATAACGTCAGAACCGCAAACCCCTCGGTCATCGGCGGAATCCGGTTCACGTCGAGGTGGTGAGTGAACGTCGCAATTCCCTTGTGCTGCAACACGAGTACACCGAACAACAGCCACACGACTCCCACCGATCCCAGCCCGCCCCGCACCCGGCCGACGGGTGAACCGGCTCGACCCGGGCGCGGCGCATCCGCCTCGGTCGCGATCACGGACAGCACCAGGGCCGAGCCCACCGCGGCCCCGACAATCAGCAGCGATCTCTCGAAGGCGCTTCCCGTGGGAGCCGACCAGCACGGCGAAAGGTCGGGGAAAGGAAGTAGACCGACTCCAACCCCCGCGACCACAAGTCCGGCTCCCGCACCGAACAGCCCACGCCGCCATCGCAACAACTTGTGCCCGTCACGCTTCCGCGACGACGCTGTTTCGATCATCAATGCCCCACCCTGTCGGCCCGAATACCACCGCCCCGGAGATACCGGCGAGCACGGCCGTTGCCCGCTCCACTCGATGGTCGGCGAAGCCTATCGACAAGCTCCGACAACGCTCGAATATGTCCGCCCCGAACCACTTTGGACGAACAACGCGCTGACACTCGCCATCGACCAGCACAGAGTTCAGGCGAGCCGGCGGCACACGTCGGTTGACCGAACCAGCCGGCGCAAAACATCGGAGCGCCTTGAACCGGTAACCCGCCCATCGACGCACAACCCACCGCACCCCACCTTGATACGCTCCCCGCGAAAACACGCGGGTCGAGCGAAGAGGTTGGCATGGGAGTCTGGGGTCCGGGGAACTTCGACAGCGACACCGCCGCGGACGGGCTCGGGGAAATCACCGACCTGCTCATCGGGAACATCAGTGAGCAATTCCAGGACCCGGAGGACGACACGCCTCTCGAGCCGGACGAGTGGGGCGGGGACATGGTCCCGGCCTGGCTCGAGATTCTGGTGCAGCTGGCCGAACCGGCAAGGGTGGGAACGACATTCCCGGCGGCGGCCACGCTGGGTGAATGGCGGGAGCGGTACCTGCGGGTGTGGGACGGGTACATCGACGAGCTCGGGCCGGACGAGGAATTCAAGACCGCGCGGCGCGCCACGCTCGCGGGGACGTTCGATCGCGCCATCGCCGTCGCCACCGCTCGGGAGCGGGAAGAAGCCGAGTACGCGGGGTAGCGCCGGGGCGAGTACGAACCGCCCCGGCGCCACATGTCACTCCGAGTCGTTCTCCCCGGCGCGCGGCCGCGCGTATCGGCAGCCGAAAGACAAACCCGAACCTCAGGCGGCGGCCGGGTTCTCCAGCACGAGCGCCACACCCTGCCCGGACCCGACACACACCCCGATCGCCCCGTACCGCGCGTTGCGCTCGCGCAGCTCGGTCGCCAGGGTCAGCACGTACCGGCCACCGGTCGCGCCGAAGGGATGGCCGATCGCCACCGACCCGCCGTTGGGCGTCAGCTTCTCGTCGGGAATCGTGAAACCGCCCAGCTGATTGGGCAATTCGCGCAGCACGCCGAGCGCCTGCGCGCTGAACGCCTCGTGCACCTCCCACACGTCGATCTGCTCGGGCGCGAGACCGGCCCGCTCTAGCGCCAGCGGCAGCGCCCACGCCGGCGCCAGGCCCATGTACTGCGGGTCGATCCCGTACACCGCGGACGACACGACCCGGGCCAGCGGCTCCACCCCGAGCTCGGCGGCCCGCTCCCCCGAGGCCAGCACCAGCGCGCTGGCGCCGTCGGTCAGCGGCGTCGAGTTGCCCGCGGTCATCTGCGTCGTGCCCGGCTGCGGGGGCAGGGCGGCCAGCCGTTCGGCCGTGGTGTCCTCGCGGATGAACTCGTCGTGCTCGAACAACCGGGCGGGCGTCTTGCGCGTGCCCGGGATCTCGACCGGCATGATCTCCTTCGCCAGCCGCCCGGAGTTCCTGGCCGCCAGCGCGTTTCGCTGGGTCCGCAGGGCGAACGCGTCGATCTCCTCGCGCGTCAGCCCGTAGCGGTCGGCCACCTTCTGCGCGGTCTCGATCATGCCGATGTAGGCGTTGCGCCCCAGCAGCGCCGGATTCGCCGGACCGCCCGCGCCCGCCCACATCGTGTCGAGCAGGATCTGCGGACCCCGGGGCGCGAACGCGGCGTCGCCCTTCATGTACGCGTAGCCCGAGCGCGACATCGACTCGACGCCGCAGGCGATCCCGACCCCCAGGTCCCCGGCCTTGATCGCGTGCGCGACATTGATCGTCGCGCTCAGCGACGACGCGCAGAACCGGTTGATCGTCGCGCCGGCGGCGGTGTCCGGGAAACCGGCCGCCAGGGCCGCCCACCGCGCGATGTCACCCATGCCCTCGTGGGCGGGGTTCACACAGCCCGCGACGATGTCCTCGATCTGATCCAGCGGGACACCGACGCGCTCGCACGCGCCCTTCATGGTCATACCCAGCAGGTCGTCGGTCCGAATATGCGACAGCGAACCACCGTATCGAGCGAACGGGGTCCGGACACCACCGAGCACGAACGCTTCCGTCATGACATCTCCTTCGATCGTGTCCTCGAAGCTGCATCGAACGAGCCGAGTCAGCGTTTTCGATCTTGCCAGCCGGAGCGCTGTTCCAGGCGAAAGACTTCGTCCCGTGCGGTTTTCGCCCTACGCGGCCCGCCCGCGCAACCAGCGCCGATAGCCGCGCAGCGCGCGCTGCTGGAGCAGGGTCTCCCTGATCAGCGCCCAGCCGGGATGGATACCCGGGCGCGGGTCGCGCCCCGCGCCGAGCCTGCGCAGCTGCTGTCGCACCCGGGCCATGCTCGCCGCGGACGCGACGGCCTTGTCCCGCATCCGCACCGGTGCGATCACGACCGCGGCCGCGGGGTCGTGCCGCCACCGATTCGGCAGCTCGGGATCCAGCGCCAGCGCACTGCCCATACCGACGAGATCGATTCCGCCGGAACGTATTTCCTCGGCCACCGGCAGCCGCACCACCCCGCCGGTCAGCATCAGCGGCAGCGGACTCGAGACCGCGAGGTCTTCGGCGAGTCCGAGGAAGTACGCCTCGCGCGCGCGGGTCCGCTCGTCACCGGCCTGCCCGGTCATGGCGGGGGCTTCGTAACTGCCGCCGGACAGTTCGACCACATCCACGCCCAGCGGAGCGAGCAGCGCGATCACCCCGGCGGCGTCGCCGGCGTCGAATCCGCCGCGCTGGAAATCGGCGGAGTTCAGTTTCACCGCGACGGCGAAGCCGGGCGCGACGACGGCCCGCACCGCGCGCACGATGTCGAGCAGCAGCCTGGCCCGATTCTCCAGCGTCCCGCCCCACTCGTCCGTGCGCCGGTTCGACAGCGGCGAGAGGAACTGCGAGAGCAGATAGCCGTGGGCGGCATGGATTTCCACGCCGTCGAACCCCGCGGCTTCGGCCCGGCGCGCCGTCTCGGCGAATCGGCCGACGGTCTGTTCGATCTGCTGCGCGCTCATCGCCACCGGCTCGGCGAAACGCCCGCTGTTGCGGCCGATGTCGACCCGGATCGCCGACGGCGCCCAGGCCACGCCGGGCATGTCCGCGCGAACCTGACGGCCCGGATGGTTGATCTGCATCCACACCCGCGCACCGCCGCTCTTGGCGGCGATCGCCCACTGCCGGAACGGTTCCAGCGGCGACCGCTCGTCCAGGACGACACCGCCCGGGCCGGTGAGCGCCTCGGCGTGCACCATCACGTTGCCGGTGATGATCAACCCGGCACCGCCCCGACTCCAGCGGCGGTACAGCTGGAACAGCGCCTCGCCGGGCAGTTGCCCGGGCGCGGCCATGTTCTCCTCCATGGCGGCTTTGACGAGGCGGTTGGGGATGACGGCGCCGTTCGGGAGGGTGAACGGGTCGAAGACCGGCGAGGTGCGGACGGCCTCGTCGAGCTCGCCCGAGGTAGGGGGTGTCACTGACATCGGTGGCTCCTGCGTACGGTATGTTTACATTGCTAACATGAGGCTAGAAAGGAATGTAAGCAGTGTCAACTTCAGCGAAGGGTGGTTACCATCACGGCGACCTGCGCGCCTCGCTCCTGACCGCCGCGATGCGCATGCTCGAAGCCGGTGAGCCGTTCTCGCTGCGCGCGGTCGCACGCGAGGCGGGCGTCTCCCCGACCGCGCCCTACCGCCACTTCGCGGACCGGGACGCGCTCGAGTCGGCATTGGCCGCCCAGGGCCTGCGCGACCTACGGGAGGATCTGCTCACCGGACGCGAGTTGCCCACGGCCCCGGCGGATCTCGGCGACTTCGCGGTCGCCTACGTCGAGTTCGCGCTGCGCAGGCCCGCGCTGTTCCGACTGATGTTCGGCAACCCCTGTGACAGGTCGGACGAGGACCGAGCCCGAGCCGCGGAGGAGATCCACGAACTGCTGCGCTTCGGCATGGGACAGGTCTTCCCCGACGGCGATCGGGAGGCGCTGGCCGCGGCGGGCTGGGGTCTCGCACACGGGCTGGCCTGCCTGTACCTGGACGGCAAGCTGGCCGCGGACTCCCCCGACGCGCGCGCCGCGCAGATCCGCGCCTCGTTCACGGCGATCCTGTCCGCGCACACTTAACCGACATGTTGACAGTGCTCACATCAACTTCTACCCTCGTCCAATGTAAGCGCTGTCTACATTAGGGGTTGGTATGGCACCCGCACCACAGCAGGTCGTCGTAGAACTGGGCCGCCACTCGATCGCGGTCCCGAAAGGCGGTCTCTACGACCGCTTTCGGATGAACACCGATCTCGACGCCGTCGCGACGGATCCGCGAGTTCCCGGCGTCGACTTCTTCCGGCGCCTGCCGAAAACCCGGGTCGACTCACCGATCGGGCCCACCTGGACGCCGAACTTCTACTACCGGATCTCCACCGCGCGCCTGACGATGCTCGCGCCGCTGCGGGCGATCCGCGCGCGGCTGCCCCGGGAACTGTCCCCGCTGCAGCTCGCGCCCGGGATCGGGATCGTGTCGATCATGTTCTTCCGGTACGAGGTGTGCGACATCGACTTCTACACCGAGGCCGCGGTCGGGATCGGCGTACGGCCCGCGCGGCACGGGGGCCCGGGCCTGTTCGACCTGATCACGGGTCTGGCGAACGATCACCTGCACACGTACGTGCTGTCGCTGCCCGTCAGCAGCGACATCGCCCGGGTGCGCGGTCACGACGGGTACGGCTTCCCTAAGTGGGTCACCGGTATCGACGTCGGCATCGACGACGCGCGCGTGCTGGCCCGGGTCGCGAACGCGGACGGCGACACCGACGTGAGCCTGTCCGCGCGCACCCCGCGCCAGGTCACAACCGGTTCGGGCGAACGGATTTCGAGCCTGACCTCCTACACGACCATCGATGGCGCCTGGCATTCGACGCTGAGCCAGACCAACGTCCTGGCCACCGGCAGCGCACAGCTCCCGCGGGGTGTCGAGCTGCGGCTCGGTACCGGCCGGATATCCGACGACATCCGTTCCCTGCGACCGTCGCGAACCATTCGACTCGACGTCATGACAGCCGGGCAGAACGCCCTGCACATGCCGATCCCCACGTCCGTACCCGCGGTACCGCAATGACTTTCGAGTTCACAGTCCCTACGACAGCACCGGAGGAACCATGGTCGCGCGCATTCTGAATGTCGTCACCAACGTCGGGCATTACGACGACCCGTCCCATCCGACCGGGCTCTGGCTGTCCGAGCTCTCGCACGCGTGGGAGGTGTTCGCCGCGAACGGATTCGAGCAGACCCTGGTCAGCCCGGCCGGCGGTCGCGTTCCGCTGGAACCGCGGTCGCTGAAGTTCCCCAACTACGACGGGTCCGCGAAGTCCTGGCACGGCGATCCGGCGCGAATGGCGTTGCTGGACAACACCGCCGCGCCCGAGGACATCGCCTCGGCGGACTACGACGCCATCTTCTTCACCGGCGGGCACGCGGTCATGTACGACTTCCCCGACAGCGCCGGGCTGCAGCGGATCACCCGCGAGATCTTCGAGCACGGCGGCATCGTCGCCTCGGTGTGCCACGGGTACTGCGGACTGCTGAACACCGTGCTGTCCGACGGCACCCACCTCGTCGCCGGACGCAAGCTCACCGGCTTCGCGTGGCAGGAGGAGGTGCTGGCCCGCGTGGACAAGCTCGTGCCCTACAACGCCGAGGCCGAGGTGAAAAAGCGTGGCGCACTGTACGAGAAGGCCATGCTGCCGTTCGTTCCCTACACGGTGGTGGACGGCACTCTGGTGACCGGACAGAACCCGGGCTCGGCCAAGCGGACGGCGCGCGCGGTCGCGGCTCGGCTGGGCGCCGAAAAACCGGGCGATCGGCGGCGTTGACCTCCCCTTCGGCAACGATCGGGCATACGATTCTCGCGGGCAGCGGTGTGCGCCGGTGCCGTCGTCGAGGAACGGAGAGCGCCGTGAGCGTCGCCCTCGTGGTGATCGGCATCGTCCTGGTTGTCATCCTGGTCCAGCTGCTCTGGATCGTGCCCGTCGTCGTCCACTTCCGGGGGAAGAACGCGCGGCTGGATCAGGAACTGGCGACGAGCATGGCCGCCGAGACGGTCATCCTGCCGATGGAGCGCGGTAGCTATCGGGGCTCCACCGTGCCCGGCGCCCCCAAGGTCAAGAACAGCGGGCGCATCGGGCTGACCGGCCGACGCCTGGTCTTTCGCACCGCCACCTCGAAACTGATCGAGATCCCGGTCGCCGCCATCACCGGCGTCCGGGAGTCCAAGGCGTTCAACGGCGCCGTGCACGGTGGGACCACGCATATGGTGGTGTCGACCGCCGACGGCGAGTACGGCTTCATCCTCTCCGATACCGCACGCTGGATCTCCGGTCTCGACGGGCTGGTTCGGCGCTCGCACTGAGCCATTACGTATCCGGTTGCGGCACAGCCCTATTCGGGTCGCCGGAACCCGCCGAGACGCTCTTCGAGGAGCTCGGCCAGCCGGAGCGGGGTGCGGTCCTCGAGCATCGGCCCGATGAGCTGCACGCCCACCGGGAGACCATCGGGTGACGGGCCGGTCGGGATCGCGGTGGCGGGCAGGCCGGGCATCGTGGCCGCACCGGCCCACACGAGCTGGTCGAAGTAGGCGTGTGAGGTGCCGTCGATGTCGATCCGGCGGTCGTCGAGTCCGCCGGCGTGGTCGTGCGGGAAAGCGGGGGTCGGGGTGATGGGACAGACCACCACGTCGAACTCGGTGAACAGGTGACGCCACTGCTGCCGGTGGAGCTCGCGGCGGTGGTTCGCTTCGACCCGCTCGCGGTGACTGAGCACCGTGCCGCGCAGGCGCGTCGCGTCCAGGCCGCTGTCGTCCGGGCGCAGTGCGGCGGCGCGGGCACGCAGCTGCTCGTAGGCCTCGGCGGGCAGGCTCGCGGCGGCGGTCGACATCATCAGCAGCATGTAGATCGTCGCGGCGTCGGCGAGATCCGGGAGCAGGGAGCTGTGGTGTTCGACGCGGGCGCCCCCGTCCGACAGCGCCCGGGCGACGCGCTGCAGGCCCGCGCGCACCGCAGATCCGGTGGGAATGACCGGATGATCTTCGACGATCAGCACCCGGAAGTCCGATAGCCGTTCGTGACGCGCGGGTGGCAGGGCGAGGTCGTAGCCGACGCCGTGGGTCAGCGGGTCGGGGCCGGCCATGACATCCAGCAGCAGCGTGAGGTCGCTCGCGGTGCGGGCCATCGGACCGGCCACGGCGAGGTCGAGATCGATCGGCAGGGGCGGGGCGGGCGGCGCGATCATGCCCCGGGTCGGTACTAGGCAGAGGGTCGGTTTATGTGCGTAGACGCCGCAGAAATGCGCGGGTGTGCGTAGTGATCCGGCGATGTCCGTGCCTATCGAGAGGGCGCCGAAGCCGGCCGCCAGGGCTGCGGCCGAACCGCCCGACGAGCCGCCCGCGGTGCGGTCGCGATCCCACGGATTCGTGGTGACGCCGTAGATGTCGTTGTAGGTCTGGATATCTCGCAGGGTCACCGGAACGTTGGTCTTTCCCAGGAGCACCGCGCCGGCGGATTTCAATCGTGACACCTGCAGCGAGTCCTGCGCGGGAACGTAATTCGCGTACTGCGGCATACCCCAGGTCGTCGGCAGTCCGGCCATGTCGTAGGACTCCTTGACCGTCACCGGAATTCCGAGCAGCGGGCCGTTCTCGCCGCGGGCGCGCGCCCGGTCCGCGTGCCGGGCGGCGGCCCGGGCCCGGTCGAAATCGCGGACGCAGATCGCGTTGATCGCCCGGTCGTCACGCTCGATACGGGCGATCGCCTCCTCCGTCAGTGCCACCGAGGTCACCGCACCCGACCGCAACGCTGTCCCGAGTTCTGCCGCCGATCGAAAGCTCCATTCCATGAAATCGACGGTATGCACGGGCTGCGAAAGCCATAAAATGACTTATCGCGCAACGAGAATCGTGCGGTGCCGTGGTTCCGGGCCGAGCGAATACCTCCATTGACGCTATCCCGCCGGTCAGGACGCCAGCAGCGAATACGCGCCGGCGGCGAGGGCACGGAATGCGCACCGGGCGCAATGGGAGCGATGTCTCACCGTTCGGCGGCGGAAATCGCCCGCGGCGCACGCCGATCGGGAATTCTCACAACCGAATCGGTCCCCTTTCGGTGGCGAGTGCGGCCAATGCGCGCAGGGCGGAGTTCTCCGCGGCCGTGCGCCAGACCAGCGCCCAGTGCAGCAGCGGGGCGTCGGGCATCGGCAGGAAGACAATCCCCGGCGGGCTGTTGTAGCGGGCGGCGATCTCGCCGAGCGGGTGCACGCACTCACCGGTCGCGACGAGGGAGAGCAGTTCGTGGAACGTGCGGGCGATCGGGCCGCGCGCGATACGGCGGCCCCGCGGGGTATGTGTGGGCACCATGGCCGCGACCCAGTATTCGGGGGCGTCGGGTCCGAGATCGGCGACCCGATAGTCGGCCAGGTCCTCGAGATCGGCGACGCCGCGTGCGGCCAGTGGATGGTCGGTGGACACGGCCAGGACGCGTCCCCCGGTGAGTACGGTCGGGCCGACCGTCAGATCGGGTTCGGCGACCGGGAGCCACAGCACGTTCGCGTCGTTGTCGCCGGTGCGCAGCGAGGTGAACGAATCCCCGCCGTTGACCTCGGCGAAGCTCACCTCCGCACCCGGGTGGCGGGCCGCGTACACGTCGAGCAGCGGCCGCAGTTCGTGTCCGGCGTGCCCGAACACCCCGAGCCGCACCGACTTTCCGCCCCCGGCGCCCGTTGCCTCCGCCCGTTCCAGGGCCGCGTGCAGCAGATCCTGCACCTGCTGGAGGTCCTCGCGCAGGCGGCGGCCGACCGGGGTCAGGCGCACGGTGCGGCTGGTGCGCTCGAACAGCTCGACCCCCAGGCGCCGTTCCTGTTTGCGCACCGCCTGGCTGACCCGGGCCTGGGACACGTGCAGGCGCTCGGCGGTCCGGCCGAAGTGCAGTTCCTCGGCGAGGGTCAGGAAGATCTCGATATCGCGCAGCTCCACTGATAACTCCAGAGTTATTGATCGGTGCACGAACCGTACCTTGTTCGCCCGATGGCCCGGATCGAAGCTGAATGCGTCCGACCCACGCCACTCAGCACAATCGGAGACCGCAGTGAACCTCACGCTCTGGATCGCCACCGGCCTGCTCGCCGCCGTCGCGCTGGCCGGCGGAATGACCAAAACCTTTCTGCCCAAGCCGAAACTGGCCGCGGCGCACGGTGGCGAGTGGACCGCCGACTACTCCCCCGGCGCCATCAAATCCCTCGGCGTGACCGAACTGCTGGCCGCGGTCGGGCTGATCCTGCCCGCCGTCCTGGATATCGCCCCCGTGACGGTGGCGATCACGGCCGGCGCGTGGATCCTGCTCATGGTCGGCGCGATGCGGACCCACGCCCGCCACGGTCAACCCGCGCTGGTCGCGGTGAATTCGGTCTATCTGGCTCTCGCCGTGTTCATCGTCGTGGGCCGCCTGGCCCTCGAACCGTTCTGATCGGCATGTCCACGCGCCGACGAGCGCCGGTCGATGCCCGCCCGCCGCTCACCCTGCGCCCCAACACATCCCGCCGACCACGATCCACCCCGCGTACCATGAGGTGACGGATCGAGAAGGGGGCCGTCATGCCATCGAACACCAGCCCGGAGCCGGCCGAGGACCCGCGCGCCCACTGGCGCCACCTCCCGCCCGAGCCCACGCCGTTCGTGGAAGAGACGCAGGTGGCGGGCACGTCGTCGAGCTTCACCGTTCCCAGCATCGACCCGGCGCAGGACTTCATCCGCCTGTACGGCGGGTAGGCCGGGGGCCGGAGGCGCGAACAGCAATGCGGGACCCTTCAGGTCCCGCATTCCTGCTCGCTCGAGCGAGTTGGCTTGCAACACTGTCGAACTCCCGAAGAGTCTGATCGGCGATCAGGTAGGCCGCATCCGCCGTGGACCTGTTCACCGTGAACTCCGCCTCGAACGGCCGCGCCCGTAAGGCACGGTCCGGCAGCAGCGTTCCCGTCACCCGGAACAACGTGCGGGTTTCGGTATCGGGCTCGAGCTCTACGGCGTCGACCGTGTACCCCGCGGCCGGGGTACGGACGAGTTCGTCGACGATCGCCGACGGGCCGACGCGCGCGACGTCGCCGAGGGTGAGCCGGGCATCCGCGGCGTACCAGAACCGCAGTGCGCCTTGCCTTGCGGTGAGCTGAGCGAAGTAGAGGGTCGCGAACGCCCGTGCGTTCTCGCGGGTGAAGTGGTTGTCGTCGATCATGGCGGTCCTTCTGATCAATCCCAGGAAGTGGTCCGCGCTCAGATCGGGACGCTGCTCGGCGGTGTCGGCGAGAGCGCTGACCTGTGCGTGCAGCTCGCTCATCGCGGTCAATCGCGCGGCCAGGCCGTCGCGATGCGCCGCCAGTACCCGTGCCATGGGCACGGTTCCGGCGAGCGCCTCCGCGATCCGGTCCAAACCGAGCCCGAGTTGGCGCAGCGCCAGCACCCGGTACAGGCGCCGGACATCGGCCTCTGTGTAGCGGCGATGGCCGGTTCCGGTGCGTGCGGCCGGGCACACCAGCCCGATGCGGTCGTAATGGTGCAGCGTGCGAACCGTCAGGCCGGCTTCCGCCGCGAGTTCACCGATCTTCCACACCCGCACGATTCCCGTCTCGTCCATGCGGCGAACCACCTCCCCCTGCGCACCTCGCGCGGGCATCGAGGACGTTAGGACCTGACGTTACGTCAGGAGCAAGTGGCGATCTCCGTGCTCAGCGGCGGGTGGTTCCGGGCGGCGTTCTGCGGCGGGTACGGACGGGGCATCGCACCGAAGAACCTGGCGCCTGCGGATCACCATGCGATCGCGCGACGGAATTCCGAGTTCTTCTCGGCATCAGCACTTTTCGAGCACAACGCGGCCAGCGCCTCGCTCCGATCGCAAGCGCCGACCGGTCAGCCGGGTGGGATCAGGTCGCTCGCGCTCACGGTGTAGGTCAGGGGCGGGTAGCGGAAGGCGGTTTCGTTGTTCTCGCGGCGGCGGAGTTGATAGAACTCCCGGCGTTGATCCTCGTCGGCGAGGGTCAGGCGTTCGCCGTGTGGGAGGTGCGGGTGGCCGTTTTCGAAGCGGAGGTGGGTCTTCGAGGTTCGGAACGTCACGCCGAGCCAGTCGTTCTCCGCGGGGCGGGCGGGGGTATCCAGCACGATCTTGTGTTTGAGCAGGCGGTTCGTTTCGACTGAGAAAACCACGAAACCGTTGTGCGACAGCGGGATCTCGTACTTCTCGGACGAGCCTTTGGGTTCGACGATCAGTTTCCTGGGGGCCGTCGGTTCGGGGCGGCGGTAGCAGGAGAAGACCGCGATGTGCGAGCCGTCGGCCAGGTCGAGTGCCTGATCCGAGTGACTGCCCATGGTGGCGTAGGCGTTCGTGTAGGTCTCGATCAGCGCGTTGTCGAACGTCGCGGGTAGACCCGCCCGCGCCCTGATCTGTTCCGCGAGACGATCATGCACCGGGCGGAAGGGCTGGGCGGGGTTCTCGTACCTGGTGGTGGTGCGTACGAGCGGAACACCGCCCGCCGCATCGGATTTCGTGAGCGTGGCCCCGCGCCTGCCGGTGCCGAGCTCTTCCCACCGGACCGAGGCCGACAGCTCCGCGTACCACTCCTGCTCGAACGGCACGGTGTACGAGGCGATCCCGGGCGCGACCTCAGACCCGGGGAGCAACGTAGTCCCCCGAATTCATGCTGAAGCCGAACCGGTCGCCGTAGTCGATGTGCGCGGAGGTCTTGTTCTCCTCGGAGTACAGCCTGCGCAGCTCGTCCATACCCTCCGGCGTGGGCTGCTCCAACTCCGCGAGGCCGCCGGCCAGTTTGAGGAATGTCCGCCCATCCCTGTGCACGGCTTCGGTGCTCGAGCAGCGCACCACGTACCCCAGCCGGGTCGGCAGCGACTCCGCGTCCAGGCTCGACGGCCGGATCTCGTGGGTGTACAGGCGGTTCGTGGACAGCGGCATGAAGAAGACGGAGCCGGGATACAGGGTCAGTTCGAACTGCACGGGCAGGTCGGGGCCGGCGTGCTCGGCAGCCGAATTCTTCAGTTGGAAGCGCAGTTTGGTCAGTCCGCTGACGTTCCGCACGCCGCGATCGAAGGGATCCCCGGCCAGGGGCTCCAGCCGGTCGAGCCCGTCGTAGAACGTGCAGAACGCCATGATCCCGTTGCCGGGCATGTCCTTGGTCTTGTCCGCGTGCGCCGAGATCTTGGCTTTGGCCTGCTTGCGCTCGGGGGTGGCGCGGGTGTTGTGATAGATCTGGGCGAGCACGTGATTCAGGGGCGCGCCGTCCCGGAAGATGGTGGCGGCCTCACGATTCAGCGCCGCCACGATGTCCGCGTCGGTCGGCCCGAACCCCTCGGTGGGCCCGGAGAGATTCGTCGAACACCGCAGCAGCCGGAAATGCAGATCCGCACCGTCGCGGTGCACCGGCGTCAGGTAGATACCGCTCCGATGGGCGGCCCCCGGCTTGGTCGACTCGGTCAGCGACTGGAAGGCGTGCTCGTCGCCGATCCGGCCGAAGTGGTCGTCGCCGGGGTCGAAGAAGCGGCGGTAGTACACACCCGCGCCGTGCACCCGGACGGGAACCCGGCCGACATCTATCCGGGTCCACGCGTCACCGTGTTCGCCGTCCGCCAGTTCCCGGACGACGAACACCCGAGCGGCCGAACACACTGCGGCAGCGTCAATCCCGTCCGGATCCCCACACAGGTAAACGGATTTCCCCTCGACGTCCACCTCCCCGGCCGCGAGCTCCTCCGGCGTACGGACGACGCCGAAGAAGTCCCCGCACCCCGCCCCCGCAGGCGCGATCAAGATGTTGTCGCCACCGTCGATCCGGGCTTGCGTCGTACTCATCGCTCGGTACCCGCCGTTCGCAGATCCGGTGGTGCGCCAACGCCCGCCACCCCCTGCGCACCACACCTGGACAAACGGAAGCGGACTTTCACCCTACGTCAGGCGACACACGCGCCAGGAAACCCAACCGTTCGCCGGACCCGGCACGCGCATACCCGGCCGGTGTCATTCGATGATCACGAGCCACCACTGCTGCCGGCGAGGAGAAACGCGAGCAGACCGTGCGGCCCGAGGCTGCCGGTCTCGATGAAGCCGCAGCCGCCCTGATCGGCCGGCGTGGCGGGTGTACTACCGACCGGCGCCGCGACGACCGTCACGGTGATCGACGCGGTGGTACCCGCGTGCTTGGCGACCAACTCGTGCGTACCGGGGGTCGTCGGTATCCACTGCACCGACGCGTAGGTCCCACCACCCTCGTACCCGCCGTAGGTTCCGCTGTTCCCGATGCACTGTCCGTTGTCGAAGAAGGTCACCTTCGGATTCTGTAAGTCCATGCGAGACAGCGCACCCCACGCATCCACCGAGTACTTCTCACCCACCACGTACTGACTCGCCGCGGGGTACAGGGTGACAGTGGAGACTGTCGCCGAAGCCGGGGCTCCGACCACTGCGGCCAGGGCTGATACTGCCACCAAACCCGTTGCGCCCCTGGCGATCCAACGTCCGGTACTCATTCGAATTGCCTCCCGTTCACACCCCCGACTGAGGGGTCGGTGAAGGGTAGCCCCCGAGAACTCTGAATCGCTGACGTTTCAAAGACGGCCGGACCCCCGAATTACCGGGGCACAGACAGCGACTCAGAGGGCGGGCACCTCGGGGAGCGGGCCGGTGCTGAGGCGCTCGGCGGCGCGCTTGGTCATGCCGAACATGCGCAGCATCCGGTAGGTCATCTCGTCCGAGAGGGCGTCGGCGTCCGCGCCGGGATCCGCGTCCAAGAGCTGTAGCAGGCCCAGCAGGGCGCCGCCGGCGGACATGACGGCCAGATCGACATCCATCGGCTCGAAGCGGCCGGCCTCCTGAGCCGCGCGGATGTCGCCGCGGGCCCGCGGGGCCAGGCCCTCGTCGCGCAGCATGACGCTCATACCCGAATTCAGGACGACCTTCACCATCTCCGGGATGCGGCGCTGCAGACGACCGGTCATCCGGAAGCTGACCGCGAACACCTCGGCCGGGTCCTCGTACATCGCCACGATCCGATCGCGCATCTCGCTGTAGACCAGCAGGGCCGAGCGGACCGCCTCGTCGAAAAGCTGTTCCTTGGAGTCGAAGTGGTTGTAGAAGCTGCCGAAGCCGACGTCGGCGGCCTCGGTGATCTCCTGGATGCTCACTGCGGAGCGCCCCTCGGACAGGAACCCTCGCGCGGCGGCGAGCAGGGCGTTTCGCGTGCGCTCGCGCCGCCGATCGGTGCGGTTGGGCGCCGCGGGCTCGGCAGTCATCGGACCCCACTTCCGTCTATTGGAGCCCAGATCATATCTGACGAATCGATCAGGATCGATTCTCGACGCTTCTCACAGTTCTGATCAAACCATCAGTTTCTCCTTGACAGAGCAAACGATCGTGATTGATGATTTCATCATTAACGCTCTGGAGGCAGTCGTGACAAGCACAGACAACGAGCTCGGGACCGGGCGAACGGTCCGGGTCGACGACCGTGACATCTTCTTCACCGAGGCGGGCAGCGGCCCGGTCCTGGTACTGCTGCACGGCGGCGGCCCGGGTGCGTCCGGGTTGTCGAACTACGCGCGCAACATCGAGGTGCTGGCCCGCCGGTACCGGGTGATCGTGCCCGACCTGCCGGGCTACGGCCGATCGAGCAAGCACATCGACCAGGGCGACCCGTTCGGCGATCTGGCCGCCGCGATCGGCGGGCTCCTGGACGCTTTACAGGTGCCCCGAGCACACCTGATCGGCAATTCCTACGGCGGCGCGGCGGCGCTGCGGCTGGCGATGGACCGGCCCGAGCAGGTCGGCAAGCTGATCCTCATGGGCCCCGGCGGCGTCGGTACCACGCGCGCGCTGCCGACCGAGGGTCTGCGATCCCTGCTGTCCTACTACACCGGCGAGGGCCCGAGCCGGGAGAAGCTCGCGCGGTTCCTGCGCGACTACCTGGTGTACGACGCGAGCGCGATCACCGACGCCATCATCGACGAACGCTACCGCGCGAGTGTGGATCCCGAGGTGGTGGCGAACCCGCCGCTGCGCCGTCCCGCCGGCCCCGGCGCGCTGCGCACCGTGTGGCGCATGGACTTCACCCGCGATCCGCGCCTGGGCTCGGTCACCCACCCGACCCTGGTGATCTGGGGCGCGGACGATCGGGTCAACCGGACCGAGGGTGCGCGGATGCTGGCCGACCGCATGCCCAACTGCGATGTGTACCTGGCCGCGCGCGCCGGGCACTGGGTCCAGTGGGAACGCGCGGAACTGTTCAACGACCTCGTCGCCGCGTTCCTGGACGGGCCGGCATGAGTGACCACCCACGGATCGGTTCGAGCGAATCGGTCTATGGCTCGGTGCATCTGGGCTATCTGGTGATCCATTCCCGGCGACTTCGGGACTGGCACCGCTTCGGGGCGCTCGCCATCGGACTGCACACCGACCGCCCCGACGCGGACACCCTGCGCTTCCGGCTCGACGACCGCGCGTGCCGGTTCCTGATCCGGCGCGGCTCCGACGAGGACGTCACCGCACTGGGCTGGCACGTGGACGATCACGACACCTTCGACCGGATCCTGGCCCGGGTCGCCGACCGCGGCGTACCGATCCGCGAGGGCACCGGCGAGGACTGCGCGCTGCGCGGTGTGGAACGCCTCTGGCGCTTCCCGGGCCCCAAAGGCATTGCGACCGAGATCTTCACCACCCCGGTCAGCATCGGCGAGCCGCTGCGGATGCTGAGTTCCGGGTGGGTGACCGGCGAAGCCGGCCTGGGCCACGTGGCGATGGTGTCCCGCGAACCCGAGGCCGTGCACTCCTACTACCGCACCCTGTTCGACTCGCGCCTGTCGGATTTCATCGACGAGAACGTCTCTGGACTGCGGATGAAGATCCGGTTCCTGCGCGTCAACGAACGGCACCACTCGATCGCCGTCGCCAACATCCGCGGCATCCGGATCGACCCCATCCGCACCCGGGTCCAGCACGTCAACATCCAGTCGGCGACCCTCGACGACATGCTCGCCGCGTTCGGGCGCGTCACCGACCTGGGATTCCGGATGGCGTGGTCGGTCGGGCAGCACACCAACGACCGCGAACTCTCCTTCTACTGCGTCACCCCTTCGGGTTTCGAGCTCGAGGTGGGCTGGAACCCGGTCGTGATCACCCCCGACCTGGACCGGGCCTGGCGGGCCACGACCTATCGGGGCATCAGCGTCTGGGGCCACAACACGGTCGCCCAGCGCCCGCTGGACAGGTTCGACCAGCTGCGCACCGCCGTCGCGCGCCTGCGCACCCCGGAAATCACCGTCCCCGAACTCACCGGAAGTACAGGCACATGAACGAATTCGATCATGAAGTCGTGATCGTCGGCCTCGGGCCGACCGGGTTGACCCTGGCCAACCTGCTGGGCCGGCGCGGGATCGACGTGCTGGTGCTCGAGCGCGAACCGCACTACTACGGCCTGGCGCGCGCGGTCTACACCGACGACGAAGGCATGCGAATCTTCCAAACCGCCGGTGTGGCAGACGAACTCGCCGCGGACATGAACACCGACTCCACCGTGCAGTGGGTGCGCGGCGACGGGCGGGTCCTGGCGCGTTTCACTCAGGTAGACCGTCCGCTGGGCTGGCCGGTATCGAACTTTCTCTATCAGCCCTATCTGGAGAACAGTCTCGAACGGGCGCTCGAGCGCTATCCCCACGTGCGCGTCCGGCGGGGCCGCTCGGTCACCGATGTCGATCAGGACGCCGACGGGGTGCTGATCGACCACGAGCACTGCACGAGTTCGGGATACGGCGCCGGCCCCCTCGAGATCGAACCCGGAACCGGCGAGCGGGTCCGGGCGAAATACCTCGTCGGGTGCGACGGCGGCCGCAGCGTCGTGCGCACCCGCCTCGGAATCGATATGTCCGGCACCAGCTTTCCCGAGCGGTGGCTGGTCGTGGACCTCGAGGCCCGCGACGGTGCCGACGCGTTCCGGCACCTGCCCTACTTCGATTTCGTCTGCGATCCGGCCATGCCGATCGTGTCGTGCCCGCAGCCGGGTGGGCACCACCGGTTCGAGTTCATGCTGCGGGAGGACCAGACGAAGGAGGAGATGGAGGATCCCGCCACCGTCGAGCGCCACATCTCCCGTTTCGTCGACACCACCGAGGTGCGGGTGCTGCGCAAGCTCGTCTACACCTTCAACGCGGTCGTCGCCGACAGCTGGCGCGACCGCCGGATCCTGCTGGCCGGCGACGCCGCGCACATGACACCCCAATTCATCGGCCAGGGCATGAATTCCGGGGTCCGCGACGCGGACAACCTGTCCTGGAAACTCACCGCGATCCTGCGGCACGGCGGGGACCCCGCGATTCTGGACAGCTACGAAAGCGAACGCCGTCCGCATGCCAAGGCGATGATCGACCTGTCGGTGTTGAACAAGACCCTCGTCTCGCTCGGCAATCCGGTGCTCGCGGCCGCCCGCGATATCGCGCTGACCACCGCCATGCGCGTGCCCGGCCTCGGTGGGTGGATCCGCGGCGCGAAGATGAAGCCCGCACCGCGATTTCGCCGTGGCGCCTATCTCGGGATGGACCGTCCGATCCTGTTCGGCATCGAGGGCCGGCTCGCGCCCCAGCCGCTGGTGCGCACCTACGACGGCAAACTCGAGCGGTTCGACGACACCCTCGGGCTCGGATTCGCACTACTCGGGTACGGCGTGGACCCGCGCACCTCGCTCGGCGCCGGGGACCTCGAGACCCTGCGTGCGCTGGGCGCCCGGTTCGTCACCCTCTATCCCGTCGGCGGCCGACCCCAGGGCAAACCCGGCGACGGGCGCGACGATGTGACCGACATCGAGGACCACACCGGCGTCCTGACCCGCTGGCTGCGGCACGCGCGTGTGCGCCCGGGCGCGGTGGTGCTGATCCGGCCGGACCGCTTCGTCTTCGGCACCGCCACACCGGAGAACGCGCCCGCGCTGATCACCGTCCTCACCCGGCAACTCGGCCTCCCGGCGCCGTCGGGCCCCACCCGCACGATCGACACCCCCGGCGCCCCGGTGCATCCCGGCCCGATCGGCTACCGCTACGAGGAGACCCGATGACACTCCCCACCGCCCACCCTGTTTCGACAGCACAGCGCGCCGCCGAACGCCTGCGCGCGGCAGCGAACAGCGGCACCCCCGTCCCGCCGGTCCGCGATCTGATCGGCCCGGACGACGTGGACGCGGCCTACGCGGTCCAGCGCATCGGGGTCGCGCACCGGCGCGCTCTCGGCGCGCGGATCGTCGGCCGCAAGATCGGACTGACCTCACCCGCGGTGCGGAAACAGCTCGGCGTGGACCGGCCCGATTTCGGAGTGCTGTTCCACGACATGCGGGTTCCGCAGACCCCGCCGGCCGACCGGCCGCGGCTGTTGCAGCCCAAGATCGAGGCCGAGCTCGCGTTCGTGCTCGCCGCTGATCTCGATCACGATCGACTCGACGCCGGCGCCGTGCGCGCCGCGGTCGACTACGCGGTCGCGGCGCTCGAGATCGTCGACAGTCGAATCGCGGAGTGGGACATCAGTTTCGCCGACACCGTCGCGGACAACGCCTCGAGCGGCTGGTTCGCCCTCGGCGAGCGGCGCCTGTCACTGAGCGAATTCGAACCGCGCGAGATCACCATGCGCATGACCAGCGGCCCGGACCTGGTCTCGGAAGGGACCGGCGCCGCCTGCCTGGGCGACCCGCTCAGCGCGCTGGCGTGGCTGGCGCGTACCGCCGCCGAACTCGGAGATCCCCTGCGGGCGGGCGACATCGTGCTCTCGGGCGCGCTGGGCCCGATGGCGCCGTTGATTCCCGGCGAGCGGGTCCGCGCGGAGCTGTCGCACGGCACCGAATTCCTGAGCGCCGTCGACTTCACCTGGGAGCAGAGCGCATGAGCCGCACCAACGTCGCCGTGATCGGGTCGGGCAATATCGGCACCGATCTGATGATCAAGGTATTGCGACTGTCCGAGCACCTGCGGATGGCCGCCATGGTCGGAATCGACCCGGACTCGGACGGTTTGGCGCGCGCACGGCGTCTCGGGGTGCCCGTCACCGCCGCCGGCGTGCGGGGCCTGATCGCGCTGCCCGGCTTCGACGAGATCGACATCGTCTTCGACGCCACCTCCGCCGGCGCCCATCGCGCCAACGCCGCCGCGCTCGAGCCGTACGGCAAATTCCTGATCGACCTCACCCCCGCCGCGATCGGACCGTTCGTGGTCCCGGCGGTCAACCTCGACGATCACCGCGACGCCCGCAACGTCAACATGGTCACCTGCGGCGGACAGGCCACCGTCCCCATCGTGGCGGCCATCTCCCAGGTCGTCGCGGTCGCCTACGCCGAGATCGTCGCCGCCATCGCCTCGGCGTCGGCCGGCCCGGGAACGCGCGCGAACATCGACGAATTCACCGAGACCACCGGAGCGGCGATCCGCGATGTCGGCGGCGCTCGGCGCGGGCGCGCGATCATCGTGCTCAACCCCGCCGAGCCGCCGTTGATCATGCGCGACACCGTGCTGGCACTCGTGCACGACCCCGGCGGGGCGGCCGCGCCGCGGATCGAGAGCGCCGTGCGCGCGATGGTCGACCGGGTCGCGGCCTACGTGCCGGGTTATCGGCTCAAACAGGGGGTTCAGATCACCCCGATCCCGGATGACAGCCCGGTGCACACCCTGACCGGCGGCGACCCTGTGACACACCAGGTCTCGGTGTTCCTGGAGGTCGAAGGCGCGGCGCACTACCTGCCCGCCTACGCCGGAAATCTCGACATCATGACCTCGGCGGCGTTGCGCGTCGCAGAACAGATCGCCTCGACCCGGGAGCACACCCGATGACCGAGATCTTCCTGCAGGACGTCACGCTGCGCGACGGCATGCACGCCCTGCGCCACCGCATCACCCCCGGCACGATCGCGGCCGTCGTGACCGCGCTGGACGCCGCGGGCGTCGACGCGATCGAGGTCGCCCACGGCGACGGACTCTCCGGCGGCAGCCTCACCTACGGCCCGGGCAGCCACACCGATTGGCAATGGCTCGAAGCGGCAGCCGGCGCCGTGACCCACGCCCGGCTGACCACGCTGCTGCTGCCCGGCATCGGCACCATCGCCGATCTGCGCCGGGCCCACGACCTCGGGGTCCGCTCGGTGCGAGTGGCCACGCACTGCACCGAAGCCGACATTGCCGCCCAGCACATCGGGTTCGCGCGCGAACTCGGCATGGACGTCTCGGGCTTCCTGATGATGAGTCACATGAACTCCCCCACCGCGCTCGCCGAGCAGGCGAAAGCAATGGAATCCTATGGCGCGCACTGCGTGTACGTCACCGACTCGGGCGGCCGGCTCACCATGCACGGCATCCGCGAACGCGTGCGCGCCTACCGCGACGTCCTCGCCCCCACGACCGAGATCGGGGTGCATGCGCACCAGAATCTGTCGCTGTCGGTCGCCAACAGCGTCGTCGCCGTCGAGGAGGGCGTCACCCGCGTGGACGCCTCCCTCGCGGGACTCGGTGCGGGAGCGGGCAATACACCGCTCGAGGCCTTCGTGGCGGTCGCGGAGCTGAGCGGCTGGGAACACCGCGCGGACCTGAACAAGCTCACCGACGCCGCCGACGACCTCATCCGGCCGCTCATGGACCGGCCCGTCCAGGTCGACCGCGAAACCTTGACCCTGGGCTACGCGGGGGTCTACTCCAGCTTTCTGCGGCACGCCGAAAATGCTTCGCGCGCATACGGAATCGACGTGCGCACGCTGCTGCTGGAAGCCGGCCGCCGCGGACTCGTCGGCGGTCAGGAAGACATGATCGTCGACATCGCGCTCGACCTCCGCGCCGTATCCCGGTGAACCCGATCCGCCCCCGATTCCGCCGACCGTGAGTGAGACCGCCATGACCTCTGCCCCTTCCTCCCGCGTGACCAGCCGCCGCCGTCTCCTCGGCGGTGCCGCCGCCGGGACCCTGGGATTCGCCGCGCTCGGAACCGCGGTCGCGGCCGGGCCCGCCCGCGGCCAACAGCCCCCGTCCGGCGCCTATCGCATCGACCTGCACGCGCACTTCCTGCCACCGGACTACCGCGCCGCCCTGATCGACCACGGCCACTTCACGATCGGCGGCTACCCGACGCCGAACTGGTCGCCGGAGGAGGCCATCGGGTTCATGGACTACTACGGAATCCAAGCCCAAGCGCTGTCGGTCTCGGACCCCGGCGTGTCCTTTCTCGGCGGGCAGGACGCGATCGACATGGCCCGCTACTGCAACACCTACGCCGCGGACCTGTTCCGCGCCCACCCGACCCGCTTCGGCGCCTTCGCGGTGCTGCCCATGCCGGACCTGGCCGCCGCCATCACCGAAGTCGCGTTCGCGCTGGACACCCTGCACCTGGACGGGGTGGTGCTGCTGTCGGCCTACAACGGCGTGTACCTCGGCGACCCGCGATTCGAACCGCTGATGGCCGAGCTGAATCGGCGGCGCGCGTTCGTGTTCGTGCACCCCGCGGCCATCGCGCCCGACGCCAAACCCGAACTGCCGCTGCCGGATTTCCTAGAGGAGTTCACCTTCGACACCACCCGGGCGGCGACCCTCATGATGGTCACCGGCGTCACCCAGCGCTACCCCGACATCCGCTTCCAGCTCGCCCACGCCGGTGGGACCCTGCCGTTCCTGTCCCATCGCATCGGGGTGGCGTCACAGACGGTGCTGGGCGAGTTGTGGCCGGACTCCCTGCCCCGGCCGTCGGTCCTGGACACCGCCGCGCAGATCTCCCGCTTCTACTACGACACCGCCCTGAGCGCCGCCCCGGCGGCGATGGCGAGCGTCCTCGCCGTCACCGGCCGCGATCACATCGTGTTCGGATCGGACTGGCCGTTCAGTGCCGCCACCCTGCCCCAGAGCGGCAGCCACGATCCCGCGCCCGGACTCGGTGCCATCTTCGACGCCGATCAGCGCATGGAGGTCGAACGCCACAACCCGCTGCGCCAGCTGCCGCGACTCGCCGAGGCCGTCTCGGCCTAGACAGTTGGGTCCTGCCGCGTACAGCTCACGGGCCCATACCGTTTCACCGGCGGCACGACATCGGATGCGGTGCCGCCGCTGCTCTCGCCGCCACTCCACGCGCCTCGAGCGGTGTAGCCGACTCGGCCGGCTTCCCGCAGACGAGCTACCACTCCGGCCGCGTACTGTTCAGGGCTGCGCAGGATTGCACAGAGGTCGCCGAACGTGCCCGCGAGTATGTCTGTGCCGCTGGAAATCTCGTCATCCGTATGTGGTTCGAGGCGTGCCCCGCGGACACCGCGGCGTACGGACGCTCGCCGAACATGTCGATGGCGCAGAACAGTATCTGCGCGCGGCGTTCGTCGGGTTCGAGCCGGCGCCGCCGCGATCCGGCCCCATGTCCCCGGCGCGATCGGCGACAGCTCACTCGGGACGGCTGCCCCGCTCCTCGGCGGCGGAACCGACATGCCGGGTCAGCCACGAGCGCAGGGCGGCGATGAACTCCTCGGGGGCGTCGGACTCCACGTAGGTGCCGGCGCCCTCGACGATGACGGTCGTGTGGTCGGTGAAGGTGGCCTCGAGGCGTTCGCGTTCGACCGGGCGGAAGGCGATATCGGCTGCGCCCCAGACGATCAGGGTCGGAACATCGGAGATCGCGGGGAGGCCGGACTCCACCTCGGCGAAGAACTCCCGGCTCGCCAGTACCCGGTTGGGGAACATGGCCGAGGCCTCGCGGCGGGCGGGAGTGTCCAGGGCGTTGCGGTAGTGGGCCATCTCGGCGGGGGTGGGTGTGCGCCTGCGGTGGCCGGTGGGGATGAAGGTGTTCACCAGGAGGTTGAACCTGCGGACCAGGTACCGGCCGGGCGCGCCGCCGAGAATCCGCGAGAACGCCTCGAAGTGCAGGATGCCGTTGACGGGCCAGGCCCAGGTGTTGGCGAGGACGAAACGGGTGAAGACCCCCGCACGCCGCTGGGCGACGGCCAGCCCGATCAGCCCACCCCAGTCCTGGCCCACGAGGGTGATGTCCCGGAGCCCGAGCGCGTCGACGAAGCCGGTGACCACCTCCGCGTGCTCCTCGGGCAGGAAGCGGTAGCCGGGTTTCGACACCGACAACCCGAATCCCGGGTAATCCAGTGCGACGCACCGGAAGTCGCCCCGCATCGCGGCGATGACCTCACGCCACAGGAACGACCAGGTCGGGTTGCCGTGCAAAAACAGCAGGACCGGACCCGCCCCCTCGTCGACGTAGTGCACCGTGTGCCCGTCGATGTCGATGAACCGGCTCTCGAACGGAAACAGGTCGTCGTCGACCCATGCCGGTCGTGCCCCGTCGGTGATCTCGGCCATGTCGTTCCCCTCGTCGACCCGGTACCGCAGTGCGCTCGATTCTCTCACTCACTTCGAGGTGACGAACGCCCCCGGCCCTCGGCGCGGCGACCTCTCACCGCCGGCGACAGGTTCCGCCCCTGCGACGCCCGGGCCGTCGTCGCCACGCTGCGCGCGGAACCCGACAACATCGCAGGCCCGGCCGCGAGCGCCCTCACCCCGGAGCCCGCCCACGCGTTCGGACCGGGTACGGCGAGCTATCCCAGAATCAGATCCGTTGCGGCGGCCGCGATTTCCGCCCGTGTGCCGGTCTCGGGGGTGAGGGTTATCAGGTAGTCGGCGATCATCAGGGAGAAGGCCAGGAGGCTGCGGGCCTCTACCTCTCGGGGATCGGTGTGCAGGGTCCCGATCAGGTCGCGGAGGTAGGTCATGCGGCTGGTGTCCACGCGTTCGAGGCGGGTGGCCACGGCGGGATCGCGGCGGGCCCACTCGCGCACCGCGAGGTCGATGGGCATCAGATCCCGAGACAGGGTCCAGCGGCCGGCTTTGCGGACCTTGGACCTGGCGTCGCCGTCGTCTTCGGCCAGGCGGCGCAGGACGTCGTCGATCGCACGATGTTCCCAGGCGTCGAGCACGGCGTCGAGCAGTTCCTGGCGGCCCGCGAACTGGCGATAGAAGCCGCCGCGGGTCACACCCAGTTCCGCCGCAAGGGTTTCCACCCGGACGGCGTCCGGGCCGGAAGTGGCCAGAATGCCCAGGGCGGCGTCGATCCAGGCTTGCCGGGGAGTTCGCACCGGAGGGGCCATCGGCAGTCAACCAATCAGTCGCAGGGGCTCTTGATTACATCATCCTCGATAGATACAGTACTGTTCTGTATCTATCGGCGCGAGCGGAGATTCGCCGCCGACCTGCGACTATCCACGGGGAAAGACATGACGCGACACGACGCGAACGAACGAAACGACCTGATCGAGCGGGCGAACGTCCGGGAGATCGAGCTGGGCCCGGAGGACCTCGAGTTCAGCACCCTGACCGATATCGGGCACATCGACGCGACCCTGCTGAGTACCGCGAACGCCGCCGCCTATCCGGCCGAACAGTGGGCGCGCATCATCCTCGAGGGCGCCTCGGCGGAGATGCGGGCCGACCTCGAACGGGCCTGGCAGAAGATCGCGCTGCGCCGGCATCCGATCGGCGCGACCCGCACCGTACAGGGCTGGCCGATCGCACACGCCGAACCCGATTTCGTACTGCTGCAGGTGGCCTCGGACTTCGGGTTCGAAGGTCAGCTGCTGTTCCGGCGCGACGAGCGCGGCGTGCTGTTGGCCACCTTCATTCGCTTCGACGAACCGGCCGGGCGCGCGGTGTGGGACCGGGCGCTGCCCGCGCACCTGCGGTTCGTGCGGACCCTGCTCGAGAACGCCGGCGAGCGCGTCGCGGCCGGGCACGCGAACGGCTAGCCGAACCCCGCGCGCTCGAGCGCATTCACCCGGCTCCGGCCACGGCCCGGAGCCGACCTCTCACCGAACGAAAGAGAACACCATGAACACCGATGTCATCGTGATCGGCGGCGGCTACGCGGGCGTGCTGGCCGCCAATCGCCTGACCCAGCGCGACGGCGTCACGGTCACCCTGATCAACCCCCGCCCCGAGTTCGTCGAGCGAATTCGCCTGCACCAGTTGGTCACCGGGTCCGACGACGCGGTCATGGACTACGGGGATCTGCTGGCCCCGACGGTGCGACTGCTGGTGGACACGGTCACGCGCATAGACCCCGACGTCCAGCAGCTCGAGCTGGCGAGCGGTGGCGACATCGGCTACGACTACCTGATCTACGCCGTCGGCAGCGGGAGCGCCGACCCGGGCGTGCTCGGCGCGGCCGAATTCGCCTATCCGATAGCCACTTTCGAGGAGGCCGAGCGCCTGCGCCCGGTGCTGGGCGCCACCCCCGACGACGCACCGATCACGGTCGTCGGGGCGGGTTCGACCGGCCTCGAGATCGCCACCGAACTGGCCGAGGCGGGCCGCGCGGTGACCATGATCTGCGGCGCCACCTTCGGAACCTACCTGCATCCCAAGGCCCGACGCTCGGCGGTCAAGCGCCTGGCGAAACTCGGCGTGACCATGCTCGAGGGACCCGCCGCCCGCGTCACCGCGGTGACCCGCGACGCGGTGCGCCTGGCCGACGGTGGCGAACTGCCGAGCGCGGTGACCATCTGGACCGTGGGATTCGGCGCACCGGATCTGGCCGCCCGCAGCGGCCTGACCACCGACGCGCTGGGCCGCCTGCTCACCGACGAGACCCTGACCAGCGTCGACGACCGGCACATCGTGGCGGCGGGCGACTCGGCCGCCCCGTCGAACCTGCCCTACCGCATGAGTTGCCAGGCCGCGCGGCCGCTGGGCGCGCACGCCGCCGACACCGTCCTGGCCCGGATAGCGGGCGAACACCCCGAACCCATCAGCCTCGGGTTCGCCGGACTCTGCCTCAGTCTCGGCCGGCGCGCGGGCATCTTCCAGGTCGCCGACCGGGACGACCGCCCGAAGCGGATGTACCTGGGCGGACGGCCCGGAGCCACGCTGAAGGAGCTGGTCTGCAAGCAGACGGTGAAGGAGCTGGTGACCGAGTCTCGCAAACCCGGTGCGCTGACCTGGGTTTCGGACCGGACGCGGGCGGACCGGCTGCGTGAGCGCCGCGACGCGACCCAGCCCGCCCGCTGACCCCGGGCGCGCAGCGGCGTTGTCCAGCGGCGTGGCCGTCGCCGGCCCGTCCACCGCATCCAGCTGCGGCTCGGACGTGCGGCCGCCGCGACGAGCCACGGTCCCGGCGGTGTTCGAGTCCGGTGCACGCGGGCAGATCCACATGGTGGTCAGCGCGTGTTCACCCCTGCTGCTCGGACGACGGCCGCCACACGTGCGGCGGTCCGAAAGACCCCGGACGCGATTCGGCCCGCCGACATCACCGGCGGGCCGAATCAAGCGTGGCGCACGGCATCCCGAACTGCCGTGCACCACCTCCCCGGCTCACCCGCCGCATGCGACCGGCGAGCCGGGGAGGTAGTCGATGTGTTGCAACAAGCACCGGGCGGCGAACACCCCTTGTGGCCCGTCACAACCGCATCCGGGTCAGGGCGTCAGCAACGCCGCCAATTCGTCTGCCGCGATGCGCAATTGCGCGGCGAACTCGTGCATCTCGTGTGCCACCGACTTCGGGGTCGCGAGGTACAGATTCCAGTGATCGGGCAGCAGCACGTAGGCGATGCCGATGCAGGTCGGGCTGGTGGAGCCGAACCCGAAGTACTGGATGTTGACCGAGGGCGCCGAGCTCGTGCTCAGGTAGTCGTCGCGGCTGATGCGCCAGCCGGGACTGTCGAAGAAGGCCATCGGCTCGGTCGCGCCCAGCCGCTCACCGCTGCGGCGCTGGCGCAGTTGCAGCTCCCAGAGGTGCTGTTCGGGGGCTTCACCGCGCTGGCACTCCTGGGCCCGCTGCACGTGCGCGGCCGCCGCCGCCCGCGCCGCGGCCAGCTTGGTCTCGGCATCGGCCGCCGGATCCTGCATGGCGGCAACGAAATCCAGTATCTCGGTGGTCACCACCCGCATGGCCTCGGTGCGGCCGTCGCGGTACTGGCGGGTGGCGATCGACTCGTAGGTGGCCCCGGTCAGGCCCTTGCTGCGCCGGTGCGCGAGCTGGTAGCTCAGCTGCGCGAACGCGTCCGGGGAGATGCCCAGGGTCTTGATGTACGAGGTGCCGAAATCGAAGGACACCGTGGAGGTGGCGGTGTCGGCCGCGAACTGCGCGAAAGCGGCTGCGGCGGAAGCGATCACGGCCCGGTGCTGGGCTTCGAGCGCGAACTCGATCGGCTCGATCGCCGGCAGGCCCTGGGCCTGGGCGCCCGAGCGCTCGGCGTGGGCGCCCACCGGATCCTGCAGCAGCGTGTCGACGAAGGACAGGATCGTGGTGCCGTCGAGCCCGCAGTGCTCGACGTTGATACCCGCCTGCCCGTCGGCGAACACGACGAAGGACACGGCCTTGTCGAACCAGCGATTGCCGCTGTCGCCGTGCAGGAGCTGATCGCACGCGTGCAGCGTGTCGCGCGGCGCGAAGTCCTCCAGGCACACGCAGAACAGCGCCGTCTCGATGGTCTCGAAGGCGGCGGCGTTGGCGGACAGCAGCTCCGCGCGCACCGGCGCCCACTCGACGCGGGCCAGGGTGGTCAGATGCCCGGCGGAGGCGTTGACCGCCGCCCGGCGCGCACCGGCCTTCATGACCGCCTGCAGGCCGGCGGTCAGGTCCTCCGGGGTGTGGGGCACGCCGGCGGGGCCGAGCGCGTCCATCCGGAACATGTTGCCACGGTAGAAGACCACGATGTGCCGGGCCTGCGAGTGGCCCGGCCAGTCGTCGGTGTACGGCACGCGCACGGTGTCCTGGGGTTCCCCGGGAATTCGGGTCTCGGAGAACAGGAACTTGTTCTGCGCCATATTGAGTCGCTGCCCGCGCTGGGTGACCGGCGGGATCTCCTCGGCGTCCAGGCGCAGCTTGTAGTCCACCGCCGCGGTGATGAGCGCGGCGGCCCGCTCGGCCTGATCGGCCGAGGTCGAGGCCGCCAGCGCGGTGTCATCGTGGAAGAGGAAGAAGAAGTTCGCGTTGAGCGCGATGCGGTCGCGGCGGCCCAGGTACCGGGAGGGCCAGAACTCGTCGAGCCAGCTGCCGACGCCGGGTTCGGCGTCGAATCGCTCCAGATCGGCGTGCAGCGTGCGGGCCGGGCTGTCCGGGCGCAGCAGATCCTCGACGGCCGCCGCGGTGGCGGCGTACTCGTCGCCGGTCAGCAGCGGCGCGCTCCAGTGCAGGAACCGGGTGCAGCTCTCCTCGAGCGTGGGCAGCGGCACCCGCGGCAGCTGATCGTCGTGGGCGAAGGTCCGTTCGCTCAATGCTTGTCCTCGTGGTCGGATGGTCAGGGGTGATCGGTGGCTGGGTCGGTTGACGGCCGGGACAGGTACAGCTGGGCGTAGAGCCAGCCGTCCGATTCCAGGTCGTCGGTGTCGATATCCTTGGCGGCCAAACTGTTCAGTACCTGCGCCTGTTCCTCCTCGGAGGCGAAGCGGCGCTGCCGGAAGGCTCCGGGCGCCAGTTCGGTCTGATATCCGAGGGTGGCCAGGCGAGCGGCGATCGGGTCGAACGAGAACATGCGCAGCACGAAGTGCGCCATCCAGGGCAGCTTCTCACCGTGCGCGCGGGCCACGCGCAGCAGGGTCCGATCGGTGACGTATCCGACGCATCCGGTGGAGATGACCAGATCCGCGGTGGCCAGGGTCCGGCGCTGCGGCTCGGTCGGGTCGGCGGACTCGAGATCGGCGTGCACGGTGGCATGCAGGAAACCGGCGCCGCGCGCGTAATCCAGTGCGGGACTGGAGGAATCCATACCGATGAAGCGTACTCCGGGTAGTTGATCGTGCTCCAGGAGGCGGGCTCGATCGCGGGCGATGAGCTCGACCGAGTCCAGGGCCGCGGTCTCGCGGTAGCCGGCGAACAGATCGGTCATGTCGGTGTCCAGGCGCAGCAGCGCGGCGTTGACGCCGTAGGAGCAGCCGATGTCCAGCACGGTCGGGGCGGTGATGCCGGTGGCGGCGCGATGGTCGCGGAGCAACCGCTGGAAATGCGGTTTGGCCAGTTCCGGTATCCGATAGTCCAATTCGGACATACGGGCGAGGTACGCGCGCGGATCGGGGCGGTCGTAGATGTCGTCGAAGGAGGCTTTCCCGGTGCTGTGCAGGACGGTGCTGCGGGACGAGGCTGGCACGTGCTGGTCCTCTTCTCAGTCGAGCGATCTATCGGTCGAGCGGTGGAGCTGTGGAGCGGTGTCAGTCGAGCAGGCCATCGCCGCGCACGGCCGCGGCGGCGAGATGTTCGGGGGTGACCCGGCCGAACAGCTGGCGCGAGCGCTCGGCGGTGCCGATCACGCCCGGAATGTCGCTGTACGCGAAGATGACCGAATGCCGTTGCACCGCACCGGCTACCGGCGCGACGCGGTGCAGGGAGAACCGGCCCTGGAACAGCTGCAGGTCGCCGGGGCGTAGCTCGAGCTTGCGCACCAGATGATCGCCCTCGTCGCGCAGTACGGCGTGCACGTCGCCGAAGTTCTCCGCCGTGCGCGAGCGAATGTTCGGGCAGTACTCGAAGGTGCCGCCGGATTCGGGTTCCTGGGTGAGCATGCTGACGGTGAACTCGTTGGTGTCGAAATGCCAGGGATGCGACATTCCGGGCGCGACGACGTTCAGGCACAGCCCGGCCAGCGGATCGGTGTACTCGTGCAGGGTCTCCAGGCCGAAGCAGTCCGCGATGAATTGCTGGAATCGCGGATGGGTGTAGAGCCGGTGCACCACCGCTTCGGCGGGAATGAGATCGCGGGCCACGAAGGCGTTCCCGCGTTCGAGCACCATACGCCCGGGATGTTCGGCGGGCAGCTCGGTGTCGAGCGGGATGTTGTACGCGTTGACGCGCTCGACCGCGTAGTAGGCGTGCGGGGCGAGCGCGACGCCCTCCGCACGCAGGGTCTCGATCAGATCGGGCCGGATGAACCCGCGCAGCACGGTACAGCCGTCGGCCGCGAGATCGGCGCGGGGGGGCGCCCCCGCCGCGCCCCCCCCGTAGCCGCCC